>DASVLC010000447.1:0-2250 GCA_036385045.1 Thermoanaerobaculia bacterium | reverse complement strand
GCGGGCCCGCGGCTCGCGATAGACTTACCCCCGCAAGGAGAATCAAATGGTATTGATCCCGATGGTCGTCGAGCAGACCTCACGTGGCGAGCGGGCCTACGACATCTATTCGCGCCTGCTGAAGGACAACGTGATCTTCCTCGGTCAGCCGATCGACGACAACGTTTCGAATCTGATCATTGCGCAGCTTCTCTTTCTCGAAGCCGAGAATCCCGAGAAGGACATTTCCATTTACGTCAACTCACCGGGCGGCTCCATCACGGCGGGTCTCGCAATCTACGACACGATGCAGTACGTGAAGCCCGACATCGCGACGATCTGTATCGGACAGGCCGCCTCCATGGCTGCCGTGCTGCTGGCTGCGGGAACGAAGGGGAAGCGCTACTGCCTCCCCAACTCGCGCGTCCTGATCCACCAGCCGCTGATGCACGGGCTCGGCGGGCAGGCGGTCGAGATCGAGATCCACGCCAAAGACATCATGCAGATGAAGGCGCGGCTCAACCAGATCCTGGCCGATCACACGGGGCAGCCGATCGATCGGATCGACCGCGATACGGACCGTGACTACATCCTTCAGGCGCAACAGGCGCAGGAATACGGTCTCGTGGACCAGGTAATTTCGAAGAGGGAGTGACGGTCAGGAGAGGGAACAAGGGGAGCAGCAGAGTGCAAGACGGAGAGGCAGGACATCCCTCGGCTCTCCTCCCTCACCCCTCGGCCCTGATCGTCAGGAATGCACTCGCCCACAGGTGAGTTGACTTGAACGGCGCTCAGGAGCAATCTTGGGCGAAGTTCAGGAAAGGGACCCAATCGGAATGTCGAAGAAGGGGAACAGCGGCGACGTGCTCCGTTGCAGCTTCTGCAACAAGTCACAGCGGGACGTGAAGAAGTTGATCGCCGGGCCCACGGTCTATATCTGCGATGAATGCGTCGATATCTGTCTCGATATCATCGCCGAGGACCGGAAGGACGAACCGGGTGCTCTCGAGGGGACGGGTCACCTTCCGAAGCCGAAAGAGATCAAGGAGTTCCTCGATCAGTACGTGATCGGCCAGGAGCGGGCAAAGAAGAAGCTCGCGGTTGCGGTGTACAACCACTACAAGCGGATCGATTACCAGTCGCGCAGTGCGCGGCAGGAGGTCGAACTGCAGAAGTCGAACATTCTCCTCATCGGGCCGACCGGTACCGGCAAGACGCTGCTCGCGCAGACGCTCGCGCGGATGCTTTCGGTTCCCTTCACGATCGTCGATGCAACGACGCTCACCGAAGCGGGCTACGTCGGTGAGGATGTCGAGAACATCATCCTGAAGCTCTACCAGGCGGCGGGAAACGACAAAGAGAAGACTCAGCGCGGCATCGTCTACATCGACGAGGTCGACAAGATCTGCCGGAAGGGCGACAACCCGTCGATCACCCGCGACGTGTCGGGTGAGGGCGTGCAGCAGGCGCTCCTCAAGATCCTCGAGGGAACCGTTGCCAACGTTCCACCGCAGGGCGGTCGGAAACACCCGCACCAGGAGTTCATTCAGATCGACACGACGAATATCCTCTTCATCTGTGGTGGCGCGTTCGTTGGACTCGATACGGTCATCGAGCGACGCCTCTCGCAGACCTCGATGGGCTTCGGGGCGAAGATCGCCTCGAAGAAAGAGAAGAAGACCGGGGAACTGCTCGCACAGACGCATCCGGAGGATCTGATCAAGTTCGGGCTCATCCCGGAGTTCGTCGGGCGTCTTCCGGTGGTCGCAACGCTCAGCGAGCTCGACCAGGCAGCCCTCGTCGAGATCCTACGCGAGCCGAAGAACTCCCTCGTCCGGCAGTACCAGACGATCATGGGGTTCGAGAACGTCGAGCTCCGCTTCGCCGACGACGCCCTCGAGGCGATCGCCGAGGAGGCGCTCAAGCGCAATGTCGGGGCTCGTGGTCTGAAGATCATCATCGAAGAGTTGATGCTCGAGATCATGTACACGATTCCGTCCGAACACTCGATCACCGAGTGCCTCATCACCAAGGACGTCGTAGAGAAGCGCAGCCAGCCGATCACCCTGTACAAGAAGGCCGGATAGGGCGGCTGCGGCCGAATTGAGAATTGGGAATTGAGAATTGAGAATGGGGTGCTGGCGGGGCAAGCCGGCACCCTCGATTTTCACTTCTCGGTTTGCTTGGCGGGCGCGACGGCCAGCCGGCGCTCTGCTGCCTCTGACTTAATTCTCAATTCCCAATTCCCAATTCCCAATTCTCAATTCGGGC
>DASVLC010000446.1:0-17243 GCA_036385045.1 Thermoanaerobaculia bacterium | reverse complement strand
CCTCGGAGTTCCTCGGAGTTCCTCGGGGAGGGGCGGGTTCCTGATTAGATTTTAGAATTGAGACGTTGCATGACGGCGATGTCGTACTCGCGTCACCCCGAGCGGGCGGGGGGGGCATGCGAGGGGCCCGGCAAGCTGCGTACTCCGTAACCGGAGGGCATAGCGAGTGCGGCTGCTTCGCCTTGTTACAGACTGACGCCTGTCGGTGTGCGAGGCCCTAACCCGAGGAACCGAGGAACTCCGAGGAACACGTCCGAGAAACCAGCCGGACACAACCATCCGCTCACCGCCACCGCGAAAACCAGCGGACGTGTGATAAAACGCCCGCCGCTATGAAAGTCCACGAATATCAGGCTAAAGAGATCCTGCGGCGCTACGGTGTACCGACGCCGCGCGGCGTAGTCGTCGACAATCCGGACCATGCACGCCAGGCGGCAAAGGAGCTCGGTGGCCGTGTCGTGGTCAAGGCTCAGATCCACGCGGGTGGGAGAGGCAAGGGGGGCGGAGTCAAACTCGCCTCCACCGCGGATGAAGCGGCGGATCTGACGAAGAAGATGATCGGCATGACGCTGGTCACCCACCAGACAGGCCCGGAGGGGCGCCTCGTCCGCAAGGTCCTCATCGAGGAGGCTCTTAATATCGATAAAGAGCTCTACCTCGGCATCACTCTCGACCGCAGACTCGGTCAGAACGTGATCATGGCTTCCGAGCAGGGCGGCATGGACATCGAGGAGGTCGCCGAGCGGGATCCGAACGCCATCGTCCGCGTGCCGGTCGACAGTGCGATCGGCATTCAGCCGTTCCAGGCTCGCCAGGTCGCCTACGCGCTTGGACTGTCGGGAGATGCCTTCCGCAAGTGCGTCGATTTCGTCCAGAAGCTGACGCGCGCCTACGACGACACCGACGCCGCGCTTGCCGAGATCAATCCTCTTCTCGTGACGAAAGAGGGCGACGTGCTCGCCCTCGACTGCAAGATGGGCTTCGATGACAACGCCCTGTTCCGTCACAAGGACGTCGTCGAGATGCGTGACCTGCACGAAGAGGATCCTCTCGAGGTCGAGGCGTCGCAGTTCGGTCTCAACTACATCAAGCTCGACGGAAACGTCGGCTGCATGGTCAACGGCGCGGGACTCGCCATGGCCACGATGGACATCATCAAGCTCGCGGGTGGAGAGCCTGCGAACTTCCTCGATGTCGGCGGCGGCGCAACGGCCGAGCAGGTCAAGAACGCATTTCGTATCATTTTAAGTGATAAGAATGTGAAGGCTATTCTCATTAATATTTTTGGTGGAATCATGCGGGGCGATCGCATCGCTGAAGGAGTGGTCAGCGCTTCCCGCGAGATCGGTCTGCCGCTTCCGCTCGTCGTTCGGCTCGAGGGAACCAACGTAGACCTCGGGAAGCAGATCCTGCGCGATTCCGGGCTTCCGATCATCACAGCCGACGGAATGTGGGACGCTGCGCAGAAGGTCGTCGCAGCGGCGCAGAAGCAGGCCTGACGACAGATCCGCGAATCGACGAGAGACGGAACCGAAGGAAAGCAAATGGCAATCTGGGCAGACAGAAACACGAAGGTGATCGTTCAGGGGATCACCGGACGCGAAGGAACGTTTCACGCGATCAACTGCCGCGACTACGGAACGGCCGTGGTCGGAGGCGTGACCCCCGGCAAGGGTGGCACGACGCACGAGGGTTTTCCGGTCTTCAACAGCGTGGCCGAGGCGCGGGACAAGGCGGGCGCGAATTGCTCCCTGATCTTCGTTCCGCCGCCATTCGCGGCCGACGCGGTGATGGAGTCGGCAGATGCGGGGATCGAGTTGATCATCTGCATCACCGAGGGGATCCCGGTCAATGACATGCTGAAGGCCCACGAGTTTCTGCGGAAGGTGAACGGGCGGCGAGCGGCTGAGGGACAGGCTCCCTCCCGTTTGATCGGACCGAACTGTCCGGGAATCATTACGCCGGACCAGGCGAAGATCGGCATCATGCCGGGGCATATTCACAAGGCGGGTCCGATCGGAATCGTCTCCCGTTCCGGAACGCTCACCTACGAGGCTGTGGGCCAGCTGACCGGTCGAGGCATCGGCCAGTCGACGGCCGTCGGGATCGGTGGCGATCCGCTTCCAGGGACGAACTTCATCGATTGCCTCGCCGCCTTCCAGGCAGATCCAGTGACCGAGGCGATCATCATGATCGGTGAGATCGGCGGTTCCGCGGAGGAAGAAGCCGCGGCCTTCGTGAAGGCGAATGTCACCAAGCCTGTGGTTGCCTTCATCGCCGGCCAGACGGCCCCTCCAGGGCGTCGTATGGGTCACGCGGGAGCAATCATCAGCGGCGGCAAGGGGACGGCTGGCGAGAAGATGGCCGCCCTCGAGTCGGCCGGGATTCACGTCGTCAAATCGCCGAGTGAAATGGGATCGAAGCTCGAAGAGGTCTGGCGCGCCAAGGGGTGAGACGACTTCGTTCCGGGTTCCTCGGAGTCAGGGCCTCGCACGCCGAACCGACAGGCGTCCGTCATTCTGTACCCGGCGAAGCAGCCGCACTCGCTATGCCCTCCGGTTACGGAGTACGCAGCTTGCCAGGCCCCTCGCATGCCAGCCCACCCGCCCGCTCGGGGTGACGCTTGCAAGACATCGTCGTCACGCAACTTCTCAATTTGCAATCCAGCCAGAACCTCGCCCTTCCCCGAGGAACCGAGGAACTCCGAGGAACTCCGAGGAACCCCGAGGAACCGCCTTCAAGGCGCCAGCGCCTCCTCCAGCATTCTCCCCAGACGCAGGCCTGCGCGCAGGAGCCGTTCGTAGACGACGCCGATGTTTCGTTTCGCGTAGTCCGAGCCGATTCGTCCGTCGGCGATGTCGTAAGCGTTGTTGACGGCGGCGTAATGCGATTCGTTGATCCAGTCGACGACGGTCCCCCGCCGCAACTCTTCAACGGGACGCCCTCGCATCTCATACTTCAGCAGATAGTCAACGTAGTCGTCGACGGTCTCCGGTCCCCATTCGATGAGCTGAGAGTCCCACATGCGGTGGAGATTTGATTCGACGCCGAGGTAGCGGACGGGAACCAGGTTGCCGCCACGGTCGGGGCGAAGACCCCCTTCGGGATCGGGTACTTGACCGCCGGCTGCATGCATCGGCTGATGAATATCGCCGACGAAATGGACGAGATAGATCAGAGCCTCGCGACGACGTTCCTTCGGCGCAGACTTGTCGTGCAGCACTGACTCGAACCTCTCGATTGCGGCGACGATGCACTGATCGTTCGCGCAGTCGCGCG
The DNA here is from genome assembly GCA_036385045.1 of Thermoanaerobaculia bacterium. GTDB lineage: Bacteria > Acidobacteriota > Thermoanaerobaculia > Gp7-AA8 > Gp7-AA8 > QHVT01. The sequence goes on along the minus strand of DASVLC010000446.1, from coordinate 13,964 downwards.
CGCGGTCGAACGTCAGCGACTCGTTCGGAATGTTCGAGTAGTGCAGAGGTCCCGTGTCGCCAGGTCGGACCCCGCTCACCTCTTCGCCTCGCCAGTCGTCGGGCAGTGAGGCGATGTCGCGGAGAGGCGTGGCAAAGTTGAGGTCGCGGATCTGAGCCGCCGCGGTAGGCGACAGCTCTCGCTCCGCAATCTCCGCCACCACCGCATGCCCTTTGGATCCCCAGGCGAACAGGTGGATTGGGACGATGGCGAGGAGGACGGCGAGTCGAAGCGTGCGCATCGCCTGATGGTACCTTCTGCGGCACTGGAGTCGACTACCTACCGGCTACGGCGCGATCCTTGGCGTGTGGCGCGGCCCCTCACCCCCTCTCCCCGCTAAGATCGCGGGGAGAGGGGCGACAAACCTCGCGGGTGGGCAGTACTTCCGGAAAGGAACGGTGCGGCCGGTCAGCGACCTTGCGTTTAGCGCCCTTCTCGCCCGCGCTTTTTTGCGGGGGGAGAAGGTGCCGGATAGACTCGCGCGATGCAGCCGGGAGACGAGATCATCATCGAGCCGGCGGAGCTCGTAGCTGGAGGCGAGTCTCTCGCTCGGGTGGATGGCTTTCCGGTTTTCACGGCAGGTCTTTTCCCAGGCGATGTCGCAAGGGTTCGACTGCTGGAGGTCAAGAAGGGCTTCGCCCGCGCCGATCCGGTCGAAATCCTCACGCCGAGCTCCGGGCGTCGCGCCGCTCCCTGCCCGGTGGCCAGCGAGTGCGGTGGGTGCGACTGGACGGCTCTGCGGCTCGACCGGCAACTCGAAGCCAAACAGAGAATCCTCTCCGAATCGCTCCGCCGGATCGGCAAGCTCGATCCCGCGACACTGCCGCCGATCCGGCTCCATCCGTCGCCACTGAACTACAGAGTTCGCTCGCGATTGCATACCGACGGCGAGGCGGTCGGTTTCTACGCCATGCGATCGAACCGTGTGATCCCTCTGCCGGCGGAATGTGAAGTAGTCGGTACCCGGACCGCCGCGACTTTCGGATCGCGGCCGGCAGTTGCGGTAACTGAGACGGAGCCGCTTCCTGAGATCTGGGAAGTGGGCGACGCGCTCATCGACGACGACCGGGAGCTCACGATCATCTCCGGGAATGACCGCTGGCGGCTTTCGACGGGCTCGTTCTTCCAGGTGAATCGGCATCTGCTGGGAACCATGCTCCAGCTGGTGTCAGCTCACGCCTCTCGGGTGAAGTCACGAGAGCTGGCTCTCGATCTTTACGCGGGAGTCGGATTCTTCTCCGTGCCGCTGGGACGGTTGTTCGGTCAGGTGATCGCGGTCGAAGGGTCGGCGCGCTCAGCGCGCTATGCACGGCTCAATGTACCCGGCAGCGTGAAGGTCGTCAGCGCGCCGGTCGAGGAGCAGATCTCCCGCCTCCCGGCCGCGGACTTCGTTTTTCTCGACCCACCGCGTGCTGGTGCACGGCGCGAGGTAATCGACACGATCGCCAGGCAGGCGAAGGAAATGATTGCGTATCTCTCCTGCGATCCCGTAACCTTCTCCAGAGACGCGAGCCGGCTGATCGCGTCCGGATGGCGTCTCTCCACACTAGACGTCCTCGATCTCTTCCCGAATACACATCACGTCGAAACGCTCTCCTCGTTCGAGCGTGCGCAATGACGTTCCAGCCGCAATTCCACTGATTTTCTTCGTCTCGGGACTGGCTGCCGGACCCTTTCTGGCGAGTCCCTTCCGAGCATCGCTCAGCATCGCTCTGGCCGCTGCTCTCGTACTCTGCCTGCGCCGTGGTGACGAACCCGCGCGTCGCGTCCGTGCCGCAGGCGCCCTGCTCCTCCTTGCGCTGGGAATCCTCGTTTTCGCCCGTAATGCCTCGAGGGTTGAGCGGGAGCGGGCTGTGTTTCAGCGGATTCTGCCCGACCGCTTCGTTCAGCTGGAAGTTCCATTGGAGCGTGATTGGGCCGCCCGTGACGAGTCGTTCGTGCTGCGGTCCGAATCCTTTCTTGCGGACGGAGAGCCATTCGACACACCGATCGCGGTGTATGTGCGCTTCGAACCGCCGGAGATGGATATGGAGGCCACGCTCCGGGCCGAAGGCTTTCTGCGCCAGAGCGAGTGGGGGCATTACATCTTCAGCATCAAGGCTCCGCAGCTGATGTCGTATGAGGGCCGGCTCGCCTGGTGGCATCCGGCTGCCTGGAATCGGGCACTCGCCAACCGTCTCGAGCAGCATGCGGAGGCGAATCCCGATGAGGTGGCGCTCGCGCAGGCTCTGCTTCTCGGGCGGGGAGAGCGGCTGACTGACGAGATGCGCGATAGTTTCCGGCGCGGCGGCACCTACCACCTCCTCGTTTTCTCCGCGCTGCAGATCGCTTTCGCCGCCGGAATCATTGCAGCTCTCTTGCGCTGGTTGCATGCACCACGCGCCTCTGACTGGCTCCTGTTGCTCTTCGCGGTTCTGGCTCCGCTGTTCATAGGGCCGACGGCTTCCGTCTCACGCGCGAGCATCGGGATCGGCCTGTACGCCTGTTCGAGAATCGCGAAACGTCCCACGTCGCTCGAGAACCTCTGGTGTCTCGCCGCGCTCGTACGCCTGATGCTCGATCCTCGCGAACTGACGGACGTCTCGTTTCATCTGACGTATGCCGGAGCCGGCGCGCTCCTGTTCATCGGCAAGCCATGGCGGCAGTGGGTCGATCTCACCGGCCGGGTCCGGAAAACTCCGGGCGCGGTTCTGCATCACGCCGCTGCCACGGAGATCGCCATCTCTCCTCTGACGCTCTTTCACTTCAATCAGTACACGCTCGGAGGGTCGATGCTGACTCTGGCGATGTCGCCGTTGATCTTCGCGATGCTGATTGCGTCGTCGATCGCATGCGCGTTCCCTGCGCAGCCGGTCTTCTACGCGATCTCGTTGCTGCACCGACTCTGCGGGATGCTGAACGCTCTGGGACTCTCCGGTTTCCATCCGGCTCCGCCTCTCGGAGTGCTGATAGCGGGATCGGTGGCTGCGCTTCTCTTTCTCGCGTTTCTACGCGCCCGGAAACGTGCCGTCGCGATTGCGCTTGCCTTGCTGCTTCCGAGCGGCGCAGCCGTCGCGAAAAGCATCTCCCTGCGCTCCGTCGATTCTCCGCTCATCACGTTCTTCGATGTAGGGCAGGGGGATGCGGCAGCCATTCGTTCGCGCGGCGGAACCGCGGTGATCGACACCGGTCGTGGGAGGCAGATCCTGCGTCTCCTCGGCCAGCGCGGGGTTCGCCGGATCGACTCACTCTTTCTGAGCCACGCACATCCCGATCATTGCGACGGAATCCCGGCCCTGATAGAGAACTTCGATGTGAGAGCGGTACGTGTTTCCCCGCGCCGCTTCCGGGGCGAGTGCGCCACGAGAATCCTCGCGGCCTGTATGTCGACCGGAACCGCTGTGCATCTGGTCCGGGACGGAGACCGCTACGCCGTCGGAGACGTGCAACTGACGGCGGTCGTTGCCGACCTCACGTTCCGGCAGTCGCCTGAGAACAACGCGTCGCTGGTGCTGCGCGCGGAGGCTGACGGCCGGCGTGTCCTGTTTACGGGCGATCTCGAGCGAGAGGGGGAGATTTATCTCTCGGATCAGGATCTCAAGGCTGACGTGCTGAAGGCGGGCCATCACGGAAGTCGCACTTCGAGCTCGCGCTACCTGCTCGACGTCGTGAACCCCCGATCTGCCGTCATTTCCTGCGGCCGCAGGAACCTGTTCGGACACCCGCATCAGTCGGTGCTCGACGACTTTGCAGCGCGCCGCATTCGTGTCTGGCGAACCGACGGACAAGGGACTCTCGATCTGGAGATTCGGAACGGCAACTTGTACCTTCAGCCTGCGATTGACTAGAGTGTCATCGAGATCGTCATGGCCGACACCATTCTGCGACTTGGGCTCTGGATCCTGATCCTTGTGCTTGCGTTGTTCATCATCGCGGACGCGTATCACACCGAGGCCTGGGCTGAGTTGGTTCCGGCTCCGATGCTTCAGCAACTGTTTGTGTTGTCGCTGGCGCTGATTGCTGCAGGCATCGTGGCTCACATTCTCGGAAAAGGGGCGAAAGCGGTCAGCAAGAATCGCTGTCAGGTCTGCAAGGCTCCGATTCCCCACGGCGCCATGTATTGCCGCGCTCACCTTCGCACGATCCTCCACGATGAGGACGACAGAACCCATGGGACGCGGCCTCGCTGAAGCATCGGACCTCGTAAATCCTCATTCCGTGAGCGACCGTCCCGCGCGACCCCGATGAAACGGCCTCTCATCGCCATTGCAGGTCCCACAGGATCCGGAAAGTCGGAGCTCGCGATCCGTCTGGCGCTGACCGCAGGTGGTGAGATCGTGAACTACGACTCCGTACAGATCTATCGCGGGTTCGACATTGGAAGCGCGAAGCCGTCCCGCGAGCAGATCGGTCTGGTGCCGCATCACCTGCTCGACGTCCTGGACGCGGACGTCGAGTTCAACGCGGCCGACTACGAGAGGCTGGCCCGCCAGACATGCGAGGCCATCGAGGCGAGGGGAAGGCGACCGGTGCTCGCCGGCGGAACGTTCTTCTATCTGCGTGCGCTGCTTCACGGTCTGCCGGCCATGCCTGGGCGTGACGACACGATTCGCACCCGTCTGCATGCGGTCGCCTCCAGACCGAGGGGGCCCGCATGGCTGCATCGGTGGCTTTCGCGGGTCGATCCCGTGAGTGGAGCGAGGATCGCTCGGGCGGATCGTCATCGCGTGGAGCGCGCGCTCGAGGTATGGATCAGCAGTGGCCGGCCGATCTCCAGTTGGGAGCGAGGCGTGGGTAAAGAGTTGCCGTCGTTGAAGATCGCGCTGACACTTCCTCGTGATGCTCTCGTCACCTCGCTCGATGCCCGGGTCGATGCTATGTTTCGCGCGGGTCTCGTCGATGAGACGCGTGCTCTTCTCGAACGATTTCCGGAGACCGCCCGGCCATTCGGCGCGATCGGTTACCGCGAGGCTGCCGCCGTGGTCGGCGGGAGAATGTCGGAACGGCAGGCGATCGAGGAAGCGAAGCGGCGGACGAGGGCCTATGCGAAGCGTCAGGTGACCTGGTTGAGGGCGGAGCGAAATGTGCACTGGGTCGAGGCGTCCGACAAAGACCATGCATTCGAAGCCGCGCTGCGGCTGATCGAAGTGGAGAGCTGATGAGAACAAAAACCATTCTGCTGCTGACTGCTTTGGGGCTCCTGGCGGCGTGCACCGCGGCCCCGCCGCCGGCTGTCATCCCGCAAGGGGATGACCGGTTTCTCATCGATCCGCGGATCGGCTATCGGGAAACGGTTTCCAAATCGCTGAATGACCGGTTTGAGACCGCGTGGCGCTACGTGCTTGCCGGCAACGAGGCCGAGGCGGCGAGGCGCCTTGCGGACATCAGGCGGCGAGAGCCGTCGTATCAACCGGCGCTGCTTGGTGAGGTCGCGCTCGATCTTCGGGCCGACCGGACGTCCGAGGCTCGGAGGCGCCTGACGACGATCGGCCGCCCGGAAGGCTACACCGCGGCGGCGGTGTATACCGCGGAGCTGGTCGCACGGGAAGGGCGAAGCCGGGAAGCGCTCGAGATCTACAGAACAGTCGAGGCTGAAGGAGCGCTCCCCGCCGTGCTGGCGACTCGAATGTCGCAGCTGACGACGACGGTCTCAGGCGAGCTCTTTGCGGCAGGACTCGCCGCTGAGGGAAGCGAATCGATTCGTCTTCTTCGCGAGGCGCTGACGTTCCGACCCGAGGCAGTCGAGATCCGCACGGCGCTGGCGCAGCGTCTCGTCGCGCAGAAGCGATTCGATGATGCTCGCCGCGAGATCGACCCGCTGCTCAATACAGCCGCAGAGCTGTCAGAAGTTCAGGAAATTCTTGCGGAGGTGTCGGCAGGCAAAGGCCAGTATCAGGACGCGATCGCGAGATATGAACGCCTCGTCCGGACGAGCTCGGAGCCTCGTCATGCCGTTCGCCTGGAAGAGATCAAAAGGAAGTGGATCTCCGAGAACATGCCACCGCACTACAACGCAGCGGTCGAGAGTGCGGAGCTGACGCGCGCCCAGCTCGCAACGCTTCTCTACTGGAGTGTGCCTGCCGTCCGGTTTGCCCAGAACCTCCCTTCACCTCCGATTGCGACAGACATAGGCGATGTGGAAGGGCGCGAGGAGATCATCCGCGCGATCGGGATCGGACTTTATGAAGTGGATCCCGTCACGCGCAGGGTGAGTCCCTGGCGTCCGGTCACAGCTGGCAGGCTCTCCACGCATCTAGCCCGCGTGCTGCTTCTTCGAGGGGCGCCGTGCGCCAGAGGAGCCACGCAGGAGAGTGCGCTCGCCGCCTGCGGAGTGGCGAATCCGCTTTCGGACCATCCGTCGGATGCCATAGTGACCGGGCGGACTGCTCTTCGCTCGCTCGAACAGGTCGCGAAGGCCTTCCGGTAGGGCGCGGGGTTCCTCGGAGTTCCTCGGGGTTCCTCGGGGTTCCTCGGGGTTCTTAGATTCTAGGCTGCCCAGGTCCGAGAATTTTTCTCTTCAGACCGCGCACGGCAGCCGGGGGTGGAAGATCAGCTTTGCCGCGGTCGTGAGTCGGAGATGTCGCCGCTCCGCGCTTTCCCGGGTGCCTTCTTTCCCGCGCCCGAGCCCGAGCCCGCGCCCGGCCTTTCTCTCAAGTTTCAAATCGCTTGGGGGGAGGGCCTCGTAGTTCCTTCGGGCGACCCAGCATTCATCCGAACAGGGTCAGACGCGGCAGGCCAAATCGATCGCGAACCAGGCGACGCAGATTTGCCTGTTCGGTTCTCTCTCTCGTCTTCGCGTCGGCGCCCGCGCTCATCGTGCGAGCCTCGCCTTCGAGTGCCTTTGCCTCGAGTGACGTCTCGAGGAGTGTCCGGATCAACTCTTCTTCCAACTCGATCAGGCGCTCCTCGATTCGCGGGACGCTCTTCTCCGCCAGTAGCGCTCGAATGCGGGAGCCGAAGGCGACGGCAGCAGGTTCGCCCACGCTTTCAACCTCGTGCGCCAGAGCCTCGAGCAGCAGCTCTGGTCCTTCCTCGGGCGCGTTCTCCTGCGACCCGATCTGCAGCTCGCGCCGATCGCCCCACAACTCCTTGACTGCGTGGCGGCAGTAACTGAGACCGTTGATCGTTTTCCTCCCTCCCTTCTCTTCATTCTTGTCGAAGACGGAATCGATCGCTTCGATGACGACGGGAAGCGGGATCCCTTCGGTTTGCCACGCTTTCATCAGCACCCAGTCCTTCGCATTCAGAATGAAGGGTGTTCCGCGCCTCATCGCGAAGTGCGCTTCGATTTCCTGGAAGTAGTCGGCCGCCACAGGCTGCACCCTACGATCAGCTACAATCGCCCGTCAATCCACCGGAGCCTTAATGGAAGCCCTCGAGTCGCGCGCGGAAGTCACGGTCTACACGCAGGCACAGTCCCCTTCCCGCCACCATCTGAAGGGTTCTGTCGTCTCGATCGGGCGTGCCTCGGATTGTGCGATTCCGATCAAGGATCGCTACCTCTCCCGTCGTCACGCAGAGATCGTCTCGTTCAACGGCGGCTGGATGCTCAAGGACCTCGGCAGTGCCAACGGCACCTACCTGAACGGCGCCCGCGTGGAGCGGGACGAGATCCTCAGACCGGGCGACCGCATTCGTCTCGGCGACACCGAGATCGTTTTCGATACGCCCGAGAGCAATACGGACCGAATGCTCGCCGTCGCCGATGTGGCGGCGAGTCCTACGATCGTCATCGCCGTCGACGAGATCACCGATCCGGCTGCCGAGAAGGACGTAGCCCGCCTCCAGACACTGAATCAGCTCGCTCGTGAGCTGATCGAAGACAGACCGATGGACCAGCTCTTCGGCTTCATCGTCGAACGTGTGCTCCAGCATCTGCTGCCATCGCGCGCTGCCATCGCACTGCTGGCCGCAGACGGGCTCTCCTTTTCGAAGGTCGAAGTCCGGAGGATGGACAAGCGAGACTCGAGCGAGCTGACGATCAGTCACACTCTGCTCAAGTCGATCGTTCAGGAGAAGAAGGCTCTCGCCTTCATCGACGTCAGCCACGACGAGAAGCTGCGTAGTGCGCAGTCGATCATCCTTCAGGGAATTCACTCGATCCTCTGCGCCCCGCTTCTGATCGGTGACTCGGTCGTCGGTGTTCTCTACGTCGATTACCTCTTCACCCAACGTTCGATTTCAGAAGAGGATGTCAGGCTGGTCGCGCAGATCGCACGATTTGCCGCGATCAAGCTCGAGACGACGCGACTCCGTGAGGAGGCGATTCAGAAGCGGATCATGGACGAGGAGTTGCGCACCGCCTCGAGCATTCAGCGTCGTCTCCTTCCCGACGCTCCCGCGGGAATTCCGGGTTACACCTTCGTCGGTCTCAACCAGCCGTGCCGCACGGTCAGCGGCGATTACTACGACTTCGTCGTCCGCCCCGGCGGAAAGGTCTATTTCGCGATCGGCGACGTCAGCGGGAAGGGAGTTACGGCGGGGTTGATGATGGCGGGCCTCCAGGTCGCTTTTCGAATGCTCTCGAAGAATGATCCCGACCCCGCATCGCTCGTCCGAGAGCTCAACCTGACGCTCAAAGAGAATCTGCCCCAGTCGAAGTTCGTGACCTTCTTCCTCGGACGTCTCGACACGGTCAGCGGGGAAATCGAGTACGTGAATGCGGGACATACTCCTCCGCTTCTGCTGGGCCGGGATGACTATGTCGAGCTCACGGCCAGCGACCTGCTCCTCGGAGTCATAGCACGGGCTGAGTACGAGAACCGTACGCTTCGTCTCGAGCCCGGCGACTCGCTCGTTCTCTTCACCGATGGTGTCACCGAGGCGCGCGGAGATGAGGAGATCGATCTCGGCTCGATCGCCATCGGCGAGGCGCTGAAGGGACTGCACGGAGCCGACGCGGAGAGGATTGCGGCCGTCGTCAACGAAACTGTTCTCCGGCATGTCGGCAGCCCGGAGAATCTGGACGACGACCTGACGCTGGTCGTCGTCAGTCGGGCCCCGGTTAGCCCGTGACCGGAGAAGCGGGCAGGGCGAGGGCGCAGGAGTTTCGTTCAGGCGGCAGGAAGAGTTGTGCACCTGGCCTGCGCGGTACGGAGTACGTAGCTTGCGAGGCCCCTCGCATGCCCACCCACCCGCTCGGGGTGACATCGCATCAACTTAACGCCAGGCAGTTAGGCTCTCATCCTGAGCCAGGCAACGGCGTGACTTCCGCGACTGAGCATGATGACAAAACGCGCCTGTCATCCCGAGCCGCCGGAGCCCCAGGGGGTGGGCGTGCGGGTGTGAGGGGCGGAGGACGGAGAGGGATCCCTTGCCGACGACCCACACGTGCACACGCGCCTGTGTCATTTGAAGCGTAGCGTGAGGATCTGGGTGGGCGAGCACCGCGGCACGGTGACGAGCGTCCTCGACTCTCCTACTCCAACCCCTCGTCCTGCAACCACTGCTCGATCGCGCGGCTGGCCTGATCGTTTTTGAAGTTGAAGAACGAGCGCTCGATGCGGCGGTCTTCGGCCAGAACCATGCGGAACGCTGACGGATCATCGATCACCCGGGCCAGATGCTCTCTCACGAGCGACAGCTCGAGCTTCTCGACGAAGAGACGCCGGTCCTCGGCCTCGCTCTCCGCGGTGCGGGTGGGGACGCGCCGATAGCGCGCCGGCTCGCCCGGCGGCGGATCGTCCAGTGGAAGGTCGACGATATCCCCGGTCTCGAGATCGAGATAGTGAGCCAGAGCAACGCCGAGATAGGCAACCTGGAGCCCTTCGAGATCGTGCATGGAAGCCGCAATGATATCTTCGTAAGGGTCATGAGCCAGGACCGGCTCGAGGCAAGCCTCGACATCGACCAGCGGACGGCGATCGAAATCGTCCGGATCATCCAGGAACAGGACGCGCTGGTTGCCGGAGCCGTTGCTGCGCAGGCTGAGAAGATCGCCCACGCAATCGATGAGATCGCCGAGAGGCTCGGCGGCGGAGGACGGCTCTTCTACGCCGGCGCCGGTACGAGCGGGCGAATCGCGATGCTCGACGCCTCAGAGATTCCCCCCACTTACGGCGTCGATCCGTCACTGGTCCGCGTACTGATGGCGGGGGGTGAACGTGCGTACTTCGCGGCCGTCGAGGGGGCGGAGGACGATGAGGACGATGCCATCGAGCTCGTCACCCGCGCGGTGACGGCGGACGATGCAGTCGTCGGGATCGCAGCTTCTGGCACCACTCCGTTCACGGTCGCAGCTGTGAGGAAAGCGAACATGATCGGCGCACTGACGGTCGGCCTTACGGCGGTACAGCGCTCGCCTCTGGCCCAGCATGTCGACATACCGATCGTCGTCGAGACGGGACCCGAGGTCATCATGGGATCGTCGCGGATGAAGAGCGGCACCGCGCAGAAGCTCGTCCTGAATCAGATCTCGACGGGAGTGATGATCCGGCTCGGTCACGTCTATTCGAATCTGATGATCGACATGCCTGCGACGAACGAGAAGCTTCGGAACCGGGCAGTGCGAATGGTCGAGCTTGCGGCAGGAGTCTCGAGGCCGAAGGCGGTCCAGGCATTGCGCGAGGCGGAGGGGAATCTCAAAGTCGCCGCGGTGATCGCCCGCAGGAACGTTCCGGCAGGCGAGGCGCGACGCATGCTCGGCGAACGTTCATTGCGAGAGGTGCTCATCTCGTGAGCCGCCTCGAGCGCCTGATGCACGTCGCAACGAAGTACTCGAGGCGAATCATCGGACTGATGTCCGGGACGTCTCTCGATGCGATCGACGTAGCGATGGTGCGGGTCCAGAAGCACGGTATCAACGCCGTCGTCCGCCTCGAGCACTTCAGCAGCTACCCCTATCCTCCAAAGATCCGAGCTGTCGTAAGGGAACTGTTCGACCCGGCAAAGGCACGCGTCGACGATATCTGTCGCTACGACTTCATACTCGGCGAAGTCTTCGCTGCGGCAGTTCTGCGTATGCTCGAAGAGACGGGAAAGAAGCCGGAAAGCGTTGACCTGGTCGCCTCGGCCGGACAGACCATCTGGCATGATCCGCGGCCTGCCGTGGTGAATGCAGATGTCGACTGGATCGAGGGGCCGCTCCAGACCCGCTCGACTCTCGCTATCGGTCAGTCCGCGGTGATCGCAGAACGAACCGGGATCATTACCGTCGGCGATCTCCGTGTCCGCGACGTCGCAGCAGGCGGCCAGGGCGCCCCTCTGGTTCCCTACTTCGACTGGGTCCTGCTCCGGCATAAGGCGCGCGGCCGCTGCATCCAGAACATCGGCGGGATCGGGAACGTCACCTACATCCCGCCGAAGGCCGATTGGAACGACGTGATCGCCTTCGATACCGGGCCCGGCAACATGATCATCGATGAACTTGCCTCGATCGCGACCGACGGCCGTCAGAGCTACGACATCGACGGGGTGCTGGCCGCGAGCGGGACGGTGCGTGAGGATCTTCTCGAGCGCTGGATGTCGAATGCCTATTTCGATCTGCAGCCGCCGAAGACGACAGGAAGAGAGCGGTTCGGCGCGCAGTTCGCACGGCGCATTCTCGCTGCCTCACCGGACGTCGAGATGAACGACCTGATCGCGACCGCCACGGCGTTGACCGCCGAGAGTATCGCGCGGTCGTATCGCGATTTCGTCTATCCCCGCGGTCCGGTCCACGAAGTAATGCTGGCCGGAGGTGGCGCGAAGAATCCGACGCTGGTCAGGATGATCGGACAGCGACTTCCGAAGAAACGGTTGATGACCTACAAGGCGAGCGAGGCAAAGGAAGCGATGGCGATGGCGATGATCGCCAACGACTCGGTGGTCGGGCTGATCACGAATATCGGTGGCGCGACCGGCGGCCGTCCTACGGTCCTTGGAAAGATCTGCCTATGACGGCTCGAGAAGAGCTGAGGCAGCTGCATGGCAGGGCTTTCATCGACGGCGCCGTTCGCGACGATGTCCTGATCGTGGTGAGCGGCAATTCGATCTCGCAAGTCCTGCAGTCCTCGAAGCCGCCCGCGGCTGCCGAACGGGTCGCCGGTGTTCTCGTTCCGGGCTTCATCGACGTTCACGTGCACGGTGGCGATGGCGCGGACTTCATGGATGCCGACCGCAGTGCGACGGAACGCGTCCTCCGCTTTCATGCAACGCACGGTACGACTGCTCTGCTGGCGACGACTCTGTCTGCATCGCCGGGCAACCTGCGATCAGCCGTTCAAACGGTGATCGATGTGCGCTCGAAGATGCCATCCGGCGCGGAGGTCGCAGGCATCCATCTCGAAGGACCATTCGTGAATCGGGATCGAGCCGGAGCGCAGGACCGCGCTTCGATCCGCGGTGCCGACATTACAGAGTTGCATGCGCTCGTCGATCAGGCGCCGGAGCTTCGCTGGCTCGTCACCGTCGCGCCGGAAGCGGAAGGAGTCCTCGCATTGATCGAACACTTCCGCGACCAGGTCGTGTTCTCGATCGGGCACACCGCCGCCTCGCATGCAGAGGCCGTCGCGGCACTCGCCTCCGGGGCGTCTCACTTCACACATCTCTACAACGCGATGAGCGGACTTCATCATCGCGATCCCGGAGTCGTCGGCGCTGCGTTCACATCGCTCGACGCGACTGCCGAGCTGATTGCGGATGGGATCCACGTTCATCCAGTCGCACTCAGGATCGCCGCGACCATCCTGTCCGGCCGCACGGTTCTCGTTACCGATGCGATGCGAGCCTGCGGAATGCCTGAAGGCAACTATCGACTCTACGACTACGACGTGACCATGACCGACGGCGCGGCGCGGCTGGGCGACGGAACGCTGGCCGGAAGTGTTCTGACGATGGATGCGGCGGTCAGGAACATGATCGAGCTCGCGGGGCTCCCGTTCGAGGCGGTCATTCCGATGGCGACTTCCGTCCCGGCGCGGCTCGCGGGTGTGGCCGGACGGAAGGGGGTGCTCGCTGAGGGCTATGACGCAGACCTGGTCCTGCTGGACGAGCGCGCCCAGGTGCAGCGGGTGTGGGCACGCGGCGTGGAGGTCTCCGGCTTCTGAAGGGCGTCTAACGATCATGCGATGGGAAAGCTTCGACTCGTCCGCGGCGCTGTCACTGCGCGCCGCGACGCTGCTGCTTGATACGACTCGGAAGACGCCATCGGCGGTGCTCGGACTCCCGACCGGCCGAACGCCGATCGGGATGTACGAGCGGATCGTGCGCGAGTGCGGTCAGGACTATCACTGCTTCACGGAAGTGGTCACTTTCAATCTGGATGAGTACGTGGGAGTCGAGCCTGAGCATCCCGCGAGCTACGCCTCTTACATGAGGACGCACCTGTTCGATCATGTCGACATCCAGCTGTCAAACGTCCACATCCCACACGGCACCGCCACCGATCTCGATCTCGAGTGCCGCAACTACGAGGAGGCGATTCGCGAGGCGAGGGGAATCGACCTGATGTTCCTCGGTCTCGGCCGGAATGGTCATATCGGTTTCAACGAGCCCGGAACTCCGTTCAACGCCAGAACTCGCGTCGTCGAGCTGACCGAATCGACCAGGCGTGCGAATGCGGCGTGGTTTGAAGACGGCAACGTCCCTTCTCACGCGATCACGATGGGGATCGAAACGATTCTCGATTCACGCCGGATCATTCTTCTCGCTGCCGGCGACGGCAAGAGTGAGGCGATCGAAAGGCTGCGAGACGGAGAGATCTCGGAGAACTTCCCCGCGTCGGCTCTCCGGCTGCATCCCGACGTGCTCGTGCTCTGCGCGGCGAACTCGTAGCGAGCTTAGAGCCGAGTTAAGGCTGTCATTATCGCGGGGGTTGGTACCGCAGGCGTCCTCGCCTGCCGTACCGCGGACGTCCTCGTCCCCCGCACCCACAACTTGCTCGCTTGTGGCCGATTCCGCAGCCCCTCACCCGGCCTCCGGCCACCCTCTCCCCGCTAGAATCGCGGGGAGAGGGGCGACAAGGCTCG
>DASVLC010000445.1:0-6639 GCA_036385045.1 Thermoanaerobaculia bacterium | reverse complement strand
GAGGCGCTCGCGGCGGCGCACAAGCGAGGAATCGTCCATCGTGATCTGAAGCCTGGGAACGTAATGATCACAAAGGGGGGAGCGAAGCTCCTCGACTTCGGCCTCGCCAAGGCGGGAGTCACGGCGACAGTCTCGGCGGATGCGCTGACCGAGCATCAGAAGCCGCTGACCGCAGAGGGGACGATTCTCGGGACATTCCAGTACATGGCTCCCGAGCAGCTGGAAGGGCTGGAGGCCGATCCACGTACCGACATCTTCGCCCTCGGTGTGGTGCTCTACGAGATGGCCACAGGGCGGCGTGCATTCGAGGGAAAAACGCGAACGAGCCTGATCGCCGCCATCGTCGCAGGTGAACCGCGGCCTCTCAGCGAAAGCCAGCCGCTGGCGACCCCCGCGCTCGAGCACGTAATCGATCGTTGTCTCGCAAAAGACCCCGATGACCGCTGGCAGTCGGCTCGTGACGTCGCGAGTGAATTGAGATGGATCGCCCAGAAGAAGAGCGTCAGCGAGAGCGCCACCGCTCCGTCACGAAGCCGGATGAACTGGGTCGCAGGGCTGCTGCTCGTCGTGGCGGCGCTCGCGGTCCCGCTCGCCATCACCTCATATCTTCGCAGCGGCGAGCCACCGGCACTAATCCAGTCGACTCTCCATCTCCCAGCTGAAATGAGTGCGTCCCTTTCTCAAACGAACGATCCGATGGTGCTGTCACCGGACGGGCGCTCCCTTGCGTTCACCAGTTACGACCCGAACGGCAAGAAGCTTCTCTGGCTCCGGCCTCTCGGACAGCTCGAAGCGAGGCACCTGCCGGCGACGGAGAACGCTCGCCATCCTTTCTGGTCCGCCGACAGCCGGACTCTCTTCTTTTTCTCGGGCGACAAGCTGAAACGAGTCGCTCTCGATGGAAGTCCGCCGGTCACTCTCTGTGACGTGGCGGCGAACCCCATTAGTGGAGCAGCAAACCCGGAAGGAATCGTTCTGTTCTCTCCTGCGTCGGGAGCTTCGCTGCATCAGGTGGCGATCGGCGGAGGGAACCCTGCAGCGATTACGACGCTCGACAGGGCAGCGGGCGAAACGACCCATCGCTGGCCGCGGTTTCTTCCCGACGGGAAGAGCTTCCTCTACCTCGCTGCGAGCCATGACCAACCGGAGAATAGCGAGGTCAATGCGATCTACGCGGCGAAACTCGGATCGAGCGATCGCAAGCTAGTCCTGCGCGCGCGTTCTAATGTCGAGTATGTCGACGGCTATCTCTTTTTCGTCAGAGACAAGACGCTCTACGCGCAGGAGTTCGACACCGGCAGCCTCGAGGTGAAGGGAAGTCCGTCTGCGATCGCAACTGACGTCTACCAGGAGCCCGACTCTTTCATCAGCGCATTCAGCATCTCCGAGTCCGGGACGCTCGTCTATGCCTCAGCGGGGAAACCGAAAAAGCGTCAGCTCGTCTGGCTCAACCGGGAGGGGCAGCAGACAGGCCTGGTGATCGCCGAGTCGGATGCATTCGTGCACGGCGCTCTCTCACCCGATCTCAAAACGCTCGCGCTGACCGCCTCGGATCCAGCGGTCGGCTACGACCTCTGGCTGCAGAACATCTCTCGCGGGACGCTCACCCGGCTCACGCTCGGCGGCTCGGCCTCGCAGGCCACCTGGTCTCCCGATGGAAAACGGCTCGCCTACTCGGGCGACAAGAATCACATCTACGCCAGAGACGTCGAGGGGGCGGCAGAGCCGGAGGTGTTACTCGACACCACCCACTGGGGAGGACCCGCATCCTGGGCGCCCGACGGGCAGACGCTCGCCTTCTGGCAGTTCAATCCCACGTCTGCCAACGGGTACGACGCGCTGTTGCTGAAGCTTGATGGCTCCCGTACGGTCGTGCCGATTGCCGCAACCAAAGCGTCCGAGTTCCCTCTGGGGTTTTCTCCTGACGGCCGATGGTTCCTCTACGCTTCGAATGCAACCGGCCGGGATGAGGTTTACCTCGTTTCGATGCCGGCCATGGAGATCCGAAAGCAGGTCTCCCCGTCTGGCTCCAGCGTAGCGGTCTGGGCCAGCCCGAATGAAATCTGGTACAGACAGTCGGGAGGCATCTGGGTTTCCGTCACCCTGCAGCCGGGCGAACAATCGACACCGGAGCTCTCCCCGCCCCGCACCCTCTTCACCGACCGCGAGATCGTTGCCGTAAGGCCGGGCGATTCAAGCGATCGGCTCTTCGCGGTACGAGACATCGGAGGAGATACTTCCGCGCCGATCGTGCTGGTGAATGACTGGCGACAACTGCTCGCCTCGGCCCGGCGTTAAGCGCTTACTTACGTTTTGAGAGTCAAAAACCGGGCGCGGGCTCGGGCCCGGGCCCGGGGGCTCACGCGATCGGGCCACGAGACCTGGCTCACTTTGGAGAGCATCTGTGCCCAGAACCCCTTTGCTGGCAGAAAAGGTGATCGCGAGTAGGACCAGAGTAGTCAATCGCGCGATGGTTTTCCCGGGCCCGAGCCCGCGCCCGCCCCCGTGCCCGGGTCTTTGATCTTCCATCTCGAATATCTTTGCCTAGCCAGGGACTGGCAAACCGCTCCCTCTCCCTCTACCATCGTCCCTTCCGGTGACGATCGAATCAGGAACGCAGCTCGGGCCCTATCGGGTGGAGTCCCTCCTCGGCGAGGGTGGGATGGGGCAGGTCTACCGCGGCCTCGACACGCGGCTCGACCGCTCGGTGGCAATCAAAGTGCTACCGATCCATCTCTCCTCTCAGCCGCAGCTGCGTGAGCGTTTCGAGCGTGAGGCACGTGCCATTTCGTCGCTCTCGCATCCTCACATCTGCACCCTGTTCGACGTCGGGCAGCAGGACGGAACCGACTATCTCGTCATGGAGTACCTCGACGGCGAGAGTCTGGCAGACCGGCTCACGCGAGGACCGCTGCCGCTCGCTGAGGCGCTCCGATACGGGACGCAGATCGCCGAGGCACTCAGCGAAGCGCACCGCTATGGCGTGGTACATCGAGACCTCAAGCCGGGCAACGTGATGTTGACGAAATCTGGCGCCAAGCTGCTGGACTTCGGGCTGGCGAAGAGCGTGACGCCGGCCATCATTGGTGCCGACGCACCGACGGAGCGCCACAAGCCTCTCACCGCAGAGGGAACGGTTCTCGGTACGTTTCAGTACATGGCTCCCGAACAGCTGGAGGGGCAGGACGCGGACGTACGTACCGACATCTTTGCCTTCGGCGCGCTCCTGTACGAGATGGTGACGGGGAAGCGGGCGTTCGACGGGAAGACCAGGACCAGCCTCATCGCCGCAATCATCGACCGTGACCCGCCTCCTATCTCCTCGATCCAGCCACTCTCTCCAACGATGCTCGAGCGTGTGATCAGGGTTTGCCTGGAGAAAGAGCCGCACGCGCGATGGCAGTCGGCGCACGACGTCGCGGTCCAGTTGCGATGGATCGAAGAAGCCGCGGGCGCGAAAGAAACGGCCTCGCTGACCAGGCGCCGCGCGATCTGGCCGGCGGTTGCCGCGGTGACTGCGTTGCTGCTCCTGTTGCTCGCAGGTTTCATGCTGCTCGAAAGAAGCCGTCCGGGTGCTCCTCCCGTCACAGTCGACATCATGCCGCCTGCTGGTCAACACTTCGGACCCCTCGACGGAAATCTCGTGATTTCGCCTGATGGGCGTTCGATCGCGACGTTCATTCAGTCGGAAGGGCACATCGTCATCCGCGACCTCTCGTCCCGCGAGCTGAAGCGGATTCAGCTTGGCACCGAGGCCTACGACCTTTTCTGGTCGCCTGATGGTCGCTCTCTCGGATTTTTCAGCGAAGGCAAGCTCAGACGAGTCGACCTGGCCGGCGGCTCGCCACGCACACTCGCCACGGTCGGGGACAGCCGTGGGGCAGTCTGGTTGCCATCCGGCGACATCCTGTTCACTCCGACCCTCAACGCCGGACTGTCGCGAGTCAGCTCGAATGGCGGGGCGGTCACTGTGTTGACGAAGGTCGACCCCGGCCGCGAGCAGGGTCATTGGCGACCGTATATTTTTCCGGACGGAAAACACTTTCTGTACTTCTCGCGAGGCCTGCAGAGCGAGGGATCGGCTGCCTACGTCAGCTCGACCGATGGCATGGAGCCGGTCCTGCTGATGCAACTCGACATGCCACCCATTCTGGCGGGACGGGACGTCATTCTCTTCCTTCAGGATCGCTCGCTCCTCGGACAGAGAATCGACACAAAGCGCTGGAAGCCTGCCGGCAACCCCGTAGTCCTGGCCGACAGCGTCGAACACTCGACGCAGTACGGTTCGATCGCAGCCACCGCTTCCTCGAATGGAGTCCTCGCGTGGCAGGACGAGTTGCAGATCGCCAAGACGACGATCTATAGACTTGATCGCTCTGGAAAGGAGGGCACGATCGTCCCGGATGAGGGAGGGAGTAACCTCGACCTCTCGCGCGACGATACGCGCCTCGCCTACGAGCGGCTCGACTCCCGCTCGAGGAACCGCGACATCTGGATCGTCGACCTGATCCGCGGCGGCCGCTCTCGCCTGACGTTCGACCCCGCCACCGACCTGGGGCCGGTATGGTCACCGGATGGGAGTCGGATCGCCTTCGCTTCCAATCGAGAAACAGCGATGGGGATTTATGAGAAGTCATCGAGCGGCGCAGGCAGCGAGACACTCATCCACAAGGTGGCCACGTTTGCTGAGGCGGTGGACTGGAGCCGGGACGGAAAGTTCATCGTCTTCGAGTCCGAGGGCAACCTGCACCTGCTTCCGCTCGACGGCGGCGGCACGCCGATTCCCCTCGCCGCGAATCCCGCTGTGCGGGAACACAGTGCCCGCTTTTCGCCGGACGGACGCTTCGCCGCTTATGCTTCGAATGACACAGGTCACGACGAGATCTACGTTCAGGAGGTTCCGCCGACTGGTGCGAAGTGGCAGATCTCGGTCGCCGGTGGAACCTCTCCCCGCTGGCGCGGTGACGGGAAAGAAATCCTTTACATCGACACCAGGGGACGCCTGCAATCTGTGCTGGTCAGTACCACCCCCCGTTTCGAGGCGTCGATCCCGCGGGAGCTGTTCTCGATGGCGGACGCATTCGGTCCCCGCCGTGACTACGCGGTCTCTCACGACGGCAGCTCAATCTACGTCAGCCGGACAGAGACCTCTCCACCGATGCCGATCCGTCTCGTGCTCAACTGGAAGATGCCCGATTTCTGAGGGAGACGTTACGCCTCGCCCAGCGGAGTGCCCAGTAGCGTCGCGAGTTTCGTGAAGTCGAGCGGCTTGACCAGATGATCGTCGAATCCGGAGTCGAGCGCGCGGGCTCGATCCTCCGGCCGTCCGTATCCGCTGACGGCGATCAGCCGCACGTCGTTCATGGCCGGATTCTGTCGAAGCCTTCTCGCCACCTCGCATCCATCGAATCCCGGGAGATCGAGATCGATCAGAGCCATGTCCGGCTTCGCCGCGGTAACTGCCTCGACACCGCTCGGCCCGTCGTGAGCCTCTGATACTTCGTGTCCTGCGTTGCGTAACCAGCGTTGCATGATCTGGCGGACGTCGTCGTTGTCTTCGACGAGCACGACCGATCGTTTGATCGGGAGACGCAAGTCTGCCACCGGACCTTCTGCAACGATCGCCGGGGGGTCAATCGTCGGGAATCGCACGGTAAACGTCGCGCCTCGTCCTTCTCCTTCGCTCCACGCCTCGACCGACCCGCCGTGAAGCTCGGTCAGGGTCTTGACCAGCGTCAGGCCGACACCAAGTCCTTGTTTGGCCTGGAGCGTTGGTCCCTGAACGAAGAAATCAAACACCCGCGGCAGCAGATCGGGAGCGATCCCGATGCCCGTGTCGACGACGCGCAGCACGGCCTCGCCCGACTCCTCGGTGACATGAAGCGTGATGGTCCCTTCCTCGCCGGTGAACTTCAGCGCGTTGGTGAGCAGGTTGGTCACGATCTGTTCGATCCGCGTTTCGTCCGCCTCGACCCATACAGGTTCTCGCGTCTCCACGACGACTGAGGATCCTCCCGCCTTCGCGCCGAGTATGCTCGCGCCGCGTTCGACCACGGCAGCAAGTTCGATCGGCTTCCGTACCAGGACGATCTTTCCGCTCGTGATCCGTCCGATATCCAGCAGGTCATCGAGCAGAGTCGCAAGGTGGGAGGTCTGCCTTCGGACGACGTCGTGCATCCGCTCGTCATCGCCGTTGCCGTCACCGAGCAGAGAGACCGCTCCGGTTATTGCCGCGAGAGGGTTTCGCAACTCGTGGCCCAGCACGGCCAGGAAACGATTCTTCTGTTCTTCGGCCTGCTCCAGCGCCTCGTTGGTTCGAGCGAGAGTCTCCTGCTGCAGCCGGAGCTCTTCCGCCTGCGACTGCAGTTCATCCGTCTGTGTCTGGAGTTCCTCAGACTGCGACTGGAGCTCTTCGTTCTGTGCTTGCAGCTCTTCGCTCTGCGCCTGAAGCTCTTCGTTCTGAACCTGCAGCGACTCGTTTGCGTTCTGGAGCTCGTCGGCGAGTGCCTCGATCCGGACATGCGCCAGCGCATTGTCGAGCGTGATCGCCAGCTGGCCTGCCGACTGCTCGACGAACATGACGGCGTCGGGCTTCATGTCTCGAACCGAGCCGACCACCAGAACCCCCACGAGACGCTC
>DASVLC010000444.1:0-4053 GCA_036385045.1 Thermoanaerobaculia bacterium | reverse complement strand
CGCGTCGGTGAGCGGCGCGCGCTCAATAAGCGTCTGCGGTCGCTTGACGCCGTGGCTGCCCAGAGCGAGACGCCTCACGCAGCATGCGCCGCCAGCGAGCGCAACTCCCCCACCGGAGCGATCGAGGTTCAGGTTCTACTGCTCGAAGACGACGCAGACGCCGAGATCCCGGCGTCTGCGTCCAGTCTCGCGGATCAGAGGCTGCGCTTCTTGCCGCGGATGTTCCTGCGGCTGCCCTTCGGCTTCGCCGGACCACCACCGCCATAACCGCCGTAGTCGCCGCCGCCGCCGTAGTCGCCGCCGCCACCACCGTAGCCACCGCCACCGTAGCCGCCGCCACCACCGCCGCCACTGCCGAAGGACGGACGGCCGCCGCCACCGCCGAAGGGTCGTCCCCCGCCGCCGCCACGCGGGCGTTCTTCCGCCGCGTTGACGCGCAGAGCCCTTCCGCTCAGTTCATGCCCGTTGAATCGCTCGATTGCCTTGGTCGCATCCTCTTCGGCTGCGTACTCGACGAAGGCGAATCCACGGGGACGTCCCGTCTCGCGGTCCATCGGGAGGAACACGTCACGGATTTCCCCGGCCTGTGCAAAGAGAGTCTGCACTTCATCGCGCGTCGTCTTGAAATCGAGATTGCCAACAAAAATCTTTGAACCCATTCGTCCTTTTCCATCACTTTCTGTCACGCGGCTCTTGCCGTCGGGACAGGGAGCCCACTCGCAAGGGTCAGACCCGCGCCCCTTGCGCGGAACACCCTTCTTTCAGGATCAGCTGCATACCGAAACGGCAGCTTTCACCGCCTGACAGCATACCCGACATTCTCCGGGAGTGCGAACATCGGGCCTGTCCCGACGGCCCGGCGTGAGATTTCACTCCAGCCATCAACCATGGCTTCGCGGCTCGGACTCGAGTTCAAGCCTGAGGATGTGCCTCACCTCGCCCGCCCCGAAATAGGCAGGCTCAGTCCGCTCGATCACGAACCCGGCTCTGCTGAAAAGCGCGAGCGACGGAGCGTTCTTCGGTGAAACAGTCGCCCGCACCTCCCCGACTCCATGATCGCGAAACCTCACGAGAACCCGACCGAGCATTGCTGAGGCGAGCCCCTTCCCCTGAGCCTGCGGGTGAACAGCAAGATCGAGAACCCACGCACAGCCGGGATCGTCAACACTCGCTCCAGCGATCAGGGCTCCGACACATCGCTCGGATCGGATGGCGACGAGCGACGACGCCGCAAAGAGCTCGAGGTACTGCACGATCGTAATGAGCGGCAACGCCTCGTCTCCGAAGCATTCGTGTTCCAGACTGGCAATACCGCTGGCATCGGCGGGCGCAGCGCGTCGAATCGTGAGCCCTTCGATATTCATCGTGCTTATCGTGAACCGAAGTGCACACGTCGGCAAGCCGGCGGGCTTCGCCCCCCGCAAAAGGGGGCGGCGCACGGCGGGCGAGACGCCAGGCGAGACGCCCGCCCGCTTGCGGACGGGGACGTCCGCGGTACGGCAGGCGAGGACGCCTGCGCTACGAACGACGGCCCCGCTGCCCCAGCGAATCCGCGCCAAAGACGAGGTTAGTTGCCTCTCTTTCCGCGATTCCAGCGGGAGAACTGCGCGCTGACCTCAAAGCCACATCGAGAGCGCTGCCGCCAGGACGATGAGAGTCGGACTCGCGTACGTCACCAGCAGAGTCCCGAAGCCACGCCAGGCTGAGAAGCCCGCCACTTCGGCCAGGGTGTTACTTGCTACGAAAAAGTACCAGACGGCGATTACCAGCTCGATCGTGAGGACGAGCAGCGCGAGAGCACAGCCCTGTCGAAGGAGGCCGGGATCGAGCACGATCCCCTGATCGATCTCGATTTTCGAGAACGCCTCCCCTCTTCCGACCCGGCTGAACATCATGGGCAGTCGATACAGAAGTGACCAGACGATTGGCGCGAGTCCCCAGGCCATCGCGGACCGCACCTGCTCAATACCCGCCTTCCCTTCGAAAAGCCGCGCGACTGCGTAGGCGATCCACGACAGAAGATAGAACGCGCCTGCAGCGATCAGAGCGATCAGAAGCGCCGCACAGACGCTGACCAGCAGTAGCAGCAGTGGCGAAAACGGTCCGGCTCCTTCCCACGTGGCGGGAAGATTGAGGTCGCCGAGGATGCCTGCGACCGCGGCAAGCATCACCAGCGGCAGAAACGTCCGATCGCCGCGCTCGACGATCCTGCGCATCGTCAGCCGCGGTCTGATGACGATCGACGCGAGATCCCGCAGGAAAGTCGGAAACTTCCCGCTCCGATCCGGCTCGGATGGGCTCATTCCTCCAGTCTACGGCGCCGGGCCCGCGAAGTTGCTAAACCGCCGGCTCGCCCGCGGAAGCGCCCGAGGGAGAGAGAGACGCTGGTGCGACACGCCGGAGATACGAGGCGAAAGCGCGGTCGGAACTATCGATGTGCGATACGAGCCACCGGCGGACGGACTCCGCACGCTCCGGCAATTCCGAGAGATCGCTCTCCCTCGTAAGGTCGATCAACTGTCGAAGCTCCTCGAGGAGGTCGCCATGCTCGCGCTCGTGGGCTGCATAGCCGGGATACGAGTGAAACCTCATGAGCACCTGTTCGGAGCCGAAGTGCGCGTCGCTGAAGTCGTAGAGGCGCACGAGCATCTGCAGTGCAGATTCCCTGTCTCCGGCTGCGAGCGCCTGCTCGAGCCCGGAGAACAGCTGGAACTGCATCGCGTGTTCGCTATCGACCTGCGGGATTCCGATCTCGTGGAGGGCGTTCGGCTGACTCATGCCTCACATCCTAGCTGCCGGTCAGCCAATGATATGTGAGGATCGACACATCGAAGAAGGAGTCAAGGGAGGAGAGCAGCGATCGCTCCCCTCCCCCTCCTCGAATCACGCTGCATGGTCGATCTGGGGACGACCGAACATCCACGGAGCGACGACGCTCATCACCGGCAGCTTCGCGCTGTGGAGAATCCTCTCGACCGTGGTTCCCATGGTGGCACGTGCGTGGGTGCGCCCCTCGTGCTTGGCGCCGAGTACGAGCGTCTGGGCTCGAATGTCATCCGCGTATTCGAGAATCCGTTCGGCAGCCACTCCGTGCGAGGTAATGATCTGGCGGATTTCGCATTCGCCCTCGAGCACCGGCTCGATCCAGTCACGGATCGCGTCACGCACCCCTGTTAGCGCGGAGTGAGCAATCTCTACCTCGATCACGTGCAGCACGTTGAGCTTGGCTCCGACCGCGCGCGCGGCCCAGCACGCGGCTCGCGCGCCCCTTCGTGCGGCGTCAGTGAAGTTGACCGGGCAGAGGATGTTCGACATCGTGCCGATATCGGCATCCTGTGGCACCGAGATCACCGGCCGTTGCGTTGCGTGCAGAATCGATTCGTTGATCGAGCCGTCCACGAGCCTCTTCCATCCGTGACGTCCATGGGTCCCCGTCACAATCAGAGACATGTCGAGCCGTTCCGCTGCCGTTGCGATAGCGCGCGACGTGTCGTCGGCGACGACCACTACGTCAAAAGGCGTGGAACCGAGATGCGGGCGGGCATAGGAACGGACAGCGTCTTCCATCATCACCTCCTGCTCGACGGGAAGATCGCGATATCCGGTGTAGATCTGGTCGTAACTCTGAAGCGTCAGCGCATCGTTGACGTACATGACCGTCAGCTGTGCGTCGAGGCGCGATACCAGCATCTGCGCATAACGCAGAGCCGCTTCGGAGGAATGACCGAGATCCACGGGAACGAGAACTTTGAGTATCCTGTGATCCGACATTTGCCACCTCCGATGTGCAACCTCCGTCCGCTCTGTCAACCCGTCAGGACGTGATGTCACCCCACCCGGTGACCGTTGCGGACACGGACGACGGCGGTCACACGGCCGGCGTATTGCCTGCTACCTGAGCGAAGGATCAGCGCGTGGACGGAACGCTTCACCCGCTCTGCAAGCCGCTCGATCAACACGAGATGTCCGTCGTCAGGCAATCGATGATCGCTTGCATGACTACGGGCGCACATCACATCGGGCTGCCGCTTCGCGCCCGGAACCGTTACCCAT
>DASVLC010000443.1:0-17594 GCA_036385045.1 Thermoanaerobaculia bacterium | reverse complement strand
GCGGCGCGGTGGTAGTGGCGGGCGGTGATCGGCGGGACTTCGGGAGGGAAGAGGAAGGGCGGTGGGCGGCGGCGCATGCGGCCGCGGCAGGCGTCGGCGAGTGCGCGGGTGTCGGGATCGCGTTTGATCTCGTCGCGGCAGCGCGAGACGAGGGTGGAGATGCCACCGGCGCTGGTTAGGCCGAGACGCTTCGCGATGCGACGCAACTGGACGAGCCCTTCTTCGAACGCAAACCAGGCGACGAGGCGACGTTCCAGCGTTCCGTGGCTCTGCGTGATCGCTTCGGGAGTCGTGTCGAAGGTCTTCGCCACGGCGTCGATTACGTCCTCCAAGTCTGGTCGCCCGGGGTGAACCTGGACGCGCTGCAGGTCCTCGCTCTGTTCCTTCTCATCGAGCAGCTTCTGAATGCGGTCGATCCAGGAGGCGGTGCCGAGGTAGATCCCGGCAACGACTCGATCGAGAAGATCCTCTTTATGGTCGATCCTCTCGAGGACGAACTCGCGCCAGGCGTGCTGCTGGCTCTCACGATCGGAGCCGAACTGGCTGAGGAGCGGATCGATCGTCAGCCATGAAGGGCATTTCTTCAGCCCTGCGCGAGCGTTGTAGCTGCTCCAGATCCAATCCTCGGGCCGCGAGACGATGCCGGGTTTGACCGGGTTGAGGACGATGTAACTGGAGAGTACGAGACCCTGCGACTCCTCCTCGACCAGAATGTTCTTGAACCGCTCCTGGAATAGATGGCCGCGGCGCTTGTGACGCTTGTTGAAGATCTGCACGTAGCGGCCGAGGAAGCGATGCATGCCGGTCGAGAGCGTGCACTCAGGCGTCTCGATGGCGATGTGAAAGTGGTTCGTCATCAGACAGTACTCATGGAGAACCCATCCCGAGCGTGCGATTTCTTCGACCAGAAGATCAAGAAAGAGCTGGCGATCTTCGTCATCCCGGAAGATCGGGATGCCATCGTTGCCGCGCGACATCACATGATGCAGCGCCCCGGCGTATTCGACTCTCGGCTGCCTCGCCATCGCACACCGAGGCTACCTCGGTATCAGGCGCGAGCCGAGGAGGTGGTGCGAATTGACGTTCAAACCTCCTCGGAATGGAAGAAAAGGAGAGGAAATGGCTGGAGACTTCTACGGGGTGTGGAGTCGCGAGCTCGGAGCGAGATTCGAAGGCCTGTCCCCGCCTTCCTGATGTCCCCATTTCGTGGCTCTCCTCCCAAATTCTGGGGTGTCCACGAAACCGGGGCAACTTCACTGCCTCGCCATCGCACCACCGAGACTACCTCGGTATCAGGCGTGAGCCGAGGAGGTGACACGAATTGGCGCTGAAACCTCCTCGGAATGGAAAACAATGAGGGGAAATGGCTGGAGACTTCTACGGGGTGTGGAGTCGCGGGCTCAGAGTGAGATTCGAAGGCCTGTCCCCCAATCCCCTGAGTCAAGGGTTCGTAAGAACTTCGAGATAATCAGCCAGCGCCGCGATTCCATTCAGAATTCTGCACCGGTGAGTGCTTGGCACCTTTGCCCGCCGTAGAATGTCGAGCAGACCAGTGTCGGCCGTGACGAAAGCGTCGACGTATGGAATCGCTCGCGCGGCATGTTCATGGTCGTAGAAGTCTTGTTTTCGGGTTCGAGTGCGCGAAAGCATCTTCTGCACACTCATTTCGCAACTGAGCGAGATCGACGGCATGGCCGCGATAACCGGTGCCACGGCTGCCGGACCTCCGGGCTTTCTTACAATCGATGGCAACCGCTCATGAAGAAGCTGCATACCTTGCAATCCAACGAGGCGAGCAAGATTCCCCATAATATAGCTGTTGAACGCGGCCGTATGCTCCTCAAAGCGCAGCTTCTTGGCATTCGGCTTTCCTGAACCATCAGTGGCCCAATTCGGAACGTCATTGATCTTCTGTGAGATCTTGCGGACGTACTCTTCATCCGTCCGCGTCTCGTGCTCGAGCAGTTCGGGTGTGCGCATTCTCTGCTGGAGCCATCGGACGGTAGGATAAGCAACGCGCATTACGCCAAGTCTGTCGGAAACGCCTACCGCGGGGATCTCTCGATCAGCGATGTAGCATGCGATAACCGTGAACATTTCGGCTGTCGGCGGCATGCTTATCCCTCTCGTCATGTATTCGAAGGCGCAGAGCACTTCGAGATCGCGTACGTGAGGGTCGCCACGAAGGGTGACTCCGCGGCTAAGTAGGTCCATTAAATCAGACTGTTGCAGCGAATCAGCATTCACATCGCGCTTGAGCAGTTCTGTGATCGTCGCGTATGAGAGCGGAAATATCGTCAATCCGTCGGTGTGCGCTCGTACTGCAGCAGCGTACGCCCGGATAGCGGCGTCACTTCGTCGCTCACTGAGGTCGCTCCAGGCATTAGTATCGAGATAGATCACGTGCCGGCCCTTCACGCGCTCGGCGTAAATGATCTTCGGATCGACCGTGAATCTGAACACCAGCCGAATTGAAAAGTACCGTGCCTCGGTTTGCAAGTTGCCGGGGGAAACTGGGGTGGGCAGGTCTTCGTTGTTGCCTCGCCATGGAGGCTACCTCGGCATCTGCGCCGGACCGAGGAGGGCGATGGAACGTCGCTCACACCTCCTCGGAATGGAAGAAGATTGCGGAGAATCTTCGCGACCGTTTTACTGCGGCTGTGGCGCTATTGGAGGCTGTTTAAGGGTGGGGGAACGTCGCCTCGGGGACAGGTCTTCGTTCTCAGTCGAGGTGAGATGAAACCGTTGCCGCTGTTCTCGTTACCTGCCGCTTCGGGTCATAAACATGCGGATGTTTCCTGGCTGCAACGTCGAACCGGATGGGGCACGAGCGGACGGGTTCGAGTCAGGCTGAGAGCGGGTTGAGGGGCACTGAGCGCATGGAGCTACCGCCCTCGTCACGATGGCGCTCGGTGGTAGTTCACTCGCCGTCATCGCGTGGGTGGCGGCCGTTCGCGCGGAAAGATGAAGAAACAGCGCCCGTCGTCGTCATCCCGAGCATCCCGGGCTGGAATACCGGCGACCGCGAAGGCGTAGAATCCTGATATGACCGCCGACGCAAAGCATCTCCTCAAGGAGTTCGGGGCTTTACCTGACACGTCGAAGCGTGAGGTTCTCGCTGAACTCCTGCGCGTTTCCAGGCATCTCGACTACCCCGAGATGAGTGATGAAGAGCTCACCTCCGCAGCAAACGACGTATTTCTCGCTTACGACGAGCGAGAAACCGGCGAGTGAGATACCCGGCGCGCGGTGAGGTCTGGCTTGTTGACCTGGGAATGACCGCGAAGGTGCGGCCCTGCCTGGTGGTGAGTTCGCAGATTGGTGACGCCGATCGCGCCCTGCTCTGTCTCGTTCCTCATACCACCTCGACGC
The DNA here is from genome assembly GCA_036385045.1 of Thermoanaerobaculia bacterium. Taxonomy (GTDB): domain Bacteria; phylum Acidobacteriota; class Thermoanaerobaculia; order Gp7-AA8; family Gp7-AA8; genus QHVT01. The sequence continues at coordinate 14,222 of DASVLC010000443.1, read as the reverse complement.
GCCAGACAGCGTTCGAGGCTGTGGTGAACACTCCGTTCCTGAAAACCGGGGCGTTCGATGCTCAAGGTCTAATTACGGTCTCGGTTCATCATGCGATTCGTCAACTTGGCACCCTCACGCAGGAACAGATGGGCGTGGTCGAGCAATCAATCTGCAGGTGGCTCGAGTTGCCGTTCCAAGACGGCGTCGGCTAACTCTGGGTTCAGCCGTCGCGGCCGGCGATCCTGGCACGGTTTGCGGAGACTTCCCCATCGCTTCAGTCTCTCCATGACTGGAGCGATGCAGAGGTAGCCCCGATTCCCCTGTTACCGCAACTGCTTCACGCTCACCGGTCGCACGTTGTCCGACCAGTTGCGATCGATGAGGAGCAGTTGCGGATCGACGCCGGCGCGCGCCGGTTTCCCTTGCACCACCACGGAGATTCTCTGGCGGCCGGAGCGGATGCGGTGCTTCTCGAGGTAGAGCGGATCGGCGGTGGCATCGCCGTACACTCCGATCTCGACGAGGTCGTTCATCGGGACTTCGGTCTCCTTGCCGCTTCCGTCGGCGCGGTATTTCTGCGCTTCGATGTCGAGGGTCACGCGCCACGCGTCGTTTCCTGCCGGCTCCGCGGCGATGGCAGTCGTGCGGAGATTCCAGAGGGTGATGGTCTCCAGGAGGTCGGTCAGCAAGTAGTGATACTCGGGCGGCGTCGCGGCTTGCAGCTCGCGATAGAGATCGCGTGAGGTGGCGTACGGCGGCCCGCCGGATCCGTGGGTCGCGACGAGGCGGCGCAATGCGGCATTCAGCGGTTCCTCGCCGACGTACTGTCGAAGTGCGTACATGACTACCGGTCCCTTCTGGTAGACCACATTCGCGTGGTTCGTGACGTCGAGGATCGGAACCTCGGGATGGTCCGCTTTGCTGCGCCGGTTCAGGTACTCGATGCGCGTGTTCCAGAGAAACCGCCGCACCATGTTCGTTCCGTACAGCTTCTCGATGACCATGAGTGCGCTGTACTGCGCGAGGACTTCGCTGACCACCCCCGCCCCTTCGACGGCGGCAGGCACGACCTGAAATCCCCACCACTGGTGCGCGACCTCGTGCGCCACCATCATCGAACCGAGATCGACATCGCGCGACTCGTCCACGTTCGTCAGCCATCCCGCCGCCTCGGCGTGGGAGATCGTACCGGGATATGCGTGAGCCAGGTTCGCGTACCGCGGAAACTCGGCGATGCGGATCTGGCGGTGCGGATAGGGACCGAAGTTCTCCGTGTAGTAGTCGAGCGAGGCCCGCACCGCCTTCGCGAACCGCTCCACGTTGAAGGTGTGGGTCGGGTGATTGAAAAGCTCGATGAGCACACCGTTCCAAGTCTCGCGATGCACTGCGTACCTGGCAGAAAAAATCGCAAACGCGTTTTTGACAGGGCGCTCGGTGGCGTAATGGAAGTAGCGCCGCCCCCCTGCCGAAGGGTCGTTCCAGCTCCGCAACAACGTTCCCGGAGCGACGGCGGTCTGCTCGGGCGATGTGCCGATGACTGCCTCGAACATGATCGCCTCGCGCCCCGCGGCATTCATCACGCCGGCTGAGTCGAGCCCCTTTGAGTCGATCACTGACGCTGCGAGCGGACGCGGAGGGAGGCCGTGCTCGCGTCGGACGTGAGCGAGTGACAGCTCGCGGCTCGTCTGATAGCCGACGAGCGGAAGCCAGCGGCGATGATTCGCAATCCGTCCGCCGTCGTGATCGAAGTACGTCCCATTGCTGACGACGGAAGTGTTCGGATCGCTGTTCGGGAATCCGCGCGGCTCGAACCGGACGTCAAATGTGAGCTGGAGGGAGTCGCCGGGCTCCAGCGCGTGCGCCAGCTCCACCGTGCGATGCCCGAGCCGATCATCCGCAATGACGACGCGGCTCGCACGATCGAACGAGAGGCGCCGGGTCTCGACCTCGGGATTGAGAAAGAGGTGAATCGTGCGGATCGGGGCCGCCGTCCTGTTGACCAGCGTATGGGTGCCGCGGACGTCGACGACGCGCCGTTCGGGATAGATCTCCACATGCAGCTGTGTGCCTGTCAGCGTCGGCTGCGGCGCGCTCTCGAACTTCCCATACCGGCGCTCGTACTCGGCGCTCTGGGCGGCCTCCTCGAACGGTGTGCGATACCCGGCAAGCACGTTCGTGTTGTAGAAGATGAATCCTCCGGCGCCGATGACGATCAGCGCCGCCAGAGCGGTGGCGGCGGCGGCGCGACGGCCGAACCGTTGCCGCGCCAGTCTCAGTCGCGCTGCCACTCCCCGATCGCGTCCGCGTATCCACAGCAGTCCGGCGATCACAGCGAACAGCAATGCCCAGCCGCCCCAGTAGAGCTTGAACCAGAGCACCGGCCCGAGGAACGGCCCGAACCCGCTGATGTCCGAGTACCTCCAGCCCGAGTCGCGTCCGTAGATGAGCAGGTTGTGATGCAGGTCGAAGCGCCACGCGAACATCGTGAAGAGATGGCAGATCACGACGACGACGTGGCCGAGGTATTTGTTGTCGACGACGACGTGCACCAGCATCGCCAGCGCGGCGAGGAGCAGGTAGTCCGCGAGCTTTAGCCCGAAGAGGATGCGCAGGTAGAGACCGATCTCGAAATCGAAATACCCATGCGCAAGCTGTGCGGTCAACCCTGACGCCATCAGAACCGCCTGCAGTGTCACGAGCACCAGAGCGAGCGCGGCGAACTTGCCGGCGTAGAGTATCCAGTCGGGGACCGGGCTGGCGTCCGCGATCTCCGCGAGCCCCGCACTCCTCTCGCGGTGCACGAGCTCACCCGCATAGAACGTCGTCAGCAGCGCCATCGCGAGCGCGGGAAGAAAGCTCACGAGGTATTCGGTCATGAACTGCGTCAGCGGCCAGAACGGCGTGCGGAAGTCGTCGCCGATCGTCTCGGTGCCGAGCGTCACGACCATCATGGCCAAAAGTCCGGCGATGACCGCGAAGTCGCGGCTCAGCAGGAGCTCCCGCGCCGACTCCCCAGCGACTCCAGCGAACTGTCGGATCCGGGCTCGCCCGTCGAACGAGGCGTTGAAGGATCGGGAGGAGGGTCGCGGCGCAATACGAGCTCGCGAAATTTCCTCCCGCTGATCTTCGCGACGGCCCTTCGTCCGCCCTGACGCAGCATTGATCCGAAACCGCCATCGCGTGAAGAGCAGTGCCGCGGCCGAGGCGCCGGCCCAGGACAGACGGTTCCAGAGGAGTGACGCGTCGACGTCGAGAGGTCGCGTGTTCTTCTCGTGTGTCGTCCAGAACTCCCAGTGCTCGCTGAGGGCGACGAAGCCTAACGGATCGATCAGCGCGGCAAAGCCGGTGAGACCGCGTTCTCCTTCGATGTACTCTTCAGCAACCATCGAGGCGAGAAACACGAAAGCGGCGGTGGCGAACACGGCGAGCGTGCGCCGGGTCAGAACGCCGACGGCGAACAGGAGTGCGCCGGTGAAGAGAACGGTCGGCAGCAGAAGGACGATCGCCGGCTCGAGATACGAAGCGGCACGGAACGGCCCGAGGAACTCCCCCTTCACAAACGGTGGCCGCATGAGGAGCATCAGCATGATCGGGACGATGCTGACGAACAGAATGTTGACCAGCAGCGTCCCGACGAAGCGTCCGGCGAGATAGTCGGTCTTCGTGAGCGGCGAGGTCGCGAAGAGCGCAAACATCTTCGTTTCGTCGTCCCGCAGCGCGGCCTCGCTGAAGAGCGCCGCGCTGATCACGAGCCCGAGCATGCTGATCAGAACGGTGGCCATGCCGACGAGCGAAGGCGCGTTCGCGTGCAGATCGCCTGCGCGCTCCGCCTCCCCGACGAGCATTCCGACGGCCAGCAGCCAGGAGACGGCGACGAATACCCCGCCGAGGATCCAGGTGTAGGGTCGGCGCAGCCGGTAGTCGATCTCGAAACGGACGATCTCGAGAACGTTCATGCCGGGACCGTGGCCTCCACGCCGTAGTGGCCGGACATGGCGCTGAAGTAGACGTCCTCGAGATCGGGTGCGACCGCCTCGAATCCCGGACCGGGTGAGGCGTCCCGGAAGACGTGGGCGATCGTCCGCCCCGCCAGGAGTTTCGTTGAAATCACCACGTGCTCGCGCTCGAGCGCCGCCAGCTCATCCCTGCTGACGACCCGCCTCCAGATCTTTCCCTGCAGATCGCCGATCGCGCGAAGCGGCTCGTGCTCCAGAAGAATCCGTCCCTTGTCGATGATCGCCATGCGCGTGCAGAGCTCGGAGACGTCTTCGACGATGTGCGTCGACAGGATGACGACACTGTTCTCGCCGAGCTCGGCGAGGAGGTTCAGAAAGCGGACGCGCTCTGCCGGATCGAGACCGGCAGTCGGCTCGTCGACGATGAGGAGTCGTGGATTGCCGATCATCGCGATGGCGACGCCGAATCGTTGACGCATTCCGCCGGAGAAGCCACCGAGCTTCTGCTTCCGCACGTCCCAGAGATTCGTCTGGCGGAGAAGCGACTCGACCAGATCCTTTCGCTCCCCTCGCCGCGTCATCCCACGGAGGATGGCAAAGTGATTCAGCAGCCGCTCCGCCGTGGTCTTCGGATAGACGCCGAACTCCTGCGGCAGGTAGCCCAGGGTCTTGCGCACCTCGTCTTTCTGCCGCAGGACATCGAGCGACCCGAGGTGGATCTCCCCCTCGTCCGGCTCCTGGAGGGTTGCGATCGTCCGCATGAGGGTCGACTTGCCGGCGCCATTCGGGCCGAGAAGTCCGTACATGCCGGGTGGAATGGTCAGATTGATGCGCTGCAGCGCATGGACGCCATTTGGATAGGTTTTCGACAGATCGCGGATCTGGAGGTCTGGCAATGGGATTCTTCTCCTGCCCATGGTTACGTCCGTCGGGTCAGGAGGTATACAGCGCCGTCAGCGGAACCACTCATCATCGCCGCTTGCGCATCCGTCTCCGGGGTTCCGAGGCCGATGCGTTCGCTTAAGTGAAGCATGCGCAGCCACGCCTTCAGCTATCTCACTCATTCGGGCGCTCCTCACTTCGGTCACAGACCTCCTTTGACCATGGCCTCGTTGTCAGCCGGTTTGCGATCGAGCAGCTCGTGATCGGGGTCGATTGCGGCGCGCAAGGGGAGTCGCGGGACGACGAGGTCGATCGTCTGCGCGCCTGAACGAATACGATGTCTTGCCTTGTAGATCGACTGTCCGTCGGCGTCGTACACCGCGATCTCGATCGGATCGTTCATTGGCACCGCTCGTTCGTTGCCGCTTCCGTCACCCTTCAGCTTCTCCGCCTCGACATACAGTGTGACGCGATAGGAACCGTCACCCGCTTCGGCCACGTCGATCCGCGTCGCGCGGAGATCCCAGAATGTGATCTCCTCGAACAGATCCTTCAGCAGGCCATGTGTCGATGCGGGGGTAGCGGCCCGCAGCTCCGAATAGAAGTCGAGTGTCGTGGGAAACAGCCCGCGGTTCGACGGGAACTTCGCGAGCAGGTTGCGCAGCGCCTGGTTCACCGGCTCCACTCCGACCGCCTCACGCAGCGCATACATCGCGAAGGGGCCGGTGCGATAGGCGTCGAGTTGATTGGTCGTGCGGAGCAGCGGAACGGCGCGCGGCGTATTTGGCGCCATGTAGTGTGCACGCATCGTCGCGAGCAGACGATCCAGGTGCTCCCGTCCGAGGGATTCTTCGACCACGAGCATCCCGCTGTACCAGGAGAGGCTCTCGGCGAGGAACGGTGCCCCCTCGACCATGGCCGGTGCGAGCTGGTGGCCCCACCACTGGTGCGCCACCTCATGCGCGACGACCGCAAAGGGGAAGTCGATGTCGCGCGGATCATCGTCGGGTTGCACGAGGGAGAACGCTTCCGCATAAGTGATCAGGCTGCTATGCGCGGTCATGCCCAGGACGTCGGGCGCGCTGGCGAACTCGACGAGCCTGATCTGCCGATAGGGGTAGGGACCGAACTCTCTCGAGTGGTATTCGAGCGAGGCGCGGACGCTGGCCGCCATCCGTTTCAGATTCGCGGTGTGCGATGGATGGTGGAGGATCTCGATGTTGACGACCCGACCTGAGTCCGTCGATGGAATCCAGCTGTCGCGATGCACTCCGTACTTTGCCGAGAGAATCGTGTACCCGTTGCTGACCGGCGCTTCCGCTACGTAGTGGACATAGCGCCGGCCGTTCTCACTCCACGTGCGGCGCATCTCCCCGGGGGCGACGCCGAGCTGATCCCCATCCGTGCCGACGATCGTCTCGAGCTCGATCCTCTCGTAATTCTTCTGCTCGTTCCCTACCGGAACGTCACCGAGTAGCGGATACGCGGGTCGCTCGCGCAACCCGTACTTCTTCCGCAGGGCCGGGTGGTCGAGCTCACGAACCGCCTGATAGCCTACGACCGGCAGCCTGTGATCACCGTCTCTCGGCTGGTGCACGATGAGCGAGCCGTTACCGATCACCGGCGGCGTTTCCCCCGTCGCGAACAGGTGGCTCCTGATGGACACCCCGAACTGCATCCGCATCTCGTCACCCGGCTCCAGCGGTGGATCGAGTGCGTAGATCCGGTACGCGAGGGCGTCGTCTGTGACGACGGGCCGGGTCGGGCGATCGAAGGAAACGACTGTCGATTCGACGTTGTAGGAGGTGGCGACGTGAATCGTGCTGATCTTCGCGCTCGTGCGGTTCTCGAGACGATAGATTCCTCGCATCGTCGCGGTTCGTCGTGCAGGATAGAAGTCGACCTGCAGCTTCGTCGCGGCGAGGCTCGGCTGCGGAAGCGACGCATACTGCCCGTACCGGCGCTCGTACTCGGCGCTGCGCTGCTGCATCTCTGTGCTCGACAGGAGATCGTAGGCAACGTGCGTGTTGTAGAAAATGAATCCACCGACGGCGACGATGATCGCGACCGCAGCCACACCGAGCGACGTGCTCGCACGAGTCAGGCGCCGTCGTGCGAGCGCGACTCTCTGCTGCACGTGGTGCTCCTCTCCGCGCACCCAGAAGAGGTATGTCACGAGCCCGAAGAGCAGTGCCCAACCGCCGAAGTAGAGCGTGAACCAGAGCCGCGCCTCGGTGTTCAGACCGAAGCCGGCGATCTCCGACCAGCTCCATCCCGGCAGGTCGCCGTACAGGAGGAGGCTGTCCTCCACGCCGAGGCTTTGTACCGCCTCTCGAGTGAACCCCGACAGCACGATCAGTACGCTTGCTACGTACTTCTGGTTCACCACCACGTGAACGATCATCGCGAGTGCTGCGATCAGCAGATACTCGGACAGTTGCAGACCGAACAGGATCTGAATGTAGAGATGGAGATCATATCGATCCGTCGCGACCATCGTCTGGACCGTCAGGCCCGCGAGCATGAAGAGGATCAGCGTCGCGACGAGCATCATCGCAAGGCCGAGGAATTTGCCGGCGACCGAGAGCCAGTCGGGGACGGGCGTCACGTCCGCGAGTGAATGGATGCGCGCATCACGCTCGCGCCACACGAGCTCTCCGGCCGACAATGCGATGAGCAGCGTGAGGAACAGAGATACGTCTCCCTGGAGAAATGCGAGGAGCCGGGCGGTCGTCAGCGGCCCGGGTACGCCCAGTTCCGATGTTGCCAGCTGAGGTGCAGTCTGGATGAACGACAACGTCATCAGCGGCACGATCCACCACACACGGCTGGTGTGCAGCTCATGGAGCGAGCGCATTGCAATCGCGAGCAGCTGGCGCATCCGTGTCGATGCGTCGAACGCGCGCCGCGCCGCCGGCACTGTTCGCCTGGTCTGGTCGACACTTCTGGAGCCGACGCCCTCGGGTTCCGACTCCGCACGTTTTCCACCGACTCCTTCATGTGCGAAGCGGAAGCGGGCGTACGCCGCCGTCAATACAAGCGCGCCGGCCGCGAGCCAGAGCAGGCGATTCGCGAGCAGGGCGGCGTCGAGGGTGAGGATGAACGCATTCTTCTGGAGCGAGTTCGTCGACTGCAGCACCTGCATCACGGTGGTGTAGCCGAGCGGGTCGAGCAGCTTCGCCAGATTCCACCCCAGCCGCGGCGCCAGAAGCGGGCCGCAGATCAGCGAGAAGAAGAAGAGGAACGCAGCGCCCGCATAGCTCGCAATCGCCCGCCGCGTGAGGATCGCCATTGCGAAGATCACCGCCATCGCCACGACTGCGTTTGGCAGTGCGAGCAGCAGATATGGGCGGAGGTACGCCGAGGCGCGAAACGGCGCCAGACTCGCCGGATCGACCCACGGCATCAATGTCGCGATGAAGGAACCGATCGGAAGCGCGAGCAACAGCAACGCGCTGATGGTGATCGCGCCGAGAAAACGACCGATGAGGTACGAGCCTTTGCCGACCGGTGAGGTGTAGAAGAGCGAGTGCATGCGGACATCGACGTCGCGAGTTGCGGCATCGGCGGCGAAGGCTGTGATGAACAGCAGCGCCAGCATGCTCCCGAGGCCCGTGGTCATCATCAGGGGGAACGGCGCGTTGAAGTACGTGCCATCCTGAGTCGGGCCATCCGACATCATCTTCATCGCCATGACGCCCATTCCGGTGAGGAGCAGGAAGTAGAAGAGGGTCGAAGCGCGACGCAGCTGGAACCCGAGCTCGAAGCGGAAGACTTCCAGCGTCTTCGTCACTGCGCCACCTCGCGTGTGTCCGATCGATCGTAGTGACCGCCCATGACGCTGAAGTAGACGTCATGCAGTTCGGGTTCGACGGCGTGGAACGCGGGTGACGGTTGCGTTTCACTGCTGACGCGGACGAGGGTTCTTCCTGCGAGAAGCTTCGTCGACAGAACGGCGTGTTCCCGCTCGATCGTGGCCAGTTCATTCTTCGGTACCTGCCGCTCCCAGACCCTTCCCTCCATCTGCCTGACGGCCTGGAGCGGCTCCGCTTCCAGAAGGATCGTTCCTTTGTTGATGATCGCCATGCGGCTGCAGAGCTCGGAGACGTCCTCCACGATGTGCGTCGAGAGAATGACGATGCTGTTTTCACCCAGCTCGCTGAGGAGGTTCAGGAAGCGGACCCGCTCCGCCGGATCGAGGCCCGCGGTCGGTTCATCGACGATGAGCAGCTTCGGATTGCCGAGGAGTGCGAGGGCGATTCCGAACCGCTGACGCATTCCGCCCGAGAAGCCGCCGAGCTTCTGCCCGCGCACTTCCCAGAGATTCGTCTGGTGCAGCAGTGCTTCGACTGCGTTCTTCCGCTCGGCACGATCGACGATCCCCTCGAGCACCGCGAAGTGGTCGAGCAGCTTCTCCGCCGCAATGTTGCGATAGAGACCGAAGTCCTGTGGCAGATAGCCGAGCGTTTCTCTCACTGCGTCCTTCTGTCGGACCAGATCGAGGCCGCCTAACCACACCTGGCCTTCGTCCGGCTCCTGAAGCGTGGCGAGAGTTCGCATGAGCGTCGACTTGCCGGCGCCGTTCGGGCCGAGAAGACCGAACAATCCCGTCGGGATCGTCAGGCTGATGTTCTGCAGAGCCTTCACACCGTTCGGGTAGGTCTTCGATACGCCGGCGATCTGCAATTCGAGCGATGACGGGTTCTGATTCATTGAAGGTTGCGTGTTCACAAAGTCCTCCTCGGAAGAACTGTTTCCACCAGGCAGAGCTCGACCCTCTTCCGCGAGGCCACGGGATCGAGACGTGCGACCGTCGAGCGTGCAGGCCGGTGGCATGGCCGTGCGCAACGGTCGTGGAGATTCAGAATGGGTTAGTGGTCTCGAGTCAGCGGAAGTAGATCAGCGTTGCGCCTCCGCCTGCGATGAGAGCGCCAAAGAGTGCCATTACGACAAAGTGCTTTCGTCGAAGTTTTTCGAGCAGAGGTGCGAAGACGAAACGGATCGGACGCAGAAGGGCGGCGCAGAACGCAGCTGCGATGATCCACCACGATCCGAACACCATCGCACCGGCACCGAGAACCGCGCGCGAGTGACCGGGTGTGTTCTCCGGGACGCCGAAGATTTCTGCCACACCGCCGCTGTCCAGCCCCAGCGCCGCAATGATCCGCAGCGGCGGGGCGAGGATCAGGAGGGCGGCCGTGAGCGCCAGAACCACGGCAATCGCGGGATAGACGAGCCAGCGACGCCCGCCCAGCGGTTCGCCGCGATCCTGTGCGAGCTCCACGGTCGCGCGGCTGACGGCCATGGCCGGGATCAAGAGGAAGAATCCGATCGCCGGGAAGAAGGCAGCCAGGAGAAAGATGGCGAAGGAGACGTAGGCGAGCCAGTCGCCAGGGCCGCTGACGAACCTGTCCATGAACCCGCGCGACGTCGTCGCCTGGTCTTCATCGGCGAGCCAGCGCTCTGGCGGTCCGAGGCGGTCGAGAACGCCGATGACTTCGGTTGCTCCGACGGGGCCCTGTGCGTGAGCGAGGGCGATGTCGATATGTTCGCGCACGTTCTGCTCGACCTCATCGGCGACGACAGACCGTGAGCCTCGCAGCTCATTGCGCAGGCGCTGCAGATAGTTTTCAAACTGCTCCCGTGCCGCAGGAGTCATTTCGATCATCGCTTTCCTTCCTTCCGAAGACCGCCGATTGCCTGGTGGAGACTGTCCCAGTGCTGATTCATGCGACGAAGCTCGTCGCGGCCCCGGGTGGTCAGCCGGTAATACTTTCGCGCCGGCCCTTCCTGCGACTCTTCGATGTAGGTTTCCACCAGCCCGCTGTTCTTCAACCGGCTCAGAATCGGATACACCGTCCCCTCGGTGATGACGAGATGATCGACGTCGCTCAGGCGCCGCACGATGTCGTAGCCATAGAGTGGGGCGGCGGTGATCGTGTTCAGGATGGCGAGCTCGAGGAGCCCCTTCCGCAGCTGCGTCATCCAGTTGTCGAGCGAGAGGTCCGGCATGGACATACAATGGTGCCTGGCAAGGTACTTGTCAATGCATAGTAGTGTTACAACCTTGTGAGGGGTGGGTGGCGCGGCCGACTTCGCGGTAGATCCCTCGATCGACCAACTCTGTCCGCTACCGCGACGCCGGCCACACTCCTGCTAGACTGCTTTCACACTCTGCGCGGCGGCCGGCGCCGCTGAACCGCGGAGGCGTTCTCCGCGCGAACTCGAGACCTCTGTGACTCCGAAGAATCTAGTCATGCTCTGGGTTGAGGCGTTCAACCGTGGCGACGCCGATGCCCTCGCTTCCCTCTACGCCGAGTTGGCCGTCAATCACCAGGTGGCCGAACAGCCTGTCGAAGGTAAGGCCGCGATTCGCGAGATGTTCGAGCGCGAGTTCGCCAGGTCAGAGATGGTCTGCATCGTCGACAACATCTTCGAAGATGGTGAGTGGGCGATTCTCGAGTGGCGAGATCCTCTTGGCCTCAGAGGCTGCGGGTTCTTTCACGTCCGCGACGCCCTCATCCAGTTTCAGCGTGGCTACTGGGACAAGCTCTCCTTTCTTCGCATGCACCATCTCCCTCTACCCACTGAGTAGCTCGAGGCTGGCGAGCCATGGCCTCGCGTCTAAACTCGCGGCGAGGATCAGGAGTGCAGGGCCAGCGGCCGATCTTGCCACTGGAGCCCGTTCGCTGCGAGGGCCTGTATGGCGCTGAGAGTCCTTCCGCGAGGAGTCGCGTGATGATTCCCTCGAGCCGCGGCGGGGGCTGCGCACCGATGGCGGGCGGCAAAGTAACCGTTGTGTTACAGCTGAAACTACCGCATCCAAAGACACTACACTCAAACTCAATACCGTATCGCGAACGCTGCATCAAGCGTCAGGTGCATCGCCTGCGCCGCAACCCCTGGGGACGACCAATGACTCGAGCACTTCTCGCCCTGCTTCTCATTCTCGTACATGTTCCCGTCGCCGAGGGGGCGCGCAGGCGCGCCGCGCGGCATCCGTCACCGGCCGCGCCACCAGCAGCCGTTGTGGCGGCGGCAGGCGAGGCCGCCGCAGCTGCGTTGGTGGCCGGAGCTCCGGCTGTTCAGATCGCGGTATCGGACCGCGGTCAGATCATCTACTCAGCCGCCTTCGGCATGAGCGATCGGGAGAGCGGAACTGCGGCCACACCGCGATCGGTGGTCCAGGTGGGCTCGATCACGAAGCAATTCACAGCAGCGGCGATTCTCCGTCTGGCGGAGCGGGGGGTTGTATCTCTCGACGATCGCATCGAGAAGTTCGTACCGGAGTTCAACCCCCGTGGAGCGACGATCACGCTGCGCCACCTCCTCAACCACACGTCAGGGGTTGGCGCGATCAACCCCAACGAATACGTGCCGCTCACGCGCGAGAACTGCATCACGCTCATCAACGCGCAACCTATGGCATTCACGCCTGGCAGTAGGTTCAGCTACAGCAACACCGGCTACAGGCTACTCGGCTATGCGATCGAGTCGATCACGGGCAAGTCGTTCGCCGATGTCCTCCACAGTGAGTTTGTGTTGCCACTCGGACTCCTCGACACGGGTGTGTGCGGGACGTCCACCCTGCCGGTTCCTGATGGCTACGGCCAATTCCAGGGAACCCTTATGCGAACCCCGGCAATCGCCATGTCGGTTCCCTTCGCGGCCGGTGCGCTTTGCTCCACTGCATCCGATCTGGTTCGCTGGTCGTACGCCCTCGAGACCGGCGGCGCCATACTCACGGATTCGTACGCGACGATGGTCAGCCCGGCACGGCTCACGAACAACACCTTCGCGCCTTACGGGCTCGGTCAGTTTCTGCAGAACCAGCTGGGCCGCCAGGCGGTGTGGCACACCGGCGGGATCCCTGGCTTCCAGAGCTCTCTCCTCTATTTCCCCCAGGATGACATAGCCGTTGCAGTCATCATCAATGCGCTCCCCGCCCCCGCCGGCGCCGATGCACATCTGATCGCGCTCGCCGTCGCACGTGCTGCGCTCCCCGCCCCCTGAGAGTCGCGCGTCTGTTCGAGTCACATGAAACTATTCAGCGAAGGATCGAGTACTTTGAAAAAACACGACAGGCGCCTGAGGAATCCCCGATCGATCGGGATCGTATGTGCAATTACGGCTACCGGTCTGGGCCTGCTGTATATGGCCGCCGCCGGGGCTCCAAAGATTTATCTCGCGGTCAACGCGCTGTCTCTCGTGATAGGCCTTGCGCTTTTCGCGGTGACGCCTTCAACCGGGCTCACCTCACGGCTTTCAGGCGTAATGGTTATCGCATTCGGGGTGCTGCTTCTCGCTACCGCGCACTTCGGGGTGAGCGTTGAGGGGGCCTCCCGCTGGATCCGCGTCGGAGGTCTTTCGCTGCAGACCAGCCTGATCGTGCTGCCGGTTATGCTGTTGGCCTTCGCACGCTGCCGAGGTCTGTTAGCGACGATAGGAATGATCCTGGCGGGCGTAGCGCTTGCCGTTCAGCCAGATCGTGCGATGGCCGGTGTTCTGACGGCGGCTTTGGCAGTGCTCGCACTTTATCGGCAGGACCGCTGGGTCGTCTCGACGTTCGCAGTAGCCGCCGCAGGGTTCGTGACAACTGTGATTCGCTCCGACTCTCTGCCAGCAGTGCCATACGTGGACCAGATTCTCTATAGCTCGTTCCAGGTCCATGCGCTGGCGGGGATCGCGGTGGCAGCCGGTGCACTCCTGCTCATCGTTCCGTCAATCGTCGGCCAGTGGCTCGATTCCAGTAATCGGGAGGTGCATGCTGTGTTCGGCACCGTCTGGCTCGGCATGGTCGTTGCGGCCGCACTTGGTAACTATCCCACGCCGCTCGTTGGCTACGGCGGAAGCGCCATTCTGGGGTACCTGCTGAGCCTCTCGTCCATTCCCGGCAGAACCGCGTTTGCTGCAACAGCCGCCGAAGCTGCAGCCCCAACAGACGCGACAACCCCTCGCAACCGGATGGACTTTCATTGCGAGAAGGCGTCTTGAAGATGCTGCAAGTTGCTGCCTTTCTGATCGTAGCTCTGGGAGTCGCGCACTCCATTCTGGGCGAGCGGTACATTCTCGTTCGCCTCTTCCGACGATCCGATCTTCCCGCGATCTGGGGCAGCGCCCACTTCACAATCCAGACGCTCCGCTTTGCGTGGCATATCACCACCGTTGCCTGGTTTGGTCTCGGCGCGCTGGTGTTCGTTGCAAGCCAGGGACGGCTCACCTCGCAGGGTGCAATGCAGATCATTGGCTACACGGCCATTGCTTCTGGCCTTCTGCCTCTCTTCTTCACTCGCGGCAGGCATCTCTCGTGGGTGGTGCTGTTCGCGATTGGCGGCCTGGCGCTCAAGGCGGGCGCAGGTTAGGTTGAAGAGCGGCTTTCCCCGCTCATGCGGCACTCGCTCT
>DASVLC010000442.1:0-18097 GCA_036385045.1 Thermoanaerobaculia bacterium | reverse complement strand
TCGTCCATGACCGTTCCGCTCACGCGAGCGTACTGAGTGAGGGAAAGATCCTTCGAGGTCTTCTGGGCGGGCGCCGTCGCTGCCGGCTGAAGTGCCAGCTCGTACGAAGGATGAGAGGCCGCGAGCACGTAGCTGCCCGCGGGGACGAAGAGTGAGAACGCCCCCTTCGCGTCGGTTTGCGCCGAGTCGATCGAACCGCCTGGCCCGAGACGGCCGGGGTTGGCGTTCACGATCGCCCCCGCGATCGCCGAGCCGCTTCCGGTGTCGGTCACACGTCCCGAGATGGTGGTCAGCGGCGTCAGACGAATCGTCGGCGAGGTTTCTCTCCCCCGCGTATGCGAGCCGAATGAGTTGCCGTTTCTGGCGCTGAGAGAACGCCAGTTCGACGAGACGCGTGCGCTGAAAGTCCCGTCCTCACCGGTCGTCGCCACGGGCCACTGATCGGCATGAACTGTGGCCGCGGCGACCGGAGAACCATCGGCAGCAACGACCCGTCCCTGGACGGCGACCTTCGGTGTCAGCGTCAGATTGAGCGACGGCATCGTCGGTGTCATCTGCTGCTGGACGGGCTGCTCGGTCGAATAGTCCGGGTGGACCACAAGGAGCGAGAGAGCTCTCGACTCCGGCACGGAGTACTGCCCCTTGTCGTTCGTCCGCACGATGTAGTCGAAGGCGCCGAACCGGGCGACCACGATCGCATCCGCCAGAGGCTTTCCTCCTGCTCGTACCGTTCCCTGCTTCATCGAAGCGGCGGTCAGAGGAATCACGCCCGCGAACTCGTCGCGCTCGACCAGACGGGTCGCCGGCACGTAACCGGGAGCTGAAACTGCCAGCAGAACCACCGGCGATTCGGGCGACTCGAATGTGAAGTTCCCTTTCGAGTCGGTCTCGACGGCCGCGAGCGACGGTCGCTCCGGCGTTGCCGAGAGGAGTCGTTCGCGGCGCGCCTCTTCCGACTCGTACCCATGGATCGTGATGCGGGCGCCGGCGACAGGCTGGCCGTCCATGTTCATGACGGTGCCGGTGAGGGCGGCGGAGAGAGGAGCGGCGGCGGAAAGCAGGAGCGCGAGGATCAATTGGCGCATGGCGGTAATTATGACGCCCGAAATCGTCCGTGGTTCCCTTCTGTTGCCGGAACCATGAACATTGCCGTTTTCGTTTCGTTGCTGCTGCTGGCCGGATGTGCGACAGTGCCTCCCGCTCCCGTGGAAATGCAGACGCTTGCAAGCGGCTCGTATGCCGCGACGACACCCGACGCCCCCGAGGCGCATTTCGTGCGCGACGCCGCGGCATTCCGGGTCGCCTGGGCCTCGATGATCGGTGAGGGCGAAGCACCGCAGGTCGACTTCGAGTCGAGCTCGGTGGTGATTCTTCTCGGCGGGGAACGGCTGACAGGTGGATGGACGGTCGAGCCGCAGAGCGCCCAGGCCGACGACACCACGGTGTCGATCACGGCGGTAATCAAATCGCCGCCCGCCCGCTCCATCGTGACACATGCGCTCACGTCTCCGTGGGCGGTGGTCGTGGTTCCGAAGCGTGAATCGCTCCGCTCCGTGCGATGGGAGCGCTGAGGAAGCCTCTTCGCGAAGCACTACTGCGCGATCGACTCGACCGCCTCGTCGAAACGTTCGACGTCTCGACGATTGCACCCGATCCGCTCCAGCTCGTACTGCGCTACGACGAGCCGCTGGATCAGGAAGTCGCTGGTCTGATCGCGGCAGCGTTTGCCTATGGCAGGGCCGACATCGTCGTCGCCAACATCGGGGCCGTGCTCGAGCGGATGACCCCGTCGCCGTACCACTATCTTCTTACGTTTGACCGTTCGGAGGCAGCCCGTCGCTTCGCCGGCTTCGCGCATCGATTTCACAAGACGCCGGACCTGATCGCGCTTCTCGGCTGCATCGCCCGCGTTCTGCGCGAGCACGGCTCGCTCGGAGCGCTCTTCGAGCGCTGTCATGACCCCCGGGATCTCGACATCGGACCGACACTCACCCGCTTCAGCGCGAAGGTTCTCGGCAGGAGCCGCAGTGCGTCTCTGCGCTATCTCCTCACGTCTCCAGCCGACGGGTCAGCCTGTAAGCGGATGAACCTCTATCTCCGCTGGATGGTTCGCCGCACGCCGCCTGACCTCGGCCTCTGGACCTTCGTCGATCCTTCGAAGCTCGTGATGCCGCTCGACACGCACATTCATCGCATCGCGGCGTTCCTTGGTCTCAACGATCGGAAGTCGGCCGACTGGAAGTCCGCGCGTGCGATCACGGATCGTCTCGCCTCGTTCGATCCCGCCGATCCGGTCCGCTACGACTTCGCGCTCTGCCGGCTCGGAATCCTCGATCTCTGCAGCCGGAAACGCCGTAAGGAGAACTGCGACGTCTGCCTTCTTCGCGATGTCTGCAGATTTCCGGTGGGTTAGGCGGCGGCACGGGGCGGAAAGAAAGTGAGCTGAGAGGTTCGGCTTACTCAGCCGCGTAGCGGCTTCGGATCGTAGCCGGGGGTCTGAGCGCAGACGCGCTCAGACCCCCGGTAATCGTCGAAAGACAGTGTGCCGCATCGCGGCACCGGACCACTGCCCGTGCTCACGGCCATGCACGCGTCTGGTCCGGCTGCAGCTACGCGGCGCTGACAAGCCTCATGAACAGCGCAACGGGAATGGCCTCACCCGTATGCGCTCCCGCATGCGCTCAAATCCGCCTAAATACTGGGAGTTTCCTGCAGTGATTCCAAAAATATGGTTATGTAAATCCAACCCATTGGAGATCCGGAGGGGATCTTCAGAAATCCGGAGAGCCATTCAACGTTATGAATCAATGGGTTAGCTGACCGGGAGCCGCGGCACTCGCATTGAATGTGCCCGTGGTGCAGTCTTTGTCCCAGCTATGCGCCGATCGGTCATCCTCAACACGCTGATTGCTCTCCTGACGATCGGGACGATCCTTGGCGCATTCGTTTCCTTCCAGCGAAAGCGCTCCTCGTTCGAGCGGATCGACTTCACGTTCCAGCGCGACAATGGCGTGATCGTTGTTCAGACGGTCGATCCCGGCAGCAATGCCGAACGGGCCGGCCTTCGTCCCGGAGATCACATCTGGCTGATCGCCGATACGCCGACGACCGAGGTCGAGGGGCTGCAGAAGACGTTGAGGAGGATCGGACAGAACGTTCCGATGCTGATCGCCCGGGACGGGCTGCCGACTACGACGTACTACGAGCCTCCGCAGCTGAAGATCGACTACCCGTATCTGATCCTCAGCTTCATCGGGTTTCTTTATCTGGCCATCGGCCTGTTTACCCTCTTTCGAGGAGAGACGAGGGAGAGTCGTCTCTTCTACTTCGTCACGCTGTTCTCGTTCATCGTCTATGTCTACACGCCTGCCGGTGATGTCGACTGGAGTTACAAGCTGCTGCAGATGGTCGAGGATCTCGCGAGGATCTTTCTTCCTCCGCTGGCTCTGACCTTCTTCCTGCTCTTTCCACGACCGATCATCAGCGACAGACGGTGGATTGCGTGGATGTACGTTCCGCCGGCGCTTCTGGCGCTGTGGAATGTCAATCTGCTGGTCTTCAACAACGCCATCGCGATCGCCTCGCCTCGCGTATCGCTCGAGCTGATTCAACGCTGGGGCATTCTCCACTTCGGCCTCTACTTCACGCTTGCCGTCGTCGCTCTCGCGTTCACCTACCGGCAGGCGGCTCCAGTCGGGAAGAAGCAGATCAAGTGGATTTACCTCGGGTTGTCGTTCGGATTCCTGCCTTTCGTGGCGATCTACATCATCCCGTACCTGCTGACCGGCTCTGTCGGCCCGGTATACACGACGATCGCGATCCTTCCGCTGGCCTTCGTACCTCTCGCGTTCGCAGTCTCGATCCTCAAGTACAAGCTGTGGGACGTCGAGGTGGTGATCAAGGAGGTGCTTGCGTACTCGGTCACCTTCGTCTTCGGCATCATCGCCTTCTCGACGGTGAACCTGCTGCTGTCGCGCGTGATCGAAGAGCGTTCTGAGATGGAGCGCAACTTCCTCGCCTTCACATCCGGACTGCTGATCGCCGGCGTCCTGATTCCGGTCAAAGGGAAGATCGAGTCGGTCATCGAGATGATCCTCTACCGGGAGAGCTACCGACACCGGCGGACGATGACCGATTTCGCGCAGGAGCTGGCGACGTTTCACGACGTCCACGATCTGATCTCGATGATGCGCGAGAGGCTTCGCGCCACGCTGCACATCGATCGGATGAATCTCTACACGCGGGAGCTCGCATCACTGCTGATCTACGATCCCGAGCCGGGGGTTCCCCGGCGGATCGCAGAGAAAGAGCTGGGAGGGATGCCGAAGGAAGGGCCGATCGTCCTGACTGCGCCGCGACTGCCCGATCAGAGCGAGGTGCCGTGGAAGCTGTTGACGGCCGGTTACCGCTACGTGTTTCCGCTGCGCAACCGCGGAGAGCTGCAGGGTCTGCTGCTCCTCGGAACGCGCCAGGGAGAAGAGCCGCTTTCGCGCGATGACCTGCACCTGATCGGGACTCTGACGGCTCCGGTCGCGCTGGCGATCGAGAACTCCCGTCTCTACGGAAAGCTGCGCCGTCAGCTCGACGAGATCCGTGCACTGAAGGAGTACAACGAGAACATCATCGAGTCGTCACTTTCGGCGATCGCGGTGATTGGAAGCGATGGAACGGTTCTAACGGCGAATCGCGCTTTCTGGGATCTCGTCGGATCGGATCACGCTCACGAGCCGATCGAGGTGCTCTTCCCACCGTACTTCGAGGCGCGCGAGGCGTCGTCGCAGGCGCTGTCGACTCACTTCGTGAACCTGAACGGTATCGAGAAGGAGGTGACCGTCACCTCGAGCGCGCTCTCGGCCGAAGATGGTCCGGATGGCGCGCGGGTTCTCGTCATTGGAGATGTCACCGACAGGCTGCGGCTGGAGCGTGAGCTTCAGGACAAGGAGCGGCTGGCCTCGCTGGGGCTGCTGGCTGCCGGCGTCGCGCACGAGGTCAACACACCTCTGACCGGCATCTCGTCCTACGCGCAGCTGCTGCTCGCGGACACGCCGGAGGATGATCCGAAATACAAACTGCTGAAGAAGATGGAACAGCAGTCGTTCCGTGCCTCCCACCTGGTGAACAACCTGCTCGACCTGATCGCCAACCGGCCGCGCTCGCGTGAAGTCGTTCGAATTGACGAGCTCGTCACTGCGACTCTCGAACTGCATGAGGATCTTCTGCGGGCTCGGGAAATTAACGTAGAGACTGCTCTGGCTCCCGTCTCGGTGCGAGGGAACTTTCACGATCTGCAGCAGGTTCTGACCAACGTCATCCTGAATGCACGCGATGCCGTCGCCATTGGGGGCAGCATTTTCGTCACCGTTGAGGAGGATGACGAGCGAGTCGTGATCCGCGTTCGTGACGACGGCAAGGGCATCGCGCCCGAGATGATCGGCCGGATCTTCGATCCACTCGTGACCACGAAGCGGGGCCAGGGCGGTACAGGCCTCGGGCTCGCGATCAGCCGGCGTATCATCGAGGCGAACGACGGCGATATTTCGGTGACCAGCGCGCCCGGCGCCGGAGCTGAGTTTGCGATTACGTTGCCGCGGTTATCGCGGTTCGCGGGCAGTATTCAATAATCCGACATTACACAAACAGCAGTCCGGACCGGAATGCCGGCCGCATGTTCTATTCCCAACCAGGTGTAGCCCGTGATGGGGGACGAGCTGGCTCGATGCGAATACTGATCGTCGACGACGAAGAAGTCCTGAGAGATGTCCTCGACGCCGTGCTGCGGCGCGAAGGGTTCGAGGTCATTCCTGCCGCCAGCGGTGAGGAAGCCTTGAATGTGCTCGAGGGAGAAGACGTCGACCTCGTAATCCTCGACGTGATGCTTCCGGGAATCAGCGGCATCGATACCCTTCGCGCGATCCGTATCGCCAACCCGTATCTGCCGGTCATCGTCATCACCGCGTTCTCGTCGATCGACGGTGCAATCGACGCGATGAAGCAGGGCGCCTTCCACTACATCCCGAAGCCGTTCAAGAACGAAGAAGTGATCATCACCGTGAACAAGGCGCTCGAGCAGCGGCGCCTCACACACGAGAACGAACGTCTCAAAGCGGAGCTCTCCGACAAGTACGCCTACTCGAACATCATCGGAAAGAGCGAGACGATGCGGAAGGTCTTCGACCTGATCCGTCTTGCTGCCCCCTCGCGGTCCAACATTTTGGTACAGGGCGAGTCGGGCACCGGTAAGGAACTGGTTGCCAAGGCGATTCACCACGCGAGCCCACGCGCACGGAATGCATTCGTGACCGTGAACTCCGGGTCGCTCCCTCCAGAGCTTCTCGAGTCTTCGCTCTTCGGCCACATGAAAGGGGCGTTCACCGGTGCGATCGCCACCAAGCGCGGCCTGTTCGAAGTGGCCGACGGTGGTTCGATCTTTCTCGACGAGATCGGCAACATCAACCTGGAGACGCAGGCGAAGCTCCTCCGTGTCATTCAGGAAAAAGAGTTCATGCGGCTGGGATCGGTCGAGACGCTCAAAGTCGACGTCCGGATCATCGCGGCAACGAATGCCGATCTCCAGAAGCTGATGGCAGAGTCACGCTTCCGGGAAGATCTCTACTATCGTCTCAACGTCATCACGATCCAGCTCCCGCCGCTGCGCCGCAAGCGCGAAGACATCCCGCTGCTGATCAATCACTTCCTCGAAAAGTACTCGGAGGAGAACAAGCGACGGGTGCTCGAAGTCACGCCCGATGCGATGCGAATCCTGATGGATCATCACTGGCCGGGCAACGTCCGCGAACTCGAGAACACGATCGAGCGGGCGGTCGTGCTCTGCACCGGTGATCGCGTCACACCGGAGCTTCTGCCCGACTACCTTCGCTTTCCTGCCCGCACCGATCAGCCGGCAATGATCGTCCCGCAGGAAGGGATCTCCCTCAAGGACGCGGTGTCGAACTACGAGCGGACGATGATCCTCCAGTCGCTCGAGATCGCCAACGGCGTGCAGAAACGCGCGGCGGAACTGCTCCAGGTCAAGCCCTCGACGCTGAACGAGATGATGAAACGCCTCGGCATTCACACCAAATCGAACGCGGTCGTCGAAGACGAGATCGTAGTCGGGGAGTAGTTCTCGGTTCCTGGGGGTCGCGCGGCGCGCGCGATCCCCGACGGCCTCCGGCCGTTTTCAGCCGCGTAGCGGCTTCGGACGGTAGCCGGGGGTGCGTAGCGGAGCGAAGCACCCCCGGAACGATTCCGAAAAAAAGTGTGCCGCGTAGCGGCACCGGACCACTACCATGCCGAGAAGCTCAACTCTACCCATCGTGGCGCCAATTACGGAAAACGTGGCCCTCGGAGCCCAACAATCTCCATCAACCGTAGAGTAGCGGCTCAAACCTGAGCGCCGGAGCGACGATATTGCTCATGGCGAACACATTCACGAACCTGCACTATCACCTCGTATTCTCCACGAAGAATCGTGAGCCGTTTCTTCGGGAACAGAAGTCCAGCATGCACGAGTACCTGGGTGGATGCATTCGGAAGCTGGGCGCGACCGCCCTCTGTGTGGGCGGAATCGCCGATCACGTTCATGCGCTCGTGCGGATGAAACCGACACATCGGTTGTCAGACGTGCTGCGCGACATTAAACGTCCGTCGAGCGACTGGATTCAGGAACTGATCCCGTCGTTCCATTGGCAGGTTGGCTATTCGGCGTTCACGGTCAGCGCTTCGCAGATCGACCGAGTGTGCAGGTACATCGAGAGACAGGAGGAGCACCACCAGAAGCAGTCGTTCGAGGAGGAGCTGCGAGAGATTCTCACGGTCCACGGCATTGAGTTCGATGAGCGCTATCTGCTTTGACAGTGGCTGCGCGCGGAGTTTGGAAGGG
Organism: Thermoanaerobaculia bacterium; assembly: GCA_036385045.1. GTDB lineage: Bacteria > Acidobacteriota > Thermoanaerobaculia > Gp7-AA8 > Gp7-AA8 > QHVT01. The sequence goes on along the minus strand of DASVLC010000442.1, from coordinate 10,215 downwards.
TGTTGTCCGGTGCTGCTACGCAGCACGCTTTTTTTTCGGATCGTTCCCGGGGTTCTCCGCGTTCCGCTACGCACCCGGGCCTACCATCCGAAGCCGCTACGCGGCCTGCTGCGGCTACGCGGTACGGGGCAAGGACATGTGAAGTCGATTTGGAGGCGAGTTGTCCGGTGCTGCTACGCAGCACACTCTTTTTCGGGAGCGTTCCCGGGGTGCTTCGCGTTCCGCTACGCACCCCGGGCTACCATCCGAAGCCGCTACGCGGCTTGCTGCGGCTACGCGGTACGGGACAAGGACATGTGAAAGTCGCGTGGGCATGGTCGTGGTCCGGTGCTGCTACGCAGCACACTTTCTTTCGGGATCGTTCCCGGGGTGCTCCGCGTTCCGCTACGCACCCCGGCTACCATCCGAAGCCGCTAACGCGGCTTGGTGCGCTACGCACAGCCTCGCGCTCTGTGCTGGAAGTGTTGGCACGAGTGACTCTTCTGCCGCGAGAACCCATGCGCACTGAATCGCCTGCGACCACTGCGCGTTAGAATCCTCGCCCGAAAGGGGTCTCGCTTGTTCCTTCGTTGCTCCGCTGTCGTGATCATGCTCTTTCTGGTCGTGCCGCTTGAAGCGCAGGAGGCGGTCAGGTCGCCGCAGGAGTTTCTCGGCTACGAGATCGGCGAGCGATTCACGCCCCATCACAGAATTCTTGGCTATTTCGAGGAGCTCGACAGCCGGTCGCCGCGAGTCGTTCTGGAGAGAATCGGTGAGACGTGGGAGCATCGTCCGCTCCTTCTCGCCGTGATCACCTCGGAGGCGAACCACGCGGCGGCTGAAAGCATTCGGCAATCCGTCGCTACCCTCGCGCGTGGCGACGGCGATCCCGACGCGCTCGTCCGCACGACACCGGTCGTGGTCTGGCTCGGATTCGGTGTTCATGGGAACGAGTCTTCTTCCTCCGAAGCAGCGTTGCTCGTTGCGCACTCGCTGCTGACGGATCCGAAGCACGCCGCGCTGCTCGATCGTGTCGTCGTCATCATCGACCCGGTGCAGAATCCCGATGGCCGCGAACGCTACACCGACTGGTTTCGACGTACACGCGGAGTCAAAGCGAATCCGGATCCCGCCGCATTCGAACATCAGGAACCGTGGCCCGGTGGTCGCTACAACCACTACCTCAATGACATGAATCGCGACTGGGCGTGGCAGTCGCAGCCTGAAACCCGCGCCCGCGTCGCGGCGTATCGTCGCTGGAATCCGCAGGTCGTGGTCGACCTGCACGAGATGAGTTACCAGTCGACCTACTTTTTTCCGCCGAGCGCACGTCCGCTGAATGCGAACCTGCCGAAAGAGCTGGATCACTGGCTGGGAGTGTTCGGAAGAGCGAACGCCGAGGTCTTCTCCGACCGTCGTTGGCCGTTCTTTGTCGGCGAACACTTCGATCTCTTCTATCCGGCGTACGGTGATTCGTGGCCGTCGCTGCGTGGCGCGGTCGGAATGACGTACGAGATGGCAGGCGGCGGTCGCGCAGGTACCGCGGTCGAACGGCGTGACGGTACGATCCTGACGCTGGCCGATCGTGCGGAGCGGCATCAAGCGGCGGCGCTGGCCACTGTACGGACGGCTGCAGAGCATCGCGAGGGGTTGCTTCGTCAGAGCCGCGCCTCGGCGCGCAATCACATCGAGAGCGGAAGGAACGCGTTCCTCATCCTCCCCGACTCGCCGAACTTCGAGGCGTTGATCGCGATGCTGGAACGTCAGGGCATCGTCGTCGAGCGGCTCACGTCGCCTGTGACCGTCCGGGCGAGCAGGGTCGATCGTGAGGCGACTGTCTCACGAGCATTTCCTGTCGGAACCGCCGTGGTCTCCACCCGTCAGCCACTCGGTGGTCTTGTGAAGACGATGCTCGAGCGGGCGCCGCTGCTCGAAGGTTCGTTCCTCGAAGAGCAGAGGGCCCGCACCGATGTCGACGAGGACGACGAGTTCTACGACGTGACCGCGTGGTCGCTGCCGATCGCGATGAATGTCGAAGCATGGGTCGCTGCGTTGCCCGTCACGACGTCGGCGTCCGCACCCGCGGTGGCGGCTCTCCCGTTCCAGGCGGGACGCTACGGCTATGTAGTCGACGGGCTCGATCCAGCAGCCCACCGTCTGGCGGGCCGGCTGCTCGCTGAAGAGGTCAACTTCAGCGTTGCTCGGACGGTTCTGCGGCAGGAGGAAGGAAGTTTCTCGCGCGGAAGTCTGGTGATCCTGAAAGGCAACAACCCGGAAGATCTGGATGCGCGTCTGGAACGCGCTGCAGCCGCGACGCGTGCGGCTCTCATTCCCCTTGGTTCGGGATGGGCCGAGGGGAGTGGGTTCGGTTCCGACAACCTCCGGCATGTCATCAATCCGCGAATCGGGCTGGTCGGAGGCGCGGGGAGCAGTCCGCTCTCGTTCGGAATGCTCTGGTTCACGCTCGATGTCGATACGCCGGTACCCCACACGGTGATCAACGCCGACTCGCTGCGAAATGTCACCCTCAATGATTTCAGAGTCCTCGTCTTTCCGGATGGCGGCTATGCAGAGCGACTCGGCACGCCAGGCATCGAGCGGATCAGAAACTGGGTACGCGAGGGGGGAACCGTCGTAGCGGTGAAGGGAGGCAGCGCGTTCATGCGGACGAAAGATCTCGAGTTGACGAAGCTCGAGCCGTGGAAGCCGGCGGCAGCGGCCGAAGGAGCACAACCTCGGGAGGAGAGATACAACGACTTCCGCGTTCCCGGCTCCGCGTTTCGAACCGTGATGAACGAAAGATCGTGGCTCACGTTCGGAGTTCCACGAGCTCCGGCCGCCTTGATCATCGGAAGCGGAGCCTTCGTTCCGCTGGCTCGGAAGGCCGATCAGATCGTCACGATCGAAACGAAGGAACCGGTGCTCGCAGGGGTTGCCTGGAAAGAATCGATCGACCGCCTCCAGGGCTCGCCTTATTTGACGAGTGAACCTTTCGGCCGAGGGCGAGTCATCACGTTTGCCGATGAGCCTCACTTCCGGAACATGTGGCGCGGCACGCTGCCGCTGCTCCTCAATGCGGTTCTCTACTCTCCCTCGTTCACGCAGTAGACGTCGCACGGCGAGGGCACTAGATTGGCGGTATGACCGTGAGACTTCCTGCCGTTGCCGGCAGGTTCTATGAGGGTTCGCCTGAGCGCCTAACCGCGCAGATCGAAGCATGTCTCGCGACGAATCTCCCGGTTGCGCGGCACGACTCCTTCATCGCAGGAGCGGTTCCGCACGCCGGTCTGATGTACAGCGGTCACGTCGCCGCGGCCTTCTACTCAGCGTTGAAGTTGCCTGAGAGGTTCATCATCCTCTGTCCGAACCATACGGGTGCGGGGCATTTCGCCGCCATCAACAGTGAAGGGACGTGGATCACGCCGCTCGGCAATGTGCCGGTCGATGCCGATCTCGCGCGGGCGCTGATGGCGGAGACTCCGCTGCTGGTAGAAGATTCGAGTGCTCACGCACAGGAGCATTCACTCGAAGTGCAGCTCCCTTTCCTGCAGCGTCTCGCCGGAACGTTCACGTTCGTCCCGATCTGTCTGGCGTCTCATCGTTTCGAATACGCAGAGGAAATCGGTCTCGCGATCGCGCGAGTCATTCGAAAGCAGAGCGAGCCGGTCGCCATCCTCGCGAGCACCGACCTGAATCACTACGAAGAGCAGCAGACCACGCTCCGCAAAGATCAGGTGGCGATCGATCGCATACTCGATCTCGACCCTCACGGCCTCTGGACGTCGGTTGCCGAGCACGGCATTTCGATGTGCGGTTTCATCCCGACGACCACCATGCTGATCGCCGCGAAAGCCCTCGGGGCCTCCTCCGCCACCCTCCTGAAGCACGCCACCTCGGGGGACATCAACGGCGACTATTCGCAGGTCGTGGGCTATGCGGCGGTTGTGGTGAGGTGAGGGGGAGTTCTCCGAAGTTCCTCGGTTCCTCGGAGTTCCTCGGAGTTCGCACCTCCTGTCATCCCGAGCCGCCGGAGCCCCGGACAGGCGGTGTGGTCGTCTCCGCATTACCGGCGCCACGTGTCGTCGTGGGGATTCGAGGTGAGAACGCGGAAGAGCCAGCCCAGCTACTCCGAGGAACTCCGAGGAACCGAGGAACTCCGTTAGAAGCGATACACTCGCCACCATGAAGGTGGTGTTCGCAACGGCAGAGGTTTCACCGATCGCCAAGACCGGCGGGCTGGGTGATGTTTGTGGTTCGCTTCCGAAGGCGTTGACCAGGATGGGTCATGACATCACGATCTTCATGCCCTACTACCGCCAGGCGCGCCACTGGTTCGAGGCGCAGGGGATCGCGCTTCATCCGGTGATGCCGACCGCCACGATCCAGTGGGGCAGCTGGACTGGGGAGGCGACTTACCTCCGGACTGTCCTGCCGGGTACGACCATTCCGCTGATCCTGGTGGCGAACGAGCCGTTGTTCGAGCGGAATCAGATTTACGCGCCGGCGGCTGATGGAACCGATGACTCTCTGCTGCGCTACACATTCTTCTGCCAGGCTGTCGCGCGCGGATGCGAGTTGCTCGACATCCAGCCCGACATTCTTCACTGCCACGACTGGCACACGGCGCTGCTTCCTGTTTATCTCGACGCCGAGCTTCGAGCCAGTCCCTCGTTTGCGGCAACCCGCTCGGTCTACACGATTCACAACCTGAACTATCAGGGAAGTGCCCCCGCCGCCGCGTTCATGGTGACAGGGCTCCCGGCGCGGTACTGGGCGGCGAATGCCGTCGAGTACTTCGGGCAGGTGAATCCGATGAAGGGCGGTGTCCTCTTTGCGGACCAGGTGACGACCGTTTCGCCCACCTACGCTCGGGAGATCCAGACCCCCCAATACGGCGCGGGGCTCGATGGGGTGCTACGTCAGTCCAGCTGGAAGCTGACCGGAATTCTCAACGGAATCGATGTCGATGAGTGGGACCCTGCGACGGACCCGGAGCTGCCGGCGAACTTCGACGGAGAGACGCTGGGCGAAAGGGTGAAGAACAAGCGGGCGATGCTCAAAGAGGCTGGCCTTCGCTTTTCGGCGCGAACACCGGTCATCACCGCGGTGTCGCGGCTCGTCGAGCAGAAGGGTTTCCAGCTGCTCACGCCGATCCTGAGCCGTCTGGTCCGGGCCGGTGCTCAGGTGGTCATCCTCGGCAGTGGAGAGCCGGAACTCGAAGCGGAGCTCGCTCGCGTGGCGGAGGAGAATCCCGAACGGTGCAAAGTATGGATCGGGTTCGATAACGCGCTCGCTCATCGGCTCTACGCCGGGGCGGACTTGCTGCTGATGCCATCGATCTACGAGCCGTGCGGCCTGAATCAGATGTACGCCCTGCGATACGGAGCCGTACCGATCGTCAGATTGACGGGAGGCCTCACCGATACGGTGATTCCGTTCGACGGAACGAATCTCGACTCGGCCAACGGGTTCGGCTTCGTCGCACCGCATCCTGTCGAGCTCTACCTGGCAAGCTGGGTGGCGATGCTCAACTTCAAGGATCGCGGCGTATGGTCCGTGCTTCAGGAGAACGGAATGCAGGCTGACTTCTCCTGGGAACGCTCGGCAAGGGAGTATGACGCCGTCTATAGGCGGGCAGCTGCCAGCCGATGAAACGTGACGCCACCGCTCATGACCTTCGTGGCACCACCGATGCAGTTAGAGGGGATGAGGAGAATCGAATGATCGAGCTAGTTCTCGTGCTGATCGGGGCGGCCATTCTGGTCGCCAGCGGATCGCGACGCCCCCAGCCTGTGCCGGTTCGCACGAAAAGGCGATAATCGGCGCGGACGGGCGTGACGTCGTCCGACGTTCCGATGAACAAACGAGCCGCGTACGACGAGTGCTTTGCAGCCATCTCTGCCGTCTGGCGTAATGAAGGCGGCGTTGCACTCGACGAGATCGCGCTCATGGCGACGATCAATTCGGTTCTCGCCAACCGATTCCCCCAGTTCTTCTGGACTGGTTTCTACCGAGTCTGCGGCGATCGTCTGGTCGTCGGGCCCTACATCGGCACCGTCGGCTGTCTCCAGATCGACTTTGGACGCGGGGTCTGCGGTACGGCGGCCGAACGACGGGAAACGATCGTCGTCCCCGATGTCCATCAGTTTCCCGGCCACATCGCCTGCGATGCGAGATCGCAATCGGAGATCGTAGTGCCGGTGTTCGACCGCGAGAGAACGCTCATCGCGGTTCTCGATGTCGATTCCGACCGGCCCGATGCATTCGACGAGGACGATCGTGAGGGACTCGAGCGCATCGTCGCTCTTTTCGCGCGGTAGGGCTCTACTTGTCGAGCATCGTCAGAATCGCGCGAAGTTCCCGCTGGATTCCGGCAAGTGTACGAACCACTTCCGGACCTGCCGTCGCGGCCGCTGGAGGCTCCGGCACATCGGCAGTCGCATTGGCAGATGCAGGCGGAGGTGCCGTCAGGTCCGATTCGAGCTTCTTCTTCGCTCCCGCGATGGTGAAGCCGTCGCGGTAGAGCAGCTCCTTGATCCGGAGGATCGTGTCGACCTCAGCGCGCGTGTACAGCCGCTGGCCTCCGCCGCTCTTGTTGGGCGAAAGCTGGGGAAACTCCGTCTCCCAGTAGCGAAGCACGTACGGCTGCAGATCGGCGAGCTTGCACACCTCACCGATCTTGTAGAGCTTGTCCGCCTCTGAGGCAGCTCTTGCCATTTGCGGCGATTATAGTGGCGCGCCGCCCTCGTCGATGCTCGGACCTGAGGGCGGCGGCGCCGGTACCCGTTCAGACCGTTACAGATTGTCCGGGTAAACCTCGACCTTCGATTTCGCGAGCAACTCGGTCGTCTGCTTGTTTACCTCATCGAGCACCTTCTGCATGTTCTGCGTCAGCAGAAACTCGCGGATGTCCGGAGAGGCGACTTCGAATGGCTCGATTCCAGCCTCGCGCTCCGCGTCGATGAACAGAATGTGCATGCCGCGCTCTGCCTGGATCACGCCGCTCATCGTGCCGACTTCCATTGTGAAGGCCGCTTCGCCGACGCGGGCGTCGAGGCGCGACATGCCAATCCAGCCGACGAGCCCGCCGGCAGGAGCCGCGGGATCACCCGAATGCTGGCGAGCGGCAGCCGCGAAGCGTTCCCGCAGCAGCTCCTTCGCGTTCGGCTTGTCGGCAACGCTTTTCCGGTACGCATCGAGCTCCGCGTGGATCGCTGTCAGTTTCTCTCTGGCTTCGCTTCCCGGAGTGGTCGTCGTGTCGATGAAGATATGACGCAGCTTCACCTGGTCGGGATGGGCGAACTGCCCGCGGTTCTCCTGGTAAGCCTGGCGAAGCATCTGGTCAGTGACGACGTTGTTCGCCACGACTTCGCGAACGTAACGGTCGAAAAGTGCCGACTCCTCGGCAGGATCAAGCTCGACTCTCAGTGCCAGCTCGTTTCCAAAGCCGTTCTTGAGGGCGTGCTGCAGAAGCACACGCTTGCGAACATAGTTGTTCAGAAACGTTGGACGACCACCGACCAGCTCATACTGCTTCTGTAGATGCGGAGGCACGCGGTCCCACATCAGATCGATACGAGCGCGCGAGATCACTTCCCCATTGATCTTTGCAACAATCTTTCTCGCGTCGGCAGTGTTCGGCTGCGCGTCTGCAGCGGGAACGATGATGGCGAGCGCAAGCGCAGCCGGTAAGTAGCGGTTCATTGTCAGTCCTCCAGGCACGATCTGTGACGGCTGGACGCGCGGGAAGTTCCGGCACAGCTCCAACGAAGCCTCGAACATGCCCCCTGCGGAGAGCATTCCTCTCTACCATCCGTAGAATACCGGTCACCGGGCGTAGAAAAAGAGACGTCAGCGCCTCACGAACTGCCTCGCGAGACGATTTTCATGTCAAGTACCGTCTTCACTTTTCCGCAACGTGTGGAAAACTGATCGCTGACTCTTACTGATGCCCTGATCCCTCCACAGAGCTCTGAGGAAATCCGGTGGAGGCGTTGTGAAGGGAGGGGCTCACCGTCTCGTCATCCGTAGAATGCCGCAACTCGTCCCATGTCAGTCGCACAACTCGATGCTGCTCTCGATCGGCCCATGCCGCAGAGTCCGGACGCGGAGCGTGCGGTACTCGGCGCGATTCTGATCAACTCTCACGTCTTCTACCGCGTTCTCGGAACGATCGACACCGGAGACTTTTTCCGCGACGCCCACCGGACGATCTTCGCGACGATGCGTCGAATGGCGGAACAGAGCCGCGAGATCGAGCCTCTGACGCTGAAAGAGGAGCTCGCCAAGCACGCACAGCTCGATCAGGTCGGAGGGATCGCTTACATCTCCTCCCTGATTGACGTCGTGCCCGACGTCGCGAACGTCGAACGCTACGCCCACATCGTGAAGGAAAAGTCGACACTGCGCCGGCTGATTCTGATGGGCAACAGCGTCATGCGTGCCGCGCTCGATGCGCCGAGCGAGCCGGGCGAGGTGCTGAACATCGCCGAGCGCTCGCTTTACGAAATCGCCGAAGGTTCGATCGACAAGGGATTCGTCGCTCTCGACAAGATCACGAAGACGAACATGATCGCCATCGAGGCGGTCCATGCGAATCCCGGCCGCCTCGTAACCGGACTCCCTACGGGCTACGACCGATTCAACGAGATGACGTCAGGTTTCCAGCGCCAGGATCTGATCATCCTCGCGGCGCGTCCCTCGATGGGGAAGACGTCGTTCATGATGAACATGGCTGAGGCGATCGCGATCCCGGGCAAAGACGGCCTCCCGCGCAGCAGCACTGGCGAGTTGTACGGCGTTGCGGTGTTCTCGCTCGAAATGTCGAAAGAGCAGATCGGCTTGCGCATCCTCTCCTCGGAATCGGGAGTGTCCAATCACCTGATCCGTTCCGGCATGCTATCCGATCGAAACTGGCGTGACCTCGCCGAAGCTTCAGGACGTCTGGCGAAGGGGCGCATCTACATCGACGACACGCCCGGCATGGATCCGATGGAGATGCGCGCAAAGGCGCGTCGCCTGAAGATGGAAGTTGGGATCGACATGATCATGGTCGACTATCTCCAGCTGATGTCGGTCAAGGGCCGGATCGAGTCGCGTCAGCAGGAGATTTCGCAGATCTCGCGAGGCCTCAAGGCGATCGCGAAGGAGCTGAACGTCCCGGTTCTCTCTCTATCGCAGCTCTCACGCCGTCCTGAACAGCGCACCGGCGATCACCGGCCGCAGCTCTCCGATCTTCGTGAGTCGGGGTCGATCGAGCAGGACGCCGATGTCGTCGCGTTTATCTATCGCGATGAGGTTTACAACCGTGAGTCAGAGGACAAGGGCATCGCCGAGATCATCATTGCCAAGCAGCGCAACGGCCCGATCGGCGACTTCAAACTCGTTTTCCGAAACGACATCACGAAGTTCTTCAACTACGAGCCGCAGCCGGAGTTCGGTCCGGAGTAGGCGATCGCCGTGCGGCGCAGAGCCGCGACTTAACGATGATGACGAGAACGCGCCTGTCATCCCGAGCCGCCGGAGCCCCGTGGGTGGGTGGGCGTGTGTGAGGGGCGGAGGACGGAGAGGGATCCCTTGCCGACGACCCACAGGTGCACACGTGCCTGTGTCATCGGAAGCGTAGCGTGATGATCTGGGCGAGCGGGTGGGCGGTGCGATGCACGACATTGGCGCCACCCATTCACCCGGTTCGTACGCGGGAATGGCGCCCGCACCGGAATCCCCCTTCGAACCACAGGCGTTCCCACTCTCGGAGGCAACTCTAATGAAGACCGCCACCCTCTCCCTCGGTCTGCTCGTGCTGCTGGTCCTCCCGCTGCAGGCGGATGTGCTTCGGCTCGAGATCGACGACATGATTCATCCGATCACCGACGAGTTCCTGGAACGTGGACTCGCGGAGGCGGTGGAGCGTAACTCGGCGGCGGTGCTCATCGAATTACGTACGCCGGGCGGTCTCGAGACCTCAATGCGCGGTATGGTCGAGAAGATCCTTCGATCGAAAGTGCCGGTGATCGTCTGGGTCGGTCCCAGTGGTGCCCGCGCCGCCTCGGCTGGTTTCTTCATCCTCGAGGCCGCCGATATCGCTGCGATGGCTCCCGGAACCAACACCGGCGCAGCGCATCCCGTCGCCCTCGGCGACAAAGTTGACGACGTCATGAAGACCAAGATGCAGGAGGACGCTGCGGCCTTCATGCGAAGCATCGCACAGCGCCGCGGACGTAACGTCGAGGCGGC
>DASVLC010000441.1:0-37267 GCA_036385045.1 Thermoanaerobaculia bacterium | reverse complement strand
GAAGGCGATTGTCGATGGCAAGATGCGCGAGGATCTGTACTACCGCCTCAACGTCTTTCCGATCGAAGTGCCACCGCTCCGTGAACGCCTCGAGGACATTCCTCTCTTCTCGCACTTCTTCCTGCAGAAGCTGAATGAGACCGAGGAGAAGCACGTCGAGAAAATCGACGCTGACTTCATCGAAGCCCTGCAGGGCTACGAATGGCCCGGCAACGTCCGCGAACTGCGCAACGTCATCAACCGGGCGTTCATCATGGCGAGGACCGACACACTGACCGTCGAATGCCTGCCCGACAAATTCGTCAGCGGCCGGCGGAAGCGCTCGCGCAACGCGATCACGATCCAGCTCGGTCAGCCGATGGAAGAAGTCGAACGTCTCGTCATCGAGGAGACCCTCACCATGACCGACGGCGACCGTCGGAAGACGGCCGAGATCCTCGGTATCTCGTACAAGACGCTCTACAACAAGACCAAAAAGTACAAGAGCGCCGGCGGCGAAGACGACGAGGAAGAGGAGTAAGACTCTCGTTCTGACGGGAGCTCCTGCCGGCAGACGCTTCGACAAGGCCCGGGATTTCCGGCCTTTTTGAACACCCTCCAGCCCGTTACCTGCCAGGCACGGAACAGCTACCTCGACAAGCGATTGATTCGGGCACTTTGGCGGCGATCCGCATCCTCTGATAGGCTCCCGCCTCTCCGACGCCCGGAATAACGACACACCGGCGCTCAGTTTGGGGCGTTCCGCATGGCAAAAAATCTCGTCATCGTCGAGTCTCCCGCGAAAGCGAAGACGATCAACAAGTTCATCGGCAAGGACTTTCTGGTGAAAGCCTCAGTCGGACATGTACGAGATCTGCCCAAGAGCGACCTCGGAGTGGACGAGGTCACATTCCAGCCCAGGTACGAAGTTCTCGAAGGGAAAGAGAAAGTCGTCAGCGAGCTGAAGGCCGCAGCCAAAGGCGCCGACTTCATCTACATCGCTTCGGACCCTGATCGCGAAGGAGAGGCGATCGGCTGGCACGTGATGGAGCTTCTCGGTGGCGACTCGAAAAAGGTCCGCCGGATCCTCTTCCACGAAATTACGAAGAACGCGGTTCGCAAGGCGATCGAGAATCCCGGCGAACTCGACATGAACAAGGTCAACGCGCAGCAGGCGCGGCGCGTTCTCGACCGGCTCGTCGGCTACAAGCTCTCGCCGCTACTCTGGGACAAAGTACGTCGCGGTCTCTCCGCGGGCCGGGTCCAGTCGGTTGCGATGAAGATGATCGTCGACCGCGAGGACGAGATCAAAGCGTTCCTGCCGGTCGAGTACTGGACCTTCGCCGCGAAGCTGTCGGCCAGCCAGCCTCCCCCTTTCATTGCGAAGCTGACGAAGGTCGACGGGAAGAAGACCGAAGTAGGAAACGAAGAAGACGCGCGGCGGATCGAAGCGGCGCTCAAGAGCGGCAAGTACGTCGTCACGGAGGTTGCGCGCAAGGAGCGTAAGCAATCCGCCGCCCCTCCCTTTATCACCTCGACGCTCCAGCGCACTGCCTACAACCGGTTCAAGTACCCGGTGAAGCGGACGATGCAGATCGCGCAGAAGCTGTATGAAGGTAAGGAGCTCGGGTCCTTCGGATTCGCCGGCCTCATTACCTACATGCGTACCGACTCGGTGCGGACCAGCGATGAGGCAATCGCGGAAGTGCGATCTTATATCGGTGCGAAATATGGTGACGCTATTCTGCCCGATAAACCGAACACTTATCGTGTCAAGAAAGCTGCTCAGGCACAGGATGCCCACGAGGCCATCCGCCCGACCTCGATGGAGCTCGAACCGGAGCGGATCAAGGACTTCCTGACCCGCGAGGAGTACAACCTCTACAAGATGATCTGGGACCGCTTCGTCGCCTCCCAGATGAAGCCGGCGCTGTTCGACGTCACCGACGCTGACATTCAGGTCGGCAACCTCACCCTGCGCGCTTCGGGAGAAGTCCAGAAGTTCGCCGGATTCCTTGCCGTCTTCCAGGATGCACCGGCGGAAGACGATGACGAGGAGGGGGAAAAGAAGAACGAGAAAGCGCTGCCGCCACTGAATCAGGGCGACGTGCTGCAGCTTCTCGATCTCGATACGAAGCAGAACTTCACACAGCCTCCCCCCCGCTTCACGGAAGCGACACTCGTGAAGGCGCTCGAGGAGAACGGAATCGGCAGGCCGTCGACCTACGGCTCGATTCTGACGACGATTCAGGCACGCGACTACACCTATAAGCACGAAGGCAAGTTCCATCCGACGCACCTCGGAGCGCTCGTCGTCAAACTCCTCAAGCAGTCGTTCGGCGACATCATCGACGAGACCTACACCGCCCGGCTCGAGCAGGAGCTCGACGAGATCGAGGACGGGAAGCTCGAGTGGACCGATGCAATCCGCGAGTTCTCCGTGAAGTTCAACGGCGACCTCGTACGCGCCGCCACCGAAATGACGCAGGTGAAGGGCACCGGAATCGAGACCGACGAAAAGTGCGAGGCCTGCGGCTCACCGATGGTGATCAAGTTCGGACGCTTCGGCGAGTTCCTCGCCTGCTCGAACTATCCAGAGTGCAAGACGACGAAGGAAATGCCGAAGGGCGACGCCGCGGAAACCTCTTCCGACGAAGAGCAGATGATCTGCGACAAGTGCGGCAAGCCGATGCAGCTCAAGCGCTCGCGGTTCGGCCAGTTCTTCGCCTGCACCGGCTATCCCGACTGCAAGAACACCAAGGACCCGCGTCTGCTGAAAGCGAACATTCCCGAGGAGCCGCAGCCGCCATGCGAAAACTGCGGCAAGGAGATGGTCCTCAAGAGCGGCCGTTACGGTCCCTTCTACTCCTGTTCCGGCTATCCGGACTGCAAGACGATTCGCAAGATCGGCCGGAAATCGGAACCGCCGAAGCCGACCGGCGTGAAGTGCCCCGTCTGTAACGAAGGCGAGATGGTCGAACGGACGTCACGCCGCGGAATCTTCTACTCCTGCAACCGCTATCCGAAATGCGAGTTCGCTCTGAACAAGCGTCCCGTGCCGCGCGAATGCCCGAAGTGTCACGCCCCCTATCTCCTCGAGAAGGAGACCAAGCGAGCGGGACATGAGGAGTACTGCAACAACCCGGAGTGCGACTACAAGGCTCCTATCACTCCTACCGCCGCGGCCAACGAATAGGCACAGCTACGGCGTGCGTGCGTCTCACGTTCTGTGATATCCCTCGCCTGTCGTCCATGAGCCATCCGATCGACATCAGCAAATGGCGAGAGACTCCGGTCACCGCCGGCAGGGCCGCCACCGAGCAGGACGTCGAGGCGGGACGAGCGGTCTTCGCCGTCGGTGGTGAGCCGGTCGAGCTCGACCTTCCCTCCTGCGCGATCGTCCGTGAAGAAGGAATCGGCGAACCGACTCCGGTCGTGATCATCCAGGCCGAACGAGTCGAAGAAGCAGTCGTCGTAGGCTTCCGCCTGATCGACGGAGGCGACGGCCTCGCGCCGCTCGACGACGTCGAGCTCCTCGGCGAGCCCGACGAACGATTCCGTTGAAGTGTCCGGCGAGGGCACGGTCTGCCTTTCGTAGCGCAGGCGTCCTCGCCTGCCGTACCGCGGACGTCCTCGTCCGCACGCGGGCGTCTCGCCCGCCGCGCCGAAGGCGCGAAACTCAGCCTAACCGAGGAACCTCCTCACCACACCATCGATCAGCGGGAAGTCGATCAGAAACGTATCGTGACCATTCGACGAGACGATCTGCTCGTGCACGACCTCGTTGCCCAGCGAGCGCATCGCCGAGGCAACGCGTTCGCTTTCGCTCGGAGGGAACAGCCAGTCGGTGTCGAACGACACGAGCAGGGTCCGTCCCCGCCAGCGTGCGAAGGCCGACTGCAGCGTTCCGAACTGCTCCTCGAGGTCCATCTCATCCATCGCCGCCTGAACACGAATGTAGGAGTTTGCGTCGTAGAGAGTCGCGAACTTCTTTCCCTGGTGCTCGAAGTAGGAGTCGATCTCGAACTGGCGGGTGCTGCCGCGACGACGCCGGCCGAACTTCTGCTGCAGAGCGTGTGAGGAGAGATAGGTCATGTGACCGAGCATTCGGGCCACCTGCAGTCCGCGGAGTGAGCTGGGTTCGTCGTAGTAGTCACCGCCGTTGAAGCGCTGGTCGGCCTCGATGATCTTGCGGCCCAGAATGTGCCAGGCGATTCCATGGACCGGAACGGCCGGTCCGGACGCCATCGCGATGATTGCGTCGGCGGCAGCCGGATACATGGCGGCCCACATGAGCACCTGCATTCCACCGAGCGAGCCGCCGGCGATCGCCCGGAGGTGCTCGATTCCGAAGTGCTTTACGACCAGCTTCTCGGCTTCGACCATGTCTTCGATCGTCGGCCAGGGATAGCGCGACCCGTAGGGGCGCCCGGAGGCAGGATCGATCGCTTTCGGTGCGGTCGTTCCGAACGGCGAGCCCGGAAGGTTCACGCAGATGACGAAGTAGCGGTCGAGGTCGAGAGGCTTGCCGTAACCGATCAGCCCATCCCACCAGCCAGGCTTCTCGTCGGGCGAGTCGCTGTACTTTCCGGCCGCATGTGCGCTGGCCGACAGCGCGTGGCAGACGAGGATCGCGTTCGAGCGATCGGCGTTGAGCGTGCCGAACGTCTCATAGACGATCGAGAATGGGGCAATGACCTGCCCGTGCGTGAAGCGGAACCCCTCCGGTAGCTCGAGGGTCTGCGGCGGGGCCGAGATGAACGTCTCGCCAACTCTCTGAACCGCCGACATGGATGCCGAGCATAGCAAACGTCACGAGCCGCAGACGAAGCCGCAACGCTCGAATGGCCTACACGCTCGAATGGGGAGCCTTAGGCATCACGATCCAGAGGATCAGGTAGACGATGATCCCCGGGAATGCTGCGGACAGGATCGAGATCAGAACGAACAGGATGCGCACCCACGTAGGGCTCCAGCCAAGCCATTCGGCGAAGCCACCGCAGACGCCGGCAATGATGCTGTATCTCCTCGAACGGTAGAGTCCCGCTTTCATGGTTTCTTCTCCTTGTCAGGCAGAGCCTCAGCGGTCTGACCCTCGCGTCGCAACTGCCATTCGTAGATACGGCGTACTTCCTCAATGGTTGAGATCTGCGCCACCGTTTTGTCGTCCCGGATCCGGACGATGCGTGGAAACCGCAGCGC
Organism: Thermoanaerobaculia bacterium; assembly: GCA_036385045.1. Taxonomy (GTDB): domain Bacteria; phylum Acidobacteriota; class Thermoanaerobaculia; order Gp7-AA8; family Gp7-AA8; genus QHVT01. The sequence goes on along the minus strand of DASVLC010000441.1, from coordinate 32,086 downwards.
GTAGCCTGCCTTGTGCCGTTTTGATTCCTGAATCCGGTCGAAGGCGATCTCGAGCACGACCGCCGGCTCCACGCGGTGCACCGGACCATACCGCTCGAGAGTCGCGGCCTTGAAGACCTCGGTCAGCTCGGCGATCTCGGCATCCGTGAGTCCACTGTATGCCTTCCCGATATTCACGATCTCCCCATCACGCATGACACCGAACGTCAGATCCGAGAGCACGGCTCTCCGCTTTCCGTTGCCGTACTGCGCGGCCGTCACCACACAATCGAGAGTCGCCAGCGCCTTCTTGTACTTCAGCCATGTCTTTCCCCTTCGTCCCGGGGTGTAGGCGGAAGCAGGCTGTTTGATGACGAGTCCCTCATTCGCGCGTGCCCGGGCTGCATCGAACAGCTCGTCGATCTGTTCAGCGCTCTGCACCTCGCTCTGCCGGGAGAGCAGCAGCACGCCAGCGCCACGCTCGCTCAGCAACTCGTGGAGTGCGGAGAGTCTCGCGCGGAGAGGCTGGTCAAGCAGAGCCTCTCCCCTGACGAAGAGGAGATCGAACGCGAAGAAGACGACCGGCGCATCCTGGAGAAGTGACGCTGCTACCTTGCGTCTCCCCAGACGCTTCTGCAGCACGGCGAAAGGAAGGATTCGATCTCGGAACGCGACGATCTCGCCGTCGAGGATCGCCGGCACGCCCAATGCCTTCGCAGCAGCCTCGACCTCTGGAAAGCGAAGCGTGATCTGGTCGAGAGTGCGGGAGTAGATGCGCACCTCGACGCCATCGGTGTGAATCTGTGCGCGAATGCCGTCGTACTTGTCATCGGCGATCGCCCCCGCGCCGAGCGTCGTGAAGATCGCCTCGGGATCCTCCTCGGCCTGCGCGAGCATGAACGCGATCGGATGGAAGAGCGTCATCCCGACCGACTCGAGCGCGTCGCGTTTGGCGAGAAGAGCGGTCATTCCGATGTCGCCGGTGAACATGTTGGCGCGCCGGACTGCCTCCAGGTTCCGGTCGAACGCCCTCGCAACGGCGGACTCCACCAGACCCTCCTGAAGTCCGATCCGCGTCTCACTCTGGAGGATCTTCACCACGTAGCGCGCGCCCTCCGCGTCGAGCTGGCGGAACAGAGAAGTGAGAATCGCGGATCTCTGAGAAGGTGAGCTCCCGGAAGCCAGCTGGTCGAAGTAGTCAGCAATGGCAGCAACGGATAAATCGGGACGCGAAATACCACTGTAGAGTTCGCCCACTGCGTCGCCGAGATCGGCATACTTCGGGTAGATCTCCGACAACTCGTCGCGAGTCTTGCCAACGGCATCAGCCGCTGACTCCGCGATTGTCGCCCACCCCACTCCCGTAACCCGTTCATCGAACCGCGGAAACGGAGAGCCAGAGAAGAAGACGGCCACCTGTCTGAGCGACGAATCGTCCAGAGAGCGCAGAAAATCGGCCAGGATCCGCACCTTCTCGCGGGTGCTGCCGATCACCGAGACGGCGTTCGCCGTCACAATGAAGTCAGAAAACATTACGGTAGAATCCGCGCGCCGACGGGCCGCAGCTTACAGCCGCCTCCGGGACGCAGGAAACTCCACTCGAATCTCCTGCCAACCCGAGAGTGCCGGCCGGGAGTGTCCGCCGTCGAGCATCCGAAGCGAGGTCAATCCTATGAAGACGAAAGTAACAGTGGTCGGCGCCGGGAATGTCGGTGCAACGGTCGCCCAGGGCATCGCGCTCAAAGAGCTGGCCGATGTCGTTCTGGTCGACATCGTCGAGGGCGTCCCGCAGGGGAAGTCGCTCGACATGATGGAGACGGCTCCGGTCGAAAAATACGACTCCATCCTTCGCGGCACCAACAACTACGACGGCACCGAGGGATCTGACGTCGTCGTGATCACGGCCGGCCTGCCCCGCAAGCCGGGAATGAGCCGTGACGATCTGCTCTGGAAGAATGAAGAGATCGTCGCCGGCGTCACGAAAGAGGTTGCGGAGCGCTCTCCCGACAGCATCATTATCGTCGTGTCGAATCCGCTCGACGCAATGTGTGAGGTTGCGCGCCGCGTCTCGAAGTTCCCGCGCGAGCGGGTTCTCGGCATGGCCGGCGTCCTCGACTCGGCCCGCATGCGTGCATTCATTGCGATGGAGCTGAATGTTTCGGTCGAGAACACCCACGCGTTCGTTCTCGGAGGCCACGGCGACACGATGGTTCCGCTACCGCGCTACTCGACTGTCGCCGGCATACCGATCACCGAGCTTCTGTCGAAGGAGCGAATCGACGCCATCGTCGATCGCACTCGCAACGGCGGCGCCGAGATCGTCAACCTGCTCAAGACGTCGGCCTGGTATGCGCCGGGCGCTGCGACGGTCGAGATGGTCGAGGCGATCCTCAAGGACAAGAGAAAGATCCTCCCCTGCGCCGCCTTCCTGCAAGGCGAGTACGGATACAACGACCTCTTCGTCGGCGTTCCGGTCAAGCTCGGCAAGAACGGACTCGAGCAGATCGTCGAGATCAAGCTGCTGGAAGAAGAGACTGCAGCGCTGCGCAAGTCGGCAGACGCTGTGAAAGAGCTCGTCGACAAGCTCAAGACCGCAGCCTGATCCGTTTTTCCGCCTCTTTTCACCCAACACTCGGCCCGCAGGGCCGGGTGTTGTCGTATGTGGCAAGCAAGCGATTCCCACGGTCTTGTGGGCGTCCCTCCACGCCTCTGCCTTGCTGCCTTCTCCCCCCGCTTTTGCGGGGGTTTCGTAGCGCAGGCGTCCTCGCCTGCCGTACCGCGGACGTCCTCGTCCGCGGGGGGCGTCTCGCCCCCCGCACCCGCAACTTGCATGTGTGGTCGATTGCGCGGCCCCTCACCCGGCCCCAGGCCCGGGTGGTGTCGTCTCCGCCCGTCTCTCCATTTGCCGCAATGATTGACGGCATCCGTCTGTTGGACGAGGATTGGCTACACCGTCTGATTCACCAGGAAGCCTGCCCCTCATGAAAAAACTCGTCATTGACATCGAGACCGTCGGCACCCCGTGGGAAGAGCATGATCCCTACGTTCGTGAGTACCTGATCAAAGGGATGAACGAGGCCGAGGCGGAGGAAGAGAAGCGCCGCGGAGCGCTCTCGCCGTTCACCGGACGCATCGTCGCGATCGGCGTCGTGAATGCGGAGACTGGACGTTCGTGCGTGATGTACGAGATTCCGGGTCAGACGGAGCTGGAGACGAAAACCGAAGGGATGCGTACCCTCATCTCCGGCAGCGAGCGGCTGATTCTCGAGAAGTTCTGGCAGTTTCTCGGAAAGGACGATCGCTTCATCTCATTCAACGGCCGCCAATTCGACGGCCCCTACCTGATGCTCCGCTCGGCGATCAACGGGCTGAAGCCGAAGCGCGATCTGGTCGGTCCTCGCTATCGCCATCACCCGAACTGCGATCTGCGAGAGGTCCTCAACTTCTCCGGCACGCTCTACGGACGGCAGGTGAGATTCAACCTCGATCTCGCCTGCAAGTCGTTCGGCATCCAGAGCTCGAAAACCGAGGGGATGGATGGTCGCGCGGTTGAAACGCTATACCGCGCGGGACGTTATGAGGACATTGCGGTCTACTGCCTGGAAGACGTCAGGGCAACCTGCGAGCTCTATCTGAAGCTGGAATCGACGATTCTTCCGTTCGACTATGCATTTCGCGAGGCGGAAGAGCGCCATGCGCGGCGGCAGTCGTCCGACGAATCCCCGGTGGTCCCGAGCTCCGAGGCAGCCTTCATGGAGGCGGTGACACGGACGTCAGAGACGTTGAGCTCCAGCCTCGAAGACGGCGAGCAGGCCGAGACCGAGGTGGTGAGCTCGAGAGGCCAGGCGATTGTGCTCGAGAAGCTCGTACGCACCGATGACGCGGAAGACGATTTCAGCGAGATCTGATCTGGCCTCCGCAGACGGGATTTAGAATGCCGAGCGTGAAGGTCTATCGAGGCCGCCTCTTCACCCCGGTTGCTGACCCGTTCCGCACCGGGGCGGCCGATTCCTACCGCTGGCACGAAGACGGTCACCTCGCGGTCAGCGACGGTCGAATCACGAGTACCGGACCCTGGAGCGAAGCGCCTGACGGTGAGGTCGTCGACTGTTCCGGAAAGCTGCTCACGCCCGGATTCATTGATACGCATCTGCACGCACCTCAGCTCGAGATGATCGGCTCGTATGGCGGTCATCTTCTGGAGTGGCTCGAGCGCTACACGTTTCCAACGGAGCGGAAGTTCGAAGACGTCGATCACGCCAGACGCGTTGCGGTGTCTCTTTACGATGAGCTGCTGCGGCATGGGACGCTGACGGCGCTCATCTTCTCGACGATCCACCGCGCAGCGACCGACATCTTTTTTGAAGAGGCTGAACGGAGCGGCTTTCGCGGAATCATCGGCAAGACGATGATGGACCGGAACGCACCGGAATATCTGCTCGACGAAACGGCAGATCGCTCCTACGAAGAGTCGCGCGAGCTGCTGCAGAAATGGCATGGGCGCGGACTCCTCCGTTATGCAATCACTCCCCGCTTCGCACCGACCTCTACGCCGGAGCTCCTGCGCGCTGCCGGCGCGTTGAAACGTGAGTTCCCTGACGTCTGGGTTCAGACACACATCTCCGAAAACCGGAGCGAGGTCGCGTGGGTGCAGGAGCTCTTCCCCGAGGCCGAGTACGCCGACGTCTACGATCACTACGGTCTGCTCGGTCCGAAGAGCGTGCTGGCTCACGGAGTCTGGCTCACACCCGAAGAGCTGGATCTGATTGCGCGCCGCGGTGCACGGATCGCCCACTGTCCAAACTCGAACCTCTTTCTCGGAAGCGGACTCTTCCCGCTGCACCGCATTCTCGATGCGGGCGTGACGGTCGGCCTCGGAAGCGACATCGGAGCCGGAACGACTCCCTCGATGTTCAATGCGATGGCCGATGCCTACAAGGTGCAGCAGATTCAGGGGGTGTCGCTCAGCCCGTTCCATCTCTGGTACCTCGCGACGCTCGGTGGAGCGGCGACGCTCTCGCTCGACGCGGAGACCGGAAGTCTGGAGGCTGGGAAATCGGCGGACTTTCTGGTGATCGATACCAGGGCGACGCCACTGCTCTCGATCCGCACCGCACATGCGTCTTCGCTCGAAGACCTGCTCGCCGGCCTCATCTTCATGGGTGACGATCGCGCCGTGGAGCAGAGCGTCGTCGCTGGACGAGTGGTGTCTCAGAGAGCTCGCAACGAGGCGTGATGCCTGTGGCTGCAGTGGCCCGCCCTTTGCGCGCGAAGTGTCTGACAGGAGGCGGTATGAGGCGAGGTTCTCTGTTTTCAGTCGGATTCATGGTGCTGCTGCTCGCGGCATCGTCCTCTCTCGCGCAGGATCGTCCATTGGTTGGGACAGTGATCGACGTCGACGAGGGACGCCGTCGCCTCCAGATCGAGGTCGATACCCAGTACGGGTCGCGAGTGACAATCGAATCCGATTCGGTCTCGACCACCTGGCATGGCTTCGGGACTGTGATCAACGATCGTCCTGAAATCTTCACCGGTTCGAGCGGCCTCGCCAACGTCCGCCTTGGCGACCGGATTCAGGTTGTCGGGAGCGGTCAGTCCGAAGGAACGGTCCGTGCGCGCCAGGTCACGCTCCTCGGACGATCTGTCGATGCGCCTCAGGTCGGCGTCGGCCAGACTAGAACACCCACCAGTGCCTCGACTCCCACTACGACGTCACCGGCCGTGGCACCGGCGGCGGGCAACGTCATCGAGGGGACGATCCGCCAGATCAATGACGAGGAAGGACGACTCGTCATTCAGACCACCGACCGGAGGATGGTCACGGTCCGTACGTTCCGCAACACGCCGGTCTACTACCAGGCGCAGGTCTACCGTGTCACCAACCTCGAGCTGGGCGACAGGATCCGCGTCGAGGCGGATCCGCGAGACACACAGGGCGCGGAGATCACCGCGAGGCGCATCGATGTGACGCAGTCGGTGCAGGAAGCCGGGATGGTCACGCCCGGCGGTACAGTCACGCTACTCGAGGGTCGCGTCACACGCGTCGAGCCGCAACTCGGTGTCGTCTACCTCGAGCAGCCACGGGGAGAGGTCATGGTCGACATGACCCAGGCGGCGAACGCCGAGAATGAGGTGCTTCAGGCCGCCGACTTGAGCGTCGGCGACTTCGTCGAGATCAGCGGTAGTTACAACCGGGTCGGCGATCTCTTCCTCGCCTCCACGGTTCGATACCCGGGTGGTGGCGGAATGGCAGGGTCCGAGCCGTTCATCCGCTACAGCGTCGTCACTCTGACCGGTACGATCGTCGAAACGCTGGACGATGGACCGACGATCGGCTTCCGGGAAAGCGAAACGAACAGCATCGTCCGGATCTGGGTCACACAAGGATTCGCTGCCAGAACGAGAGGGACTGCCTACATCAACGCGGATGCACTTCGCGTCAATGACACTGCGGTAATTGACGTGTTCCGAGATGGCAGCGGCAACCTGATCGCACAGGCGATCCGGCTGCGTAACCGGTAGCAGGGCCGGCTTTTGCCTGGTCGCATTTGGTGTCCGCTCGACGTGCCGACGAGCTCGGTTCGTGAGATGAACGGATGTCGCGATGTGATGGAATAGTTATTCGCACTTTATTGTCGCTTGCTGCAATGCCGAACCAGGAGCTGCTTCCGGGAGTCGTCACCACGGCGTGCCCTCCCCCCGTCGTCTGTGATGCCCATCGGGCTATCCTGGCGGCGAAGCGGCGCGCGTTGACACGCGACGTGATGCAGCTCGTACTCGTTGCCGCGGTGAACGTTCTGTTCATTTACTGGGCGGACGCGCGCCTGCCAATGCTCGACCGCGCTGCGAGCCTGCTCTTCCTCACTGGTGTGAATCTGCTGGTCATCGCGCATCTCTGGCTTACGCGTCTGCTCCCGCGATGGTCGGCCCGCCGGATCGCCTCGACCTGGTGCCGCACCGAGCGCCAGCGCTTCTCGGAAACCGAGGCGCGCCGGCGTCACGCAGCACGCACTCGCGTCTCGTCCCGAGTTTAGGGAGTCGCGCGGCGCACCGCAGATTTCGTCGTAGCGGGGTCTCGACCGAGCGAGCGCGTTCCTGGGCGATGCGCGACCCCTCACCCGGCCTTCGGCCACAAACCACGGAGTTGGGTGTTCGTACCCCGGGAAGAGGCAGCGTCGGGCACCAGGCGTGAGCCGAAAACGCGCAGCCTGGCTGGAGACGAGATGAAGAGCCCGTCGCCAACGCCTGCGAGCAGACTTGTCGCCCCTCTCCCCGCAGCAGCGGGGAGAGGGTGGCCGAAGGCCGGGTGAGGGGTCCTTCCAACGAACGTGGTGCCAGACTCACACTTAACGCCCGGAATCGAACGGTGGTCCAACCCATCTATACTCCCCCAGAACTCAACGAACCCGAAGGGCGTCCGCACGATGACAACCAGCAAGTTCCGCATCCCGCACACCCTCGTCCTGCTGTTCGGAATGATCGTCGCAGCACTGCTGCTGACCTACCTGCTGCCGCAGGGCGCTTATGATCGAGTGAAGAACGAGCATGGGCGCGAGCAGGTCATGCCCGGAACCTTTCACACGGTCGATGAAGAGAGACTCTCGCCTCTCGCGATCTTCACCTCAATCCCTCGTGGTTTCGAAGCGGCTCAGGACATCATCTTCTTCGTCTTCATCGTCGGAGGAGCATTCGCCATCTTCCGCGCGACAGGAGCGGCGGACGCTCTGATCGCCTTTCTGCTCGCACGCACGAGGAAAGCGCCGTTCCTCCTCGTCGCAGGGGGCGTGTTCGTCTTCGCGGCGGGCGCCGCGACGATCGGCATGGCGGAGGAGTACATCCCGTTCGTGCCAATCCTGCTCGGTTTGTGTATCGCGATGGGCTTCGACACGGTAACTGCGATCGGCATTCTGTGTGTCGGGTACGCCACTGGTTATGGCGCAGCGCTCATCAACCCCTTCACCGTGTTCATCGCGCAGGATATCTCGGGCCTCCCCCCTGGCTCCGGACTCGGCTACCGCGCCATCCTCCTGGTGATCTTTCTCGCAGTCGGGATCCACCACGTCTGGAGTTACGCGAGCAAGGTGAAGGCGGACCCGTCGAAGAGTTACGTTGCCGGTCTCGAGTCGGGAATCAAGATTGAGCCGCCGAAAGACATCAAACCCGAGCCGCGGCACATCGTTGCTCTCGTGCTGATCATGGCAGCTCTCGGACTGCTGATCTGGGGACTGAAGTTCCAGGGGTGGTACATGCTGGAGATGGGAGCGCTGTTCCTCGCGCTTGCCCTTTTGCTCGGCATCGTCGGGCGGCTGGGCGTGAATGAGACCGCCCGTCAGTTCGGCCGCGGCGCCGAGGAGCTGACGATGACCGCACTGCTGATCGGCTTCGCCCGCAGCATTCAGATCGTGCTCGACGAGGGTCACGTGACCGACACGGTCATCCACGCAATCGCGCAGCCGCTCCAGGGGCTCGGATCCTACGGTGCTGCGGTCGGGATGTACATGACGCAGAGTCTGATGAATCTGTTCATTCCCTCAGGCAGCGGCCAGGCGTACGTCACGATGCCGATCATGGCGCCGCTCGCCGATCTGGTCGGGATCACGCGTCAGACGGCCGTTCTCGCCTTTCAGTTCGGCGACGGATTCACCAACATCATTGTTCCGACCAGCCCGGTGATCATGGGAATCCTCGGCCTTGCGGGAATCCCGTTCGATCGCTGGTTCAAGTTCGTCTTTCCGTTCATCCTGAAAGTGTGGGTCGTCGGCTCGATCGCGCTGATCGTTGCGGTGGCGACCGGGTATTCGTAGACGGAGTTTTCGGCTGCTTCCGTTGTGTATCGCACGAACACACAGAGGCGATGCGAGAATACTTTTACGCAAGCCTTGATTTCATGCGAAAGCGTTCTGGGCCTCGTGGCAGCCGTCGGTTCCCAATGTCCAACTCCAACCTCGTCCTGGTCGCCGTCCTCCTCACTGGTGCCCTCACCGGCCCGTTGGCATCCTCTCCCGCCAGTGCGGCTGCATGGCCGTCGTGCATAGTCGAGGATGCCACGCTCGCGGTGGCGCGATCGCATTCATTGGCGGTTTCGCAGTGGGGCGGCGCTATTGAGTACCGGGCGTTCGATGGGAGCGACCACGTGCTCACGGTCTTTCCCGGCGTTCATGTCGAGGTCCTCCTTCCCCCCTCGTGGAATGCGCTGCTTACCGACGAGGAGATCCGTCGTCTCGTGGCGCGCGCCGATCTTCTGTACTTCACGTTCCGCGAGTTGACGGAAAGCGAGCCTTGGGGATTCGGTCGGTTGCAGATCGCGATGGTGCACACCGCCGGCGCATCGGGACGAGGGCGGCTCGGCTTCAAAGGAGTGGAGATCGAGCCGTTGATGCTCGATAGTTTTCAAGCGGCGCTGCGCCACGATTCGGTCCCCTGGCTTCTCTCGCACGAGCTGGGACACAATTTTGACCGTCAATCGAATCTGTTCCGACTGGGATCGGACGCCCCGCACGCCTGGACGGAGCTCGTGCAGCATCTGGCACTGGCGTACGAAAAAAGCGGTGCGGTCGGGCCGCGTGATGTCATTGAAGATGCTCTTGCCAATTTCGTTCTCGTTCCCCAGTGGCTGGCGGAGCCGGACTTCAGCTTCGAGCACTGCACCACACCATCAAGCACTTGCGGCGATACACGGCTGAACGCGATGTTCGGGATGATGGGACTCCGCACGCTGCAGCTTCACGGGCTCGATCGCGCGCCGCAGCTCCTCCGCTTCCTGACCCGAATTCAGGAGCGATTCGGACTGCCGGCCGACCGGTGGGAGGCTGCGGACATCTACATCGAAGGTCTCGCCGAAGCCGCGCAGCAGGACGTCTCGTGCTACGTCGATGCATGGAAGTGGCACGCCTCTCCGGCACTTCGCCAGCGGCTCGCTGCGACATGGGGTGCCAATCCCCTCTGTGCCGACAGCGATGGAGATGGCGTGACGCCATTCCAGGGCGACACCGACGATTCCGATGCGACAGTGCACCCACTCGCACCGGAGCTTCCCGACGGCCGGGACAACGATGGCAACGGAATCATCGACGATGCCTACTTTGCCGCAGGAGTCGACGCTGGTTTCGGTGCAGATTTCGATGTGCCGATTCCAGCACTCCTCGACGGGGCGTTCGCGGCCGCCGGCAAGACCGACACGTTCCGCTTCACACTGGAAACTGCTGGACGCGTCATCCTCACCGTGGCGAGACGGAGTCCGCTGCAGGGCCGTCTCGAGTTGTTCGCGTTCGCGGGTGGCAACCTGTCACCGATCAGCAGCACTACGCTCGACTGGTACGGCACTACGCGGATGACAACCGAGCTCGCGCCAGGCACATACCGCGTCGCGATCACCAGCTCGAGCTCGGGCAGCTATCGACTCGCGCTTCGCTTCGCCAGGGCGTGGCCGTCGCCGTGGGGCACGGTGCTGTCCCCCATCGTGGCGACTGATGCGTCGCTTCGTCTCGCGATTCAGACGGATGTGTCCTTGCTGGAAGCGACGCCGACCCACGTGGCGATCTGGGTCGAAGGAGTCGGCGAGATCGCCAGACTGCCCTGGACCGCGCACGTCGAGCATGACTGGGTGCGACCGGCCGGGCTCGAGCGCGTGCGCTACCGCGCGCGACTGATGAAGGGGGATCAGCCACTTACCGGATGGTCACTTCCCGCTGAATCCGTAGCACCGGCAGCGCGACGGCGGGCGGTCAGGCAATAGACGCGTTTTCATCCCGCGCCAATCGTGCTTCCTGCGCTCAGATATCTGCCGGTGATCGAGTTCGAATTCGCGGCTACCTCTTCGGGCGTACCGACTGCCACGATCTCGCCTCCCTGATCGCCCCCCTCGGGTCCGAGGTCGATCACCCAGTCCGACTGATCGATGAGCTGGGTGTTGTGCTCGATCACGAGTACCGAGTTGCCGCGGTCGATCAGATCGCGGAAGGTGCGGATCAGGACCTGAACATCGGTGTGATGAAGACCGGTAGTCGGCTCATCGAACAGGAAAAGCCGCGGTTTCTCGGATCGGACGGAACTGTCTCCGATGTAGGAAGCGAGTTTCAGACGCTGCGCCTCGCCGCCCGATAGTGAATCAGTCGACTGTCCGAGCCGAAGGTAGCCGAGGCCGACCGAGCGAAGTGCGTCGAGCCGCTTGAGCAGCGCACGCTTCGAGACGAAGAACTTCGCAGCCTCGTCGACGGTCATCTGCAGAATGTCGTTCACGTTCTTCCCTTTGAACGTGACCTTCATGACGTGCTCACCGAAACGGCGGCCGTCACACTTGTCGCAGACGACTTCGACATCCGCGAGGAACTGCATGTCGATCGTGACGACTCCGGCTCCCTGGCAGACCTCGCAACGTCCGCCGACCGTGTTGAAGGAAAACATTCCGGCCGTGACGCCGTTCAGTTTCGCGGCTGTCGTCTCGGAAAGCAGCTTTCGAATCTCGTCCCACGCCTTGATGTAGGTCGCCGGATTCGAGCGCGACGAACGGCCGATCGGCGACTGGTCGACGAGCTCCATGTCGTAGAGCTGCTCGACTCCTTCGAGCCTGTCGACCTTTCCCGTTTCCAGTCCTGCGATTCCGCGAACATCACGCTGGTAGCGATTGTAGAGACAGTTGCGAATCAGCGTCGACTTGCCTGATCCGGAGACGCCGGTCACCGCGACGAGGCGTCCGAGGGGGATCTCGGCCGTCACGCCGCGAAGATTATTCTCGCGGGCGTTGACGATACGGATCGTTCCCGAGGGGTCTGTCGAACTGTACGACTCCGGAACAGGTACCGGCTCGCGCGGTGCAGCGAGCTGTGCCCCGGCACGAAGGACTTCACCGCCGTATTCGCCCGCTCCCGGTCCGAGCTCGATCGTGTAGTCAGCTCCGGCGATGATCGTCGGATCGTGTTCGACCACGATCACGGTGTTGCCTGCGTTGCGAAGCCGGCGGAGTACCGCGAGCAACCGCTCGCTGTCTCTCGCATGCAGGCCCACGGTCGGCTCGTCGATCACGTACATCGTCTCGGTCAGCGCGCTCCCGAGCGCCGCGGCGAGGTTGATCCGCTGCGCCTCACCACCCGAGAGTGTCCGTGTCTGCCGGTCGAGCGCGAGATAGGAGAGGCCTACCTCGTCGAGGTAAACGAGACGATTCACGATCTCGCGGCGGAGGTGACCCGCTGTCGCCTCCTCCTGTTTCGAAAGCGCAAGAAACTCCCAGAAGCGACGCGCACTCTTGACGTTCATCGCGAAGATGTCAGCAATCGTCAGGTCGCGGAACTTGACGTGATTGACGACATTCTTGAGCCGCGAACCGTGACACTCGGGACACGGCTCGTAACTCCGATACTTCGCCAGCTTGACGCGGACGTGAATCTTGTACTTCTTCGTCTCGAGCCATTCGAAGAAGCCTTTGATCCCGTACCACTTGCTGCGGCCGTTATAGAGAACATCCCATTCGTCGGCAGTCAGATCCTTCACGGGCACATCGAGCCGAATCCTGTACTTCCGCGCGTAGGTCTCGAGATCTTCGTAGCAGTCTTCGTATCCGGCTGAGTTCCACGGCGCGACCGGCTGCTCGTCGAGGCGCAGGTCGCGGTTCGGGATGACCTTCTCCATGTCGATGCCGATGATCCGACCGTATCCCTGGCAATTCGTGCAGGCGCCTAACGGGGAGTTGAACGAGAACAGGTGAGGCGTCGGCTCCGGAAATTCAGAACCGCACTTGTTGCAGGCGAAGTGAGACGTATAGCGATGGCTGATCCACTCCCGCACGTCGCCACTCCCGACGCTCTCCTCGAGAACGTTGACGGTCCCCTTCGAGAGCTCGAACGCCTGCTCGATTGCCTCGGTAATCTGCGTACGCCGCTCGGGCTCGATGCGAAGCCGGTTGATCACCAGTTCGAACGACGTCGAGCCGCTGCTGTCGAAGTCGTTCAAATCACGAACCTCGCCATCGACCCAGATACGGAAAAATCCCGCCTTGAGCAACTGGTCGATGACGATCTCTCGATTCGAGGCCTCAAAGAAGATCGGAGCCAGTACGACGGCCCGGGCATTCGGAAGGGCCTCGAGAATTGCTGTCGTGATCGACTCCGGTGATTCCTTGCGGACCACGACGCCGCAGTCGCCACACCAGGTCTCTCCGCAATAGGTCATGAAGAGACGGATGTGGTCGGCAAGCTCGGTAGCGGTCGAGACCGTCGACCGCGCGTTCTTCACCGAGTTCTTCTGTTCGATGCCGATCGCAGGGAGAATTCCATCGATCTGATCGACGTCAGGGCGGTCGATTCTCTCCAGAAACTGCCGCACGTAGGTCGACATCGACTCGACGAACCGACGCTGCCCTTCCGCATAGAGCGTGTTGAACGCGAGGGACGATTTTCCGGAGCCCGATGGACCGGTGATCACCGTCAGCTGGCGCTGAGGGATATCCACCGACACGTTCTTCAGGTTGTGGGTCCGCGCCCCGCGGATAGAGATGGTGCGATCGGGCATGACCAGACGTAAACGCGACAGAGGGGGTGGGTATTCGAGTTACTGGAGTGGGAGTCAAGAAACTCCCGACCTTTGGCGGCGGAGGGGAAGTTGACGCAATCTCTTTCGCGGTCGTGGCGCCGCCTCCTGGCTTTCAACGACAAAGCTGAGATTCGCGCGTGTCCTGTCATCCCGAGCGTAGCGAGGGATCTGGGGGATGGGTGGTGCTAAGCACGAGCATCGCACCGCCCGCCCGCCCAGATCCCTCCCTACGGTCGGGATGACAGGCGGTCTTGGTGTCATCCTTCTCAAGGGAGAGGGTGCCCTGAGCGAAGCCGAAGGGCCGGGTGAGGGACTGCGCTCCGGGGCAATCACTCGAGCAAGCCTACGCCAGTTTAGTCAGAGAGGCCGCGAGGGCCATCTGCCTAGATCCGGATCCCGTGGCGCTGATAGAAGTTGTAGTCGCCCAGCCGGCTCGTGAGTTTGTCTACCACTTCCTGCGGGATACGAACCTCGTCGGCCAGAGCGTTCATCTCGATCTGGCGGACATTGCGCGCACCCGGGATGGTGGTCGAGACGGCGTCGTTCGCGAGGACGAAGCGAAGCGCTCCTTCGGCGAGCGAGCGGGCCGTCCCGCCGATGATCGACTTCGCCTCATCGACGCGAGGGATCACTTCCTCGAGACGCTTCGGTGTGAGGAAGTTCTGCCGGACGTCGTCGGGCGAGAACGTCGTATCGGTCCGGAACTTTCCGCTGAGCAGTCCGGAAGCAAGCGGAACGCGGGCGATGATCCCGTAGCCCTTCTCCTTCGCGAGAGGAAACAGTTCTGCCGCCGGCGCCTGATTCAGCACGTTATAGAGGACCTGGAGCGCATAGCCCCAGCCGTTGCGAATGACTTCGATTCCTTCTTCGGGAGTGGTGACGGAGACCCCCCAGAAACGGATCTTGCCGGACTCCTGGAGGCGGTCCATCGCCTCGTGGATGTCGTCGCGGGCCAGCTCCTCGAGCGTCGGATTGTGCAGCTGATAGAGGTCGATGTAGTCGGTCCGGAGCCGCTTGAGCGAGCCGTCGACCGCGTGCGATATGTGCGACCGGGAAAAATCCTTCCGGATGCGCCCTTCGGCGTCCCGGGTGACTCCGGCCTTGGTAGCGATGACGACATCCTTGCGGGTTCGCGAAAGGACGAGGCCGAGGAGCGACTCGCTGCGGCCGAAACCGTACGAGTCTGCCGTATCGAAAAAGGTGACGCCGAGCTCGCGCGCGCGACGGATGGTGACGATCGATTCCTCGTCACTCGTCCGTCCCCAGCCGAGAGGAGTCCCGGCGGCGTCAGCAAGTCCGCCGATCGCCCAGCCGCCGAAACCAATCTCGCTGACCGTGATGTTGGTGCTGCCGAGTTTCCGGTAGTGCATATCTGTCCCGTTAATTCTACGGTGGATTCAGGGATTCACAGCGCCGTACGGACAACGTCAGAGGCGGATCTGTCGCACATCGATCATTTCGCGATAGGAACGGAGAAAACTGAGCGTCTCGCTGTCGAGCGGTTCGTCGATCGTGATGATTGCCATCGCCGTGCCGCCGCTGTCGCTGCGTGCGAGGTTGTACTCGGCGATATTGATCTCGCGGTCGCCCAGCAGCGTGCCGACTTTGCCAACGACACCAGGGACATCGCGGTTGATGATGTAGATCAGGAATCCTTCGGGGTCGAACTCGACGCGGAAGCTGTTGACGGCCACGATCCGCTTCGTCTTTTCATGAAACACGGTGCCGGAGACCGCGATCTCTTCATTCTGAGAGGAGGCTCGGAAGGTGATGAGATTCGCGTAGTCGCGCGGCATCGGGTGAGTCGTCGAACCGACCGCGATTCCTCGCGATTGCGCGATCTGCTCGGCATTGACGAAGTTGACTGACTCAGCCAGGTGAGGAGCCAGCAATCCTTTGAGCGCGGCAACGGTCAGGATCTTCAGAAGACGCTCCTCGATGCCCCAGAGCTGAATCTCCGCCCGGTTGACCGGGCCACTGATCACCTGGGCAGCGAACATGCCGAGCTTCTCGGCGAGCCGGATCAATGGCGCGGCATCAGCGTCGGAGACCCCTTCGAACGGCAGGTTCACCGCCGACACGAAAATCGAGCCGCGCAGCGCCTCGACGACCATTTCGGCGGTCTGTACGGCGACGCGATCCTGCGCCTCGAACGTATTCGCTCCGATGTGAGGCGAAAGAATGACGTTCTTTGCATGGAGGAGCGGATGGTCTTTCGACGGCGGCTCCTCCTCGTAGACGTCGATTGCGGCTCCCGCGATCGCGCCGCTCTCGAGCGCGGAGGCTAGAGCCACTTCGTCGTAGATTCCGCCGCGGGCGATATTGAGAACGATGACGCCGGGCTTCATCTTCGAGATCTCGGCCGGACCGATCATCCGCCGCGTCTCGTCGGTCATCGGCGTATGGACTGTGATGACGTCGGCAACGGAGAGAAGGCGGTCGAGAGAGACCTTCTCCGCGCCACTCTTCTCGAACGCCGTGTCAGCGATGAACGGATCGAAGGCGATGACATGCATGCCGAATGCTCGGGCGCGCGTGGTGACGCGAGAACCGATCCGGCCGAGGCCGATCACACCGAGCGTCTTTCCATTGAGCTCCGTTCCCATGAACTGCGAGCGGCTCCACTCGCCGCTACGGACACTCTCATGTGCTGCCGGGATGTTGCGGCAGAGTGAGAGAAGCATCGCCATCGTGTGCTCGGTTGCCGAGATGATGTTCGCGGTGGGGGCATTGATTACGAGAATGCCGCGCGCCGTGCAGGCATCGACGTCGACGTTGTCGAGTCCCACGCCTGCCCTGCCGAGAATCCTGAGACGATTGCCTGCCGCGACCAGCTCTGGTGTGACGGCCGTGCCGCTGCGCGTGATCAGCGCGTCGGACTCGGCGACGGCGGCGAGGAGCGCATCACCCTTGAGACCGGGGCGGTAATCGAGCTCCAGGTCACCGGCATTCCGAAGAATGTCGAGACCGGACTCGGCAATGGTGTCGGTGACGAGTACACGTTGCATGCTCGGCATGATAACGGGGACGACCTACCGCGCCACTTCCCCCAGCACATCGAGCATCGCCTCGAGATCGGCCACCGAAAGATCGCCCATGTGGCCGATGCGGAACGTCCTGTCCTTCCAGTCGCCGTATCCCCCGCCGAGCGTGTAGCCACGAGCTTTCATCTCTGCGCGAATCTTTTCAGGCGGAAGAACGGGATCGAGCGCCGTGATCGTTGCCGAGGCGTACTCAGGCTGGCTGGCGAGTTTCGCGAAGCGGGCAGTCCGTTCGTGCGTGACAGCGCGCATGCGCCGGTGTCTCTCGAAGCGCGCCTCCAGCCCCTCTCCACGCAGGATGTGTTCGAGCTGTGCCGCGAGAGCGTAAAAGTGCGGGATCGACGGAGTCGAGGGAACGCTGTCGCGGTCAGCGTTCTCCTTGTAGGTGACGAAGTCGAAGTAGGTGCCGCGATAGGGATGCTTCTTCGCTCGTTCGAAAGCCTGGTCGGAGACTGCAACCAGAGTGATTCCCGGAGGCAGTCCGATCGCCTTCTGCACGCTCGCAAAACAGACATCAATCCCCCAGCGGTCGAAGTGCACCGGGATACCGCCGAGTGATGAGACGGCATCGACGAGCACCAGTGCGTCGTGTGCACCTTCGCGCACGACTCTCGTCAGCGCCTCGACGTCGTTGGTGATGCCGGTCGACGTCTCGTTATGCGTGATGGTGACCGCGTCGTAGTGCGCACGTTGATGCCGGGCGAGGTGATCGGCAAGTGCGTCGGGAGTCACGGCGTTGCCCCAGCCGGCATCGAGCCGGTCCACCTCGTAGCCGAGCGATTCGGCGATGTTGTACCAGCGCTCCGAGAACGCGCCGCAGGTCGTGACGAGCACCCGGCGGTTCGTGCAGTTGCCGAGGGCCGCCTCCATGACTCCCGTGCCCGAGGAGGTGACGACGAAGGTCGTCTGCTTCGTCTCGAAGAGCTCTTTCAGGGCGGTGTTGATTCCGCGGAAGAGAGTCTTGAAGTCGTCGCTGCGGTGTCCGATCATCGGACGGGTCATCTCGGCGAGAACTGCAGGCCTCACCCAGACGGGACCGGGAACGAAGTACCTTGCCTGTTCGCTCATGATTCTCCAGAAAGCCCGGCGTAAGCCTCACGCCTGCTCGATCAGGTATGGCAGCACCGCTGCCAGCGACGAATCAACGACATACACCTCGGAATTCTCCTTCACATGGGGGCGGACGTGAACACCTCCGAACCCGATGAAGAGATCGACCACTCCCTTCGTTTCGAGGTCACTGACGCCATCGCCGATGAACGCCGAGCCACCCTTGGCCCTCGACAGCACGGAACGGACCACCAGTTCCTTCCCGCCGACGCGTGTCAGGAGTGAGCGTTCATCGAAGCCGGTGTAGCGCCCGTCGTCATCGAAGCGCAGCGAAACGGCGTGCACGGCGCGGGCCGGAATCCCGAGATGCGCGGCCAGAGGGGCGATGGCCTGCGAAATTCCAGCGGTGACCAGGTGAACGTCGGCGCCGGCGTTGCGCAGGGATTCGATCACCTGTGCGGCATCTCTGACGAGCGATGCGACATAACGCTCGCCGAGAGCCTGCACATCACGCAGTGCAGGTCGGATGATCTCGAGTCTTTTGCCATACACCTGTTCGAGAGGGATCTCTCCATTCATCGCTGCTGCCGTGAGTCGCGCGATTTCTTGGTTGCCGGCCGCCAGTTCGTCTATTCCCTCGATCGTCACGAGCGTCGAGTCGACGTCGAAGAAGACGAAGCGGTATCTGGCGCGGCGACTCATGAATGCGTTTCTCGCAGTGCAACAGCACAAACGATATCGACCAGATCACTGAACGATTCGAGGACGTAGTCAGGGTTCTCCGCCACGAGCTGTTCTTTCGTCGCTGAACCGGTTGCAATCACGGCCACATCGACGCCGCTGTTTCGGGCGGCGAGGATGTCGATCGGCATGTCGCCGACGAACAGTGCTTCGTGAGGCTCGCAGGCAACGGACGCCAGAGTGTGGAGGACGTGTCGTGCGTCAGGCTTCTGCGCGCCGGCGGCATCCGGTCCAACGACGGCGACGAAGAACGGAGCGAGGCCGAGATGCTCGACGATCTTCGTGGAGAAGCCGGTCGGTTTGTTCGTGCAGACCGCCATCGCAATCCTGTTCTCGTGCAGACGATGGATCGTGGACACGACGCCGTCGAGAAGCTGCGACTGCTCGCAGCAGACTTCGTCGTAGCTTCGCACGAACTCGTCGAGAGCCGTGACAGGGATGGTTGTGGTCTCGAGGGCCTTCTGCAGCAGTCTCTCCATACCTTCGCCGACGAGACCGCGGATGTCGGAAGTCGTCAGGCCGTCGAGCCGCTGGGTTGCGCGCGCCCGGTTCACGGCCGTGGTGAGGGCAGCGTATGAGTCGACGAGCGTTCCGTCGAGATCGAACAGCACAGCACGGTAGCGTTGGCCATCCATCAGTACGGATTGTATGGTGACAACCTTTTCACACGGTGCGTGAAATCCGCGGCGGCTGAGCTGGTTATCTCACGGCATGCGAACGACCATGATCGCCCTCATCCTCGCCGCACTCGCCTCCGTTGCCGTGGCTCAGGATGTTCAGCCGCTGGCGGTCACGATCGTTCCTCTCGGGGAGAACGAGCAGGGGGACATCGTCACGCGCGTGACCTTCCGATTCGCCCCGCCCGACGAGTACGACCTGCTTCTGCAGGGCTCCTTCATGCACGACGGGCAGGTCCTCCGTAACTTTCGGTATCCCGTTCCGCCGGCCGGGAGCGGTTCGGTCTCCGCGATCCAGCCGTTTCCCGCCGGAGAGTCGGTCATCGACGTCCGTCTGATCATGCCTCTCGAAGAGGGTGCGCCGGTGATCATCGCGAGGGTTACAGAAACGGTGACGCTCGAGCCGCCGGGGCGGCCTTACGTGGCCGACGCGGAAGACGGAGCGGAGGCAGTCCTTGCGGAGGGGGTCGTGCCTGAGAGCGTCGGCGCGGTGAAGATCCGGACGCCACGCCGCGACGTCGCACCGAATCTGTTCGTGGTCGAAGTGGATGTGGCGCCGCCGGTTCAGAGAGTGGAGTTCTGGGTTGACGGCCGCCGGGTGATCGCCCGGAACGCGCCTCCCTACCGTGCCGAGCTCGATCTCGGTCGCATTCCCAAACGCGTTGAAGTCCGGGCGGTCGGCTACGACCGTCAGGGAAGATATGTCGATGCCGATGCCTTCGTCGTCAACGAACGCCAGACTCCGCTAGAGGTGAAGATCACGCGAACCGAAACGCCGGACGGTCTGACGAGGATCAAACTGAGCGTGCAGAACCCGCAGAACGCAGCGCTCCGCAGCGTCGTCCTCTACGCGGGCGAGCGCAAGCTCCACGAGTGGCAGCGGCCGCCGTATGCTCTCGACGTACCGACCGCCAGCCTGGCGGGAGCCGAGTTCCTCCGCGCTTCAGCACTCGATGAGACCGGCTACGAGGCGAGTGATCTTCTCTTTCTCGCGGGCGATCGTTTCATCGAACAGATCGACGTCTCCGTGGTGGAGTTGCCGGTCTCGGTCACGACCTCGAGCGGCTCACCCCTGACCGGGCTGAACGAGAGCAACTTCACGGTTCTCGAGAACGGAAAGGTTCAGAAGGTCTCGAGCTTCAACTTCGCGGCGAACCTTCCGATCTCTGTCGGCGTACTGCTCGATCATTCCGGCAGCATGGAAAAGCGGATGGCGGATGCGCAGAACGCGGCCGTCGACTTTTTCAAGAGCATCATGCGGAAAGGGGATCGTGCTTTCTTCGCCGGCTTTGCCGGCGATCCGGCACGCGGCGCGCCTTTCGTAAGCGATGTCACGACGCTGGAAGCGCAGGTGCGTGGGCTGCCGCCGGCCCGAGGTGGGACCGCCCTCTACGACGCGATCATCACCGGCCTCTATCGCTTCCGCAACGTGCAGGGACGGAAGGCGCTGATCGTGATCACCGACGGCGACGACACCACCTCGCGGCTCTCCTACGACGAAATGCTCGGCTACGCGCGGTCGGCCAGAGTTCCGCTCTACTTCATCGGAATCGGCTTCTCGCCACTCGATCGTGCGGGCATCGGGAGGATGCGTTCGCTCGCCGCGGAGACCGGAGGCGTTGTTCATCTCATTCGCGGAACGAATGAGCTCCCCGCCACCTACAGGGCGCTCGAGAACGACCTGAGGACGCAGTACCTGCTGACGTATCACGCCGAAACATCGAAGGACGATCAGAAGTACCGCTCGATCGAAGTGAAGGTCGACCGCTCCGACGCCCGCGTCAGGACGATCCGCGGCTACATCCCGTAAGGGGGCTGCGTCTGACTGTTGGGTGGGGCGCGACCCCCTCACCCGGCCCTTCGGCTTCGCTCAGGGCCACCCTCTCCCCGCTTGACGCGGGAAGAGGGGCGACAAGTCAGCGTTCGGATGATCCGGTTGGGCCTGGAGCCGTCTCAAGTAAGCAACACATTCGTGCTAATAGAACTCAGTAATCTGCGATGCTATTCACATTTGATAATACTCAGCATATACGAGCATTGTTAATTAGCACTAACACAACAGGCTGTGAGTCACGCTGATTTGTTAACATTAATCGTATATGAGGTTGCGCACCTTTGAACGCTACTGAAAGCTGCTATTCGCGTACTGTTTATTAACGTAGTAATCTGTCATGTTTAACACTATCGACGCGGTTGTCTCGCTCGCTGCGACCGGTAGGCGACTGTTGGCCACGTTGCCCCTCTCCTTGCCGCAGCGGGGAGAGGGTGGCCGAAGGCCGGGTGAGGGGTCCTTCACGCGAGCATTCGCCGGGACGGACATCGCGCGTTAGAGGGTGTTCGAGCTCGCAACTCTGCTTACGCGTGAGCCGATCGAATCAGGGCGCTTTTGGTGCGTAGAAACCCGCGGCGCGAGCAACCACATCGTTCACGCCCCCGGTGATACGCAGGATCTGCTGCTCGAGCGCCCCGGTATCAGGAGCCAGCACATAGGCCCCCGACTTCCGGCTGCTTCCACCCATCCCGAGTGCGCTTCCTACCGCACCGATGGCATTCGCGAGGCCCGGCGACGATTCGCTGGCCAGTACGACCTCGCCAATCGGCTCACTGCCGAGGGCGCGCGGCGCAATGATGTTGGCCAGCATCCCTTTGGGAGTCGTGAACTCGAAGGATGCGTCGTCCAGTTCGAGGACCGGAATCACACCGACGTTTGCGGTCACCGCGCGACGCGCAAGGTCTCCGAATCCAGAGCGACTTTCGGCCTTGCCCATGTCGAACGACATGACGTTGATCGTGTAGCTCGGGATCAACACAACGGCATCGGCTTCTTTGGAGATGCCACGCACAGCGTTGTAGGTCAGCCCCATCTTCGGCTTGATGAAATCGGTGCCCTCGGCCGTGGCAATGAAATAGCCGGAACCAGCCGTGTCGCCAATCCCGACACCGAGAACCCGCCCGGTGTTCTTCGTCGCCTTCACGCCCGTCATTCCGAGCTTGCTCTCCCCCTCGAGGCCGAGACTGGCATAGGCCTTACTGTCGCGGATCGAGTCGAGGGTCACGACGCTCCAGCCCTGCTCCTCGAGACGTCTCACCAGGTCCTGATGAACTGCCGTCGCCAGACGCTGTACGGTTGCGGCTTCAATCGCGACCGTGACGTCGGCGTGAGCCTGCGCGGTCGTAGTGCCGCTCTGTCCAGGACGGTAGCGGCTCTGCGCGACGACGGTCTGGCTTGCCCAGTTCTGAACCTTCAGCTCGACCATCGGTACGATCACGCGCTGATGGTTTCGGATGCCGTTCAGCTTCAGAAAGCGGAAGTCTTTGGAGGCGGTGGGAAACACGTCATTCCCAGCCATCGTTTTCGTGTCGCCGGCGATCCCGCCTGCGACCGCCACGACTACAAACAGCGATGCCACGGTGGCTGCGCGCAACTTGTTCATGACTGAACCCTCACGTCAGTGGATCGATGAAGAAGCGGTGCAATGCGAGATCTCTGCATCTCGATTGCTCCCTGTTGCTCCGCGCTTCCTGTACTGTTTCTCGCGCAAGGGGGAGCGAAACTCCCTCAGAGCTGGACCGACTCGCACGATTCCGCGGCGCCGCACGCACGCGTCACGTCGCGCGAAGCGCTTTGGAGTGCTGCGGCCGTAGGCGCCGTTCTTCAACACGCAGAAGTGAGGCCGCAGCACTCCAATGCGCTTCGTTGTCGACCTGTCGTATATTCCCAGCAATGAGGTGATCAGACGGCGGTCGCGAGTGGAGTCACTTCATCGTCAAACAGATCGGCGGAGTCAAACACGACGCGATTCCGCCCGTGCTCTTTCGCCGTGTACAACGCATTGTCTGCGCGAGTCACCACGAGTGCTTGATCGTCGACACAGCGGAGCGTCGCGCCGCCGATGCTCACGGTCGCCGCGATGCTCGTTCCGTCGAGCGCCAGACGCCACGCCGCAGCTGCATGACGTATCCGTTCGGCCGTGAGGTGTGCCCCCGCCGCACCCGTGTTCGGCAGGAGGGCGAGGAACTCCTCGCCACCCCAGCGTCCAAAGACGTCCTCGCGACGCAGCACGGCGCTCATTGTCGCGGCCATCCCGCTCAGAACCTCATCGCCCACGCCATGACCGTGCTGATCGTTGACCCGCTTGAAGTGATCTATGTCGATGATCAATACAGACAACGCCTGCCGGTGACGCACCGCCCCACTGAAGAGGCTACGCAGCTCCTCGTCGAGGTGCCTCCGATTCGGCACCCCGGTCAGCGCGTCAAGTCGCGCGACACGGTCCAGGTGCTGGTTCATCTTCCCGAGCTCAGCGCGCTGCTCGAGAATGCGGACCGTCTGAGCCCCCGCAAGAATCGAGATGGCTGAGAAAGCTACGAGGAGCAACCAGGCGAGCGCCTTCGGGGTGCCACTGATCGGAGCATACAGTGCCTGCTCGTCAACTGAAGCGACGAGCCGCCAGGGCGTGTCGGCGACCGTCGAGACAACGAACACACGCTCGTTCGCACCATCACGGTAGCTGCCGCTCTGCGCGCCGGCGACTGCTGAGGCCAGCGCGGGATCGAGAGTCGTGAGCGAGATTCCGCCCGGTCCTGACCAGCGGGCGGACGCCACGATGTTTCCCGTCTCGTCAATCAGATCGGAAGACGTTCCGCGTATGGGGACGAGGTTACGCAGAAAAGGACCGAGCGGACTCTTCCCAACGTTGAAGGCGCCGCTGAACACACGCCACTCGTTTGCGTCATGGCGATAGCGCGACGCGAAGGCGACAATCGGAGTGCCCGCCGCTGCCGAACCGACGACATTGGACACCGCTGAGCCGCGCTCGAGCGCGGTTCTCAGATGTTCATATTCGGCGGCAATATCGTGCCCGACCAGCTCTTCCCGATGCGGATGTACCATCACCAGCGTTCCGCGACCGCTCACGATTACGGCAGCTTCCAGCCCCAGGGCGGAGACGATCGAATCAAAGTCCGACCTCGGCGACTTCTTTGCCGTGAACCGTTCTTCCGCCACGAGACGCTCGCGCTCGAGAATGTCCATCACATACGCCCGTATGAACGGTACTGCGATCTCGACGCGACCCTGAAAGCGCTGCTCCAGTTGCTCACGTGCCCGCGACTCGCCGGTGTGAAGCGCGGCGAAAGCGATGCCGATGGCCAGCGCAACCGCCGCACCCGCGGCAACCCGAGTGCGACGCAACTTCGCAGGGGATCCGGTATCGTGACTGCTTGTGCGTCGGACGCCGCCGAACGACTCAGGACGGTCTACGAGCATCGGCGTTCACCTTCCGCCCACAGATGAGTAACTCTGGACACTTGCATACGCTCCCCTGAACAGAGTCCGTGGGGAAGCTCAAAAAATACGCGCAGCGCCGAGATTCCTCGGTGATGTAGTACTCCGGAGTCTACTCGGCGATGGCTCCAGGTTCTCAGCTCCCTCAGCTGCGGGCCCAATTCCCACGGTGAGGGACCACCTCTTCGGCCTTTTCCGCCGGGGCGTCCGCCTTCGTACTTCAGCTTCCGGCACCCCGTGTCGGTTGAGGAACCGTCGCGTCAGTCCCCGCGACCGTGCCGGGTCAGCTCCGCTTCGGCGGCGATGAAGCTGAAGGCTGCCCACTGCGGACCCGCGATGATCTGACGGAAAAGCTCTTCTGCGCGTGCGGACTGGCCGTTGTAGAGATACCAGTTGCCGACCCCGTAGAGCAGCGTGACGCCGTCGACGGTCGAAACGTCCTGGACTGCGAGAGCGGCGGGGTCGTGCTCTCCCCGCGCCATCAGCAGCAGCTTGTGGTAGGTGCCATTCTCGATGACGTCCATCTCTGCACGAATCGGCTCGAGCACCTCTCGCGCCTCGTCCTCGCGACCGAGGCGGCGGAGAATCGAGTAGAGCCAGTACGACGAGGAGACCACCCCGTCGGGATTCGTCGAGACAGACGCGCAGGCGCGGTAGGCCTCGAGAGCGCGTGAAAGGTCGCCGCGCAGGTAGTGAGCGAGCCCCAGGTGGTAGTGGATGTTCGACTGGAGCGTGCTGGTCGGGATGTTGCGCGCGTTGGGCAGGCCGTCGGGCTCGATCTCGTCGAGCTTACCTCGCACGAGCAGAGCGGCGTGCTCGAGATCGGCGACTGCCCGATCGAACTGCCGCAGCGTGATCCAGCGGTGCCCGCGGTGCCGCAGCATCCGCGCGTCCAGCGGGTGCTTCCGCGCGCCTTCGCTGAAGATCGCGATCGTCTCGGCGTATCGACCGAGGTACGCCGTTCGCCTGCCGAGCCAGATGATCGCGTCAGCATCGTCAGGGCTCTTCTCATACGCGGAGCGCGCCTCAGCGAGGTTTCTCTCGTGAAGCTGCCGTGCGGCCTCCGACATCACCGGTGGAGGCGGCTGAACCTCTGCTGCCGGCGGCAGCGGCGCCGTGGCGCATGCCGTCATGCCGAAGAGGAGAAAGGCGAGGACTGGCCGCGACAGGATCACGCGCGGAGCGTAGCAGGCTTATGGGGTGTCCCCTACCGGTTACTTTGCGCCGGGGTGCGCAAAGAGCGCGTCAGGATTACCATGGAACAGTGACCGATCGCCTTCACAGGCCTGTCCGCAAGCTCCGGCTCGGGGATCCTGAACCGGATGACTACAGCCACTTGACGGCAAGCGAGCGCGTGGAGATGGTGTGGGAGTGCACGAAGAACGCATGGCAGTTCAAGGATCCGACCTGGCGTGAATCGCGACTTCGTAGAGATATTGTCCGCGTTGTCCGACGAGGACGCTGAGTACCTGATCGTCGGTGCCTATGCACTCGCGGCTCACGCGCTCCCGCGTGCAACGGGGGACCTCGACATCTGGGTTCGCGCGTCGCGCGAGAATGCGTCGCGGGTTCGCCGTGCGATCGAAATCTTCGGTATGCCGGTCGATAACATCTCCGTCGCGGAGCTCGAGGAGCCCGGGCTCGTTCTGCAGTTCGGCTTTCCGCCGCAGCGCATCGACGTGATGACCTCCATTTCGGGTGTGACCTTCGCTGAAGCGTGGCCCCAGCGCATTCTCGTCGAGCTGGAGGGGAGACAACATCCGGTCATCGGGAGAGCAGAGTTCATCCGAAACAAACGGGCCGCGGGACGTCCTCGGGATCTCGTCGATGCCGAAGCCCTGGAAAGCGCAGACCGGCGTGGAAAAGAGGAGTGAGGCGATCGCTGTTCGGTGAGTGACCCGTGCGGCCGAGCATTTGTCTTCTACAATCCCTCCACCATCGACAAGGAGCGCACATGAATCGTCGCCGATCTCTGCTTGCAGTTGTCTTTGCATCGTTTCTGATTCTCACGTGTGCGCAGTCGGAGCGCGCTTCGAGCGCCGCGACGGAGGTTGGCGTCACCGATACCGAGATCGTGATCGGGAGCTGGGGGCCGCTTTCGGGTCCCGCGGCTTTGTGGGGTTCGGTGGTCCGCGGTTCCGAAGCGTACTTTGAGCTGGTGAATCAGGAAGGTGGGATTCACGGGCGGAAGATTCGCTTCGTCTATCGCGACGATGGGTACGAACCGCCACGGACGGTTGCCGCGGTGCGGGAGATGGTGCAGCGCGAGAAGGTGTTTGCGTTCGTCGGTGGCGTCGGAACTGCGCCGGGGATGGCGGTCCGCGAGTACATCACGTCCAGCAAGATCCCCTGGGTCGCGCCGGCGAGCGGCTCGACGCACTGGGCGCATCCGCCGAACCGATATCTCTTCTCTGTCTATCCGCTCTATGCCGACGAGGCGGCCGTGATCGTCGAGCGCGCCGTTTCGATGGGGCTGAAGAAGATCGGCGTGCTGTATCAGAACGACGACTACGGGAAGGGTGGTCTGGTCGGCGCGCAACTGGCGGCGGAGCGAGCCGGTGCGACGATCGTTGCTGCGCTGCCGACCGAGATCATGGACAGTGACCTCAGCTCGCACATCCTTCGTCTGCGTGAGGCCGGCGCCGAGGCGGTGCTCCTCTGGGTGCTGCCGCGCCAGGGAGCGATCGCGCTCGGAACGGCGGGGAATCTCGCGTTCCGTCCGCAGTGGTTCGCGTCGAGCACACTCGCGGACGCGACCATGATGCATGAGATCACCGACGGTCTCTGGAGCGGCGTGATCTACGCCTCACTGGGAGAGTCGCTCGACTCAGGCAACGAGAAGATGGACCGCTACCGGGAGGCATTCGTTCGCAAGCATCCGGAGATTCGCTGGGGAGCGTTTCCTTCCGCGGGATTCATTTTCGCCGAGCCTCTCGTCGAGGCACTTCGCAGGGCGGGCCGCGATCTGACGCGCGAGAAGCTGGTCGAAGCGCTGGAGAGCATGCGTGAGTTTCAGGGAATCGGCCCGGCGATCACCTTCGGTCCCGACCAGCGGCAGGGAGCCCGGGCGGTGATGTTGCTGCGCTGCATCTCGGCAACGGAAAGCGAGACGCTGGGGTCCTGGGTGCGCTCCGAGGTAGACGTGGCTGAAGTGCTGAAGAGGATGGCTGGATAGGGAGGGATGCGACGTTGGTCGCGCGGCGCCCTCACCTGCTCCCTTCTGGTGTGCGACACTTTGCACTTCATCTTGCTCGTGCAGTGCCCCTGGCGCGACCCCTCACCAACTGTCATCGCGTAGCTACGTAGCGCAGGCGTCCTCGCCTGCCGTACCGCGGACGTCCTCGTCCGCAGGGGGGCGTCTCGCCCCCCGAGCCCCGAACGTGCCGAGAAGTGGCGCGTGGCGAGTCGCTACAGATCCCCGAGACGCGGGCTGATCGTATCGAGGTTCCTGTAGGCCTTGATCTCGATGACGTATCCGTCTGGATCTTCGAGCAGGAGTTTGACGTGCTCGCGGTCCGTGCCGGCTTCTCGCAGTTGAGGAGAGACCGGGAGGTTCGCAGGCAGCGCTTCCCACTCCGACCAATCGAGGATGGCGCCGAAATGCCGCACCCCCTGCTGTTCCCGCGGTAGCACCTGATCCGGTAGTTCGTGCAGGGTGAGCTGATGTCCGAAGACGATCACGTCAGCCCAGCCGTCGGTTCGTCGCCCGACTGTTGCTCCGAGCACTGATAGATAGAACTCGAGCGACGCGGAGAGAGAGGTCACCGGGAACGACAGGTGAAAGATCGAGCGAGCCATAACCGGGCGAGTCTAACTCCACCGTCTATGACGTGAGTCAAAGACCGGGCGCGGGCCCGGGAAGGGGATGGGTCCGTCTCACTTCGACCAACGAAAAGCTCGACATCGTTGCGCGTCACCCCGAAGGATTTGCCGACCAACAGACTTGTCGCCCCTCTCCCCGCGTCTGGCGGGGAGAGGGTGGCCGAAGGACGGGAGGGGTCGCGCCACGGCCCACACACACGCAAGTTGCAAGTGCTGAAGGGCCGTGCCACATGCTCTAGCGTTTGGTTTACTGCGCGCTGATTGCTCTCCTCGGAAACGGCGGCCGCGTAAGCTTCCGCGGCGGATTGGCTTCGAGCTGCTGAAGCGCGATCTCGATCGCCTTCTCGAGTTGCGGGTCGCGACCGGCGATGACATCGGCGGGCGTCTGTTCGACCTCGACATCGGGCGGGACGCCAACGTTCTCGACGATGAACCCATCCTCGGTCCAGATACCGAGGTTAGGCGCTGTGATGACGCCGCCGTCCATGAGCGTCGGGAATCCGAGAATGCCGACGAGACCTCCCCAGGTCGTCTTCCCGACCAGCGGTCCCATCTTCAACTGGCTGAACATCCAGGGGAGAAGGTCGCCTCCGGAGCCAGCCGTCTCGTCGATGAGCATCACCTTCGGACCATGGATCGCACCGAGCGGCGTCTTCAGATCGTCGCCGTAGCGAAGGGCCCACATGCTGATGAACGGACGCCGGAGGATATCGATGTAATAGTCGGCAACCTGACCGCCGCCGTTGTGCCGTTCGTCGATGATGATCGCCTGACGATCGGCCTGCGGGAAGAAGTAGCGTTTGAAGTACTCGTGACCGGCGGTCGAGGTGTTCGGCACGTAGACATAGGCCACGCGACCACCGGTCGCCGCCGTCACCTTGCGAAGGTTGCCTTCGACCCAGTCGCGGTTTCGAAGCTGCGCTTCGTTAGGCACTGGTACGACCTGCACGGTGCGGGAGCCTTTGCCGTCGGGTGAGGGGCCGACCGTGATCTCGATGATCCGGCCGGCCGTACGCTCGAAGCGGCCGTACAGATTCTCGGGATGTCTGAGCTCCTTCCCCTCGACCGCGAGCAGATACTCGCCTGCTTTGACGTCGACGCCCGGCTCGGTGAGCGGTGCCCTCAGTTCCGGATTCCAGTTCAACCCACCATAGACTTTCGCGAAACGATAGCGGCCGCGGTCGACGGTGTAGTCGGCGCCGAGCAGACCGCCGGGGCGAGCCTCACTGTCGGCGAGGCTGTCACCTCCACCGACGCGATGATGGCCGACGGCGAGCTCGCTCGACATCCAGCGGAGCACGCGATTCAGATCCTGACGGACGGCGACGTGCGGCAGAAGCTCGGCGTACTTGGTACGCATGGCGTTCCAGTCGGCGCCGTGCATGTCCGGGTCGTAGAAGTAGTCGCGGTTGATCCTCCACGCCTCGTCGAAAATCTGGTTCCACTCCGCTCGTGGATCGATCTTCACTTCGATTCTGTCGACCGCGAGCTTGTGCTTCGAGGCATCGACCTTCTCGCCGAGGTCGGCGATGACGAGCGATTCCTTGATCTGCAGGAGGATCTTCTTCGTGTCGCGGGAGATCTCGAAGCTGGTGACGCCGTCGACGAGTGATTCCTCCTTACGGCCCTCGAGCTTGTAGCGGTAGAGCGGGCCGCTCACGTCACCGAAGCGGCTGCGGCCCATTGGCTGCTTCACGTAAAAGATTTCCCCGCTCTTGCCCGCGGTCAGGCTCGAGTAAGCGGCGGCCCCGACAGGCAAGGCGACGATCCGCTGGAAGAGACCGTCGAAGTCGATCCGTACGTCGACCTTCTCGGGCTTCTTCTCTTCCTTCGCGGCTGCTGCGGCCGGCGCGGCGTCAGGCACCGTCTGCACTTTGACTTCTTCGTCGCTCTCACGCGCGAGCGGGGATGCGACCCCTTTGGGCAGGACGGCGAGATAGATGTTACTGGTCGCGAGCATGTCGGCGTTCGACATCGAGAACCAGTCCTGGACCGGTCCGGCGTTGGTCGAGCCGAGGAAGTAGAGATATTTGCCATTCGGATCGAAGACCGGCGAGGTTGCGTCGCTCAAGCCGTCAGTCAGCGGCTGTGATGTCGCTGTCGCCACCGACCAGAGATGGACCTGTCCCATGTAGGTCGGCGTTCTCCGGACATAGGCCAGCCACTTCGAGTCGGGCGACCAGACGTGATTGACCTCGTCGTGTTCGCCGGGCGAGTAGAGCGGCTGGCTGGAGATCTTCTTCGCGGTGCCGCTCGCGACATCGAGTACGAAGAGCGAGCGCGAGTTGTCGGTGAAGGCGATGCGGGCGCCGTCAGGCGACCAGCGCGGCGCGTTGTAGAAGCCGGCGCCGTTGAGGGGGATCCGTCGCGGCGCTCCTTTACCGTCCTGTGACTGGATCACCAGCTGGTACTCGCCGCTCTCGTCGGAGAACCAGGCGATCGATCTGCCGTCGGGTGACCAGGAAGGGGCGCGCTCGTGTGCGCCGGGGCTGTTGGTGAGATTCCGCTCGTCGCCCTTCTCCGCCGGTACGGTGATGATCTCGCCGCGGAACTCGAGCACGGCCCGGGCGCCGCTCGGCGAGAGCGAGGCCTCCCGCATGTACTTTGCCCCCTTTACGAAGCGGGGGCGGGTTTCGAGCAGGTCTGCTGCGACACCAATCCTGAGACGCTGCTCTTTCGTGGTCGCGGGATCGAAGAGGTGGAGATAGCCGGCACGTTCGAAAATGATGCGGCCGCCGCCGCTCGAGGCGTTGAGCACGGGAAAGTCTGTGTAGCGGGTGTGCTGCGTCACGCTCTTCGACTTCGGATCGTAGGAGTAGAGGTTGAACTCGCCGTTTCGATCGGAAGTGAAGTAGACGCGATCGCCGACAGTCATCGGGTCGGTGTCATTCGCCCTTCCGGCCGGCTGGGGGATCTGTTCGACCGCATAACTCGAATTGTCGAACAGCAGCAGCCGCGCCGTTTGTCCTCCGCGGTAGAGCTTCCACTGGCCGAAGGCGTCTCCGAGCGGTTGATAGACGATCCGCGCGCCGTCGGGTGAATACGTCGCCTTTGAAGCGTGCGGGATCGGAAGTTTCGAGGTTGCGCCCCCTTCGACCGGGACGGTGAAGAGCTGCCGGTAACGGTTCGTGTAAACCTCCCGGGGCGAGGTGAAGAGAACCGCTTTGCCATCGGGAGTGAAGCCCTGAGGGATGTCGTCGCCCGGATGCCAGGTGAGCCGGCGCGGTACGCCACCTTCGGTTGCGACGATGTAGACGTCGACATTGCCGTCGTATTCGCCCGCGAAGGCGATCCACTTTCCGTCCGGCGAGAATCGTGGCCGGCTCTCGACACCCGGATGGGACGTGAGGCGCCGGACAGCCGATCCGTCGATGTTCGCGACCCAGAGATCGTTGGCGTAGGCGAACGCAATGTACCGGGCGCTTACGGCCGGCTCGGAAAGCAGGCGCGTGTCGTGGATGTCGATGGCGAAGATCGAGAGGGTGAGAAACAACGAAGCCGTCACAGCAGTCAAACGCAGAAACATTCGGAGATCTCCGTTTCGTAGAGGACAAAGTCTTGCCGAAGCCTAGTCTGTTTTCAATCTTGTTTCCGTGGGGAAGGCGAAGTAGCCGCACTCGCTATGCCCTAAGGGTTACGGAGTACGCAGCCTGCCAGACCCCTCGCATGCCCGCCCAACCGCCCGCTCGGGGTGACGTCTGGCCTGTCATCCCGAGCCAGGGAACGGCGTCACGCCGCGACTGAGGGAAAGAAACGTGAGTCCGTTGAGCGCGAAGGCCTGCATGACGATCTGGTTCTTGTCGGTCCTTCCTTGCCCATGCCTTGTTGCCCTTCTCCCCCCGCGCTTTTTGCGGGGGGAGAAGGTGCCGAAGGCGGATGAGGGGGGTTGAACAACCGCCCTGCACTTGCAACTTGCTCGCCTGTGGTCGATTGCACGGCCCCTCACCCGGCCTTCGGCTTCGCTC
>DASVLC010000440.1:0-21611 GCA_036385045.1 Thermoanaerobaculia bacterium | reverse complement strand
GTGGCCCTGAGCGAAGCCGAAGGGCCGGGTGAGGGGCCGTTGCCACCGGCCATGCGCGCGCATCTGCAACGTCTTCAGCAAATAAGGCGGCGCGTACCGGACGAGGACGTCCGCGGTACGGCAGGCGAGAACGCCTGCGCTACGTGTTTGCTCACTCTCCGAGAGTTCGCTCGATGCAGCGGCGCAAATAGACCGACGTCCGCGGGTTCGAGTGGATCTCGAGCAGGTCGCGGCGGGAGAGATACCGTAACTGCGATGCGGCTGTGGCACGCGGCGTCGTCGGATGCAGCACGAGGGATTTGCGAATGGCGTAGCGGTTCGACCAGCGGATGTCGGCGGCAAGCAGACGCAGTTGGTCCGCGGTCGGACGATCGGAAGCGAGAAGGCGGAGAAGGTCGTCTTCCCGGAGACGGTTATTGAGCAGGAGAGCCTCGAATACACGGGGGCTCGGATCGAAGAGGAAAACCCCTATCAGCGCGCCGCTGCATCGGCGAGCCGCGGAGATCTTCTCGCCGAGGGTGACCTTCTCGACTCGAATGAGCAGCTGAGTGTCGATCGCACGGCGTACCGCCGGTGCGATCTGTACGTCGACCGATAGCCGGAGCAGATCGATCCAATAGAGGTAGTGAACCAGTTTGACCGCATGTGCCTGAGGGGTCTGCCGGTGTGCCACCAGGCGCAGCCGTACGGAATGAAACGACGTCAGCCGTGGTGTCTGGGCAATCCGGCCGATGATCTGAGGGGTAATGCTGCGATTGGCCAGAATTGCCAGAACCTCATCCTCGAGGAACGAGGACAGCTCCTCACGGAGCAGATCCGCCAGCTCGTCGGCCGGGAGGGAGGTGAGGCGCTGGAGCTCCTGACGCGTCATCACTCAGATGCGAACGCCGTCAGGCCGCGACGGCTTCCGGAACCGTGAGAATCCCGGTGCGGAGGGAATTCAATAAACCGCCGGGCGTTCCAAGGCCGTTGAAGCTATAATCCATCGGTTCTAGCTCTAGGAACATCTCGATTTTGACTCGTAATCTGACATCCGCGTTCAACGCGACGCTGGTGCGTGCCGGTTCGGCTCGCGTGGTCGTTCTTTTCGTTTTTCACGCGCTCGTTTTTACCGTCTGCTACCTCCTCGCCTGGATGCTCCGGTTCGAGTTCGAGATCCCGGCAAGGTTTCTCCCTCAGATCAGAGCGAGCATTCCCTTCGTAGTCGGTGTTCAGCTCGTGGTCGGAGCACTCTTCAGCTTCTACCGCGGGTGGTGGCGCTACGTCGGCGTTGCCGATGCACTACGTCTCGCCAAAGGCGTGACCGTGGCGCTGGGAGTCCTGCTGGTCGCCTGCTGGCTCGGGAGCCTGTCGCTGCTCGACCCGCGACTGACTGCGGCCGCATACGGGGTACTGATCATCAACTGGGCCTTCGTCCTTCTCGCTTTGTGCGGAGCCCGGATTACCATCCATCTGGGCCGGAGCCGTATCGGCCCCGCTCAGCCGGAGGGGACGATGCGGCGGGTGGTGATCGTCGGAGCCGGCGATGCGGGCGAGGCTCTGGCGAGAGAGATCGAGAATCACTCCTACCTCGGAATGAGAGTGGTCGGTTTCATCGATGACCATCGGGCGAAATGGAACTCCCAGATCCGCGGGATCAATGTCAGCGGCCCCATCTCGCGCATTCGGGAGATCACCAAAGGGCTCGAAGCCTCAGAGGCGCTCCTCGCGATTCCGAGTGCGTCGGGGGCGCGCATGCGCCAGATCATTCAGCATCTCTCTCTAGCTGAGATCCCCTTCCGGACGATGCCGGGAATCGACCAGATCGTCAGTGGCAGGGTCAATGTTTCCCAGCTGCGCAACGTGAACGTTGAAGACCTCATCCGGCGCGAGAAGATCGAACTGCCGGGCGAGCCTGTGCGGGCGCTGGTCGAAGGCAGCCGCGTGATGATCATGGGCGCCGGAGGAACGATCGGCTCCGAGCTCGCCTCGCAGCTCGCGGGACTCGACCCCCGGCAGCTGATCCTCGTCGAGCGCTCGGAGCATGCACTTTACGAAGTTCAAAACAGGCTTTCTCGCGAAGTCTCCGGCACGAGATCCCATATCTCGGGGCGGCTGATCGACATCCAGGATTCGGCAAAGATCGCGGCACTGGTCGCGAGCGAAAAGCCTGAGATCGTCTTTCTCGCTGCGGCGCACAAGCATGTCCCGCTCGGCGAGGAGAATCCGGCCGAATACCTCAACAACAATACCCTCGCCGCTCTGCGTTGCGCCGAAATCTGCTCCTCGCAGGGCGTCGGCCGCTTCATTTTCATCTCGAGCGACAAGGCGATCAATCCCACCAGCGTGATGGGGGCGACCAAGCGTGCGGCCGAGATCCTCCTGCTGCACCATTCGCGGTCGACCAACATGACCATCAATATCGTCCGGTTCGGAAATGTGATCGGTTCCTCGGGAAGTGCAGTCCCGCTCTTCCTCGATCAGATCGCCGCCGGCGGCCCGGTGACCGTCACCCATCCTCACGTCACTCGCTACTTCATCCGTCGATCCGAGGCGATCTCGCTCGTGCTGCAGGCGGCCGCGATGGGAACCGCCGGCCAGATCCTGATGCTCGACATGGGGGTACCGATCCGGATCGCCGACCTTGCGCGCGACCTGATCAGGCTTTCAAATCACACGGAAGAGGAGATCCGGATTGTTTACACCGGTCTCCGTCCCGGCGAAAAAATGTTCGAGGAAATCGACCTGACGGGCGAGTCCGTCCGACCGACCATTCACCCCCAGATCGTCATCAAGGAAGCCCCCGTCCCGGAGCCGTATCGAGTTTCCGCCTGGCTCCGGCTCGTTGCAACGGGGCTGCCTCAGACACTCGAAGAGACGACTCTGCTGATCCAGCAGCTGGTGCCCGAGTATCTGCCGTCGAGCGCGTCGGCAAGAACCCAGACGATCGCGCCGGGGCCTGCCCGCGGTGACGAGGCAGCGTCCGGGCTTCCACTGTTCGCATCTTGAGGATGAACCGTCCTCTCGAGGCCTATGGGGTCGCGGTCGCGTTCATCCTTCTCTATTCTCTTCTCTCGGGATCACGACCCTCAACCGGAGCCCTGACGCTGTTTGTGGCCGTCGCCCTGGCCGCGTCCATAGCCGTCGCATGGCTCAGACAGTGGGCTCTGCGGCGCCGGCTGCTCGATGTGCCGACGCACCGCAGCTCCCACGAGACTCCCACTCCCCGCACGGCTGGCGCAGCTGTCGCTCTCCTGGTTCTGTTCGTCATTCTCGCGGTGCCCTGGTTCGCCGGCACCGGGCCGGACCAGTCCCGCACCGCAGCAGCTCTCGGCCTGCTCGGGCTCTGCATCGCCGCACTCGGATTTGCCGATGACGTGAGATCGCTCAGCGTCCGCATTCGCCTGGCGGTCCAGCTGGGGTGTGCCGTCGCATTCGCGCTGGGAGTCGAAAGGCTCCAAAGCCTGACCCTGAGTGAAACGCTCCAGATGGATCTCGGGTGGCTTGCAATTCCGCTGACTGTCGCCTGGCTCGTCGGATTGACGAACGCCTACAACTTCATGGACGGTATCGACGGCATAGCAGGCCTTCAGGCCGTGATTGCGGGCCTGGGCTGGGCGGTGATTGGAGGCCTGCGGGGCGACGCCCTGCTGACGCTTGCCGGAATCGGGATCGCTGCCTCTGCCACAGGCTTCCTGGTTCACAACTGGCCGCCGGCCAGGATCTTTCTCGGCGACGCCGGCAGCGGCTTCCTCGGATTCGTCTTTGCTGCTCTCACCGTCATCGGTGCGAGAGCCGACGCCACTACGCTGTTCGTGGGAGCACTGCTCGTCTGGCCTTTCCTGTTCGATTCGATCCTGACTTTCTTCAGGAGGCTGTTGGCCGGCGAGCCGGTTTTCGCTCCGCACCGCGCGCACCTTTACCAGCGCATGGTGGCTGCCGGTCGCTCACACCGGCGGGTCACGAACCTGTTCGGAACCGCGGCACTCCTGACGACGCTCGCTGCGCTGGCCGTGGAGCTGAGATGGGCCGGGGCACTCTTCTGGGCTCTCGGAACGGCTGGCGTCTCCGCGGCGGTTCTGTACGGAATCGCATTCCGGGACGAGCGCGAGCGGCGGAGATCCCGCCTCGAGCCCCCTGATTGCGCAACCGATTGAGCACTCGCCCATGAGGGGTTCTCAGGATCTCTGCGCTCGTGTCGCTGCGTCGCGACACGATAGAATCATCGCCGAGGGAGGTGCTCGCCGCCGCGGCAGGTGAGTCTCATGACGGTGACGAGCCGATCGATCGCAGATACGGAGTCGGGCTCTCCTGCACGTTGGTGCTGGGAGCGCGTGGCGTTTCCGCTGCTGACGGCGGCAGGGCTGATCGTCCTTGCGATCATCATCGCACCGGGACGTACCGACACGTTCCGGCTCATCAAGGATCTTGCGCTTCGAGCCGATGGAGCACTCGCATTCGTCCTCGTGAGCGCGGCCATCGCGTGGGCCGGAAGCGGGCGAATACGCGAGATGCTGCGGGAAGATCGGGCGGCGGCCATGACTCTTCTCGCCGTGCTCCTCTGGAGCACGATCACGACGCTGGTCTCCACCAACCGGCCGCTCAGTGTGCCGAGCCTCGTCGATGTATTCAGCGCGGCGGCCGTCTTCATCATGGTCTGGTACGGAGCTCGATGGATTCCGAAGTGGGTACTCGTCACTCTGATCTTCACGGCCGCGCTCAATGCGACGCTGGTTATGCTGCAATCGTTCCGGATCTGGCAGCCGCTGGATCTCGAGGCGACAGCAACCGCACCACATCACGCCAACACGGCACTGATCGGAAATCCGAACGACGTCGGCAGTTATCTCGCGCTGGTCGCACTCATTCTCTTCGCGGTGGCGAGCGTCGAACGCCGGCTGTTGATGGTTCTTTACGGAGCCGGTGCCCTGATCGCCACGGCGGGAGTCGTGATCTCTCAGACGCGCACGGCAGTGCTCGCGCTCACCGCGGGCCTGCTGCTCGTCACCCTCAGGCGGTCGCGTCGCGCGGCACTGATCGCCATCGTACTGCTCGCCGTTGCCGGTGCTGTGGCCTTCTCCATGCGTGTAAGAGTAGTGACGCGCATCGCAGACTCCATCGAGATGGCGGCCGCGGGCCGCTGGAACGACGCAACCTCGAATCGCTTCACCCCGATCGTCGCGGCGCTCGAGATGTTCCGTGAGCGTCCGCTCCTGGGATTCGGACCGAAGACCTTCCGCTATCACCACATGGAGTATTCGGCAGTCGTGGAGCGTGACACGTCCCACGGGGCTCGCCGACCCGGAACGAATTTCCTCGACGTCCACAACGATCACGTTCAACTGCTGGCAGAAACAGGTCTGCCCGGTTATGCGATTTTTCTGAGCGCGCTGTTCTTCCTCTGCCGCAATCCGTCGGCTTCGGGAAGCGAGGATAGTCGCCGTCGAATCGCGGCGGCTCTCGGTCTCCCCTTCGCCGTCACACTCGCGGTGCTCTGTCTCGCTCAGTTCCCGCTCCACCTGGCGATTACGCGCCACCTGATCGTGACGATTGCCGCGCTGATCGTCGGATGGAGGCGCCTGTGAGACCGCTGGCCGGCATCCTCCTGCTCACGGCCAGCATCGCGGCCGCTGCGTTATTCACGAACCGGCTGATCGTGCGGCCATGGCGCTGCGACACGGCGAAGGACCGGCTGCTTCGGATGACGATCCAGACCGAGAAATCTCCGTCACAACACGAGATTTCCGCCCGCGCACGGAAAAACATCGACGAGTTGCGACGGCTGCTCGAGCAGTGTCCCGCGGTCCCCGATCTCTACATGGCTCTCGCACTCAACGAGCAGCTGGTAGGACGTTACGAAGAGGCTTCCGTGACCTATGGTCGCCTCCTCGAGATCGAGCAACGGCCTGAGATCTACAGCGCACTCGGAAATGTACTCGTGCGGCTCGGGCGCTACGACGAAGCGGTCGAGGCCTACGTCAAGGCGCGAAGGTTCTCCCCGCGCAGCGGCACCATCAACCATATCGAGACCAGACGCCGCGTGCGCGAGCGGCTCCGCCAGGAACTCGAAGGGCGTGAAGATCAGGATGACTGAACGGCGCATCCGCGTCGCTCGCATCATCGCGCGGCTCAACGTCGGCGGGCCGGCTCGTCACGTCGTATGGCTGACGGCAGGTCTGCCGGACGCCGACTTCGAGACGCTGCTCGTCACCGGAACCGTTCCCCCGGGCGAAGACGACATGTCGCAGTTCGCCCATGACCACCGAGTCACTCCCCTGGTGATTCCCGAGATGAGCCGCGAGATCTCCCCGCGAGACATGGTCACCGTCTGGAAGCTCTTCCGTCTCTTCCTGCAATTCCGCCCCGACATCGTCCATACACATACCGCCAAGGCCGGGACCTCGGGCCGGCTGGCCGGCTGGCTCTATCGATGGCTCAGTCCCGGCACCCTCGTTGGACGACCGCGCAACGTCCGCTTCGTCCATACGTTTCACGGGCATGTGTTCCACAGCTACTACGGACGGGCCAAAACCACTTTGTTCCTTCTGATCGAACGCCTCCTCGCCTGGATGGTCAC
Organism: Thermoanaerobaculia bacterium; assembly: GCA_036385045.1. Classification (GTDB taxonomy): domain Bacteria; phylum Acidobacteriota; class Thermoanaerobaculia; order Gp7-AA8; family Gp7-AA8; genus QHVT01. The sequence continues at coordinate 15,055 of DASVLC010000440.1, read as the reverse complement.
CGACGTCATCGTCACGATCAGCGAGCAGCAGCGCGAGGAAATCCAGTCGCGCTTCAATGTCGGCCGGCCGGAGCAGTTCCGTGTGATTCCTCTCGGACTCGACCTCGATTCGTTCCATACGAGGCGCGACTCCGCGTCAGAGGATCCCCTCGTCGTCGCGATCGTCGGAAGACTCACCGCCATCAAGAATCACGAGCTCTTTCTTCGCGTCGCGGCCCGCATGCGGGACCGCGATCCGGCAATCCGTTTCGTCGTCTACGGCGACGGGTCCGAACGCAGATCGCTCGAGCGGCGCGCCGCGAGCTTGAGTCTCGATGTCCGGTTCGAAGGAACACGTCCTGTCGAAGAGATCTACGCGACAGCCGGCATCGTCATGCTCACCTCGCTCAACGAAGGCACCCCTTTGACGCTGCTCGAGGCGATGGCGTCGGGTGTGCCGGTCATCAGCACAGCGGTCGGTGGCGTAGGGGACGTGCTGGGGAGTGCGATCGAAACGATCGAGACGCCCGGCCGTTTCGAGATCCGACAGCGGGGCGTGACCGCGGCGTCCAATGATGAAGAGGGGCTCACGGCTGGACTCGAGCGCCTCGCCGGCGATCCGGCGCTCCGCCACCAGCTCGCCGCGGCCGGAAGAGAGTATGTAAAGTCCACCCGGTCGAAAGAACGTCTCCTCGGCGACATCGCCCAGCTCTACCGGGAGCTCACGGGCGGCCCGGCCGGCACTTGAATGTTGCCCACCCTCCATTCCGCTGCTCCGCAAAATGGGTCGTCTGACATTCGACGTGCAGCTCTGCCGCCCGGACGTGATAGAACGCCGGTGGCACTCAGCGGAAAGAAGGAGTAAGACGTGCGAGTCCTGATCACTGGCGGGGCGGGCTTCATCGGCTCACACCTTGCCGATGCGTACGTGAATCGCGGCGACGAGGTCTACATCATCGATGACCTCTCCACCGGCAGCATCGAGAACATCCAGCACCTGAAGGCCGACCCGCGGTTTCACTACACCATCGATACCGTCCAGAACCAGGCGGTCCTGGCAGAGCTCGTCGACCTGTGCGACGTCGTCTTCCATCTCGCGGCGGCCGTCGGCGTGAAGCTGATCGTCGAGAGCCCTGTCCGGACGATCGAAACGAACGTCCGCGGCACGGAGTGCGTGCTCGAGGCCGCCAACAGGAAGAAGAAAAAAGTGCTCATCGCGTCGACGTCCGAGGTCTACGGTCTCAGCGATCAGGTTCCCTTCCGTGAAGATGGGAATCTGGTGCTGGGAGCGACGACGAAGGGTCGCTGGAGTTATGCCTGTTCGAAGGCGATCGACGAGTTTCTTGCTCTCGCCTACTGGCGGGAAAAGCGGCTGCCGACGATCGTCGTCCGTCTCTTCAACACGGTCGGTCCCCGACAGACCGGGCAGTACGGAATGGTCATCCCGACTCTCGTCAAACAGGCGCTGGCGGGTCGCCCCATCACGGTGTACGGAGACGGGAAACAGACGCGCTGCTTCGGCTATGTCGGCGACGTCGTCGGGGCATTGCTGAAAGTGATGGACCACGACGATGCCGTCGGAGAAGTGTTCAACATCGGGTCGAACGAAGAGATCTCGATCGATGAGCTCGCCCGGAGGATCAGAGAGCTGACCGATTCTTCTTCGGAGATCGTTCACGTGCCTTATAGCGAGGCGTACGAAGAGGGATTCGAGGACATGCCCCGCCGGGTACCCGACATCTCGAAAGTTGCCGCGCTGGTTGGATTCCAGCCGGAAACGCGACTCGACGACATCCTCCGGAGCGTGATCGCCTTTCATACCGATCGCATCTGAGCGGCGACCGGGAAGCGTGCTGAGCCGGCTTGCGTATTCGCGGGAAACCGAATAAGTTTGTGCTGGCGTTCCGAAATCGCGCCATCCCTGAATGCAAAACGGTCAGCCGCTCATTGCTGCCTTCCTGGTCGCGCTCGCCGCCGCTGCCGCGGTGACTCCGCTGGTGAGGGCCTTTGCACGCAGGATCGGCTCGGTCGCAGTTCCGAAGAGTGACCGATGGCATCGCAAGCCGACGGCAATGCTCGGGGGCGTGGCCATCTTCATCGCGGTCATCGGAACCGTCTTCGCATTCGTCCCCCTGACCGCCGAGAAATGGGCGGTGATCGCCGGAAGCAGCTTTCTGTTTCTGATCGGGCTGGTCGACGACTTCATCCACCTCAAGCCCTACCAGAAGCTGGCCGCTCAGATCTGTGCGGCAGCCGGCATCGTCTACGTCGGCCTCGTCCTGCCGTGGACCGGTTCGTTCACGCTGAACATGATCATCACGTTCGTCTGGCTCGTCGGCGTGACGAATGCGGTGAACATGCTCGACAACATGGACGGCCTCGCAGCGGGGGTGGCGGCGATCGCGGGACTGACTCTCGCCGTGACGTTTGTACTCAACGGCCGGCCCGGGCAGGCGATGATGCTTGCCGCGTTCGCCGGAGCGTTGATCGGATTTCTGATCTACAACCACAACCCCGCGTCTGTTTTCATGGGCGACTGCGGCTCGATGTTCATCGGCTTCTTTCTCGCGAGCGCGACACTGCTTGCAAGCCAGGCCGGCGGCGGGCGATCACGCAGCGTCATCGGCGCACTCGCTGTGCCGGTGCTCGTTCTCTGTATCCCGATTTTCGACACGACCTTCGTGACGCTCATGCGCAAGCTTGCCGGGAGGCCCGCTTCGCAGGGAGGACGCGACCACACTTCGCACAGACTCGTCGCGCTGGGCCTGACTGAGCGGCATGCGGTCTGGATGATGTACGTCCTGGCGGCTCTCGGTGGAACCATCGCGATCGGCGTCCGCCGTATGGAGATCGACGTGAGCGTCGCTCTCATTCTCGGCTTCGCCCTCGTGCTGGCGCTGACCGGCGTCTACCTCGCCCGCGTGCGTGTGTACAGCGAGAAAGACCTCGAGACAGCCACACAGAGGCCGCTGGTTGCGTTCCTGATCGATCTCTCCTACAAGCGCCGGATCTTCGAGTTGAGTCTCGATGTTTTTCTGATCGTCTTCGCGTACTACCTCGCCTACGCCTCGCTATTCGGGCCCCTCAACCAGCGACAGCCGGACTGGCAGCTGTTCATGCGGACGCTTCCCGCCGTCGTTGCCATCAAATTGCTGGCCTTCCTGGTCACCGGCATCTATCGCGGGATCTGGCGCTATGCGGGCATGGACGACGTCATCTCGTACATCCGAGCCGTCGCTGCCGGATCCATCGGCACGATCCTTCTCGTCCTCTTCGCCTTCAGCTTCGAGGGGTTTTCGAGAATCGTTTTCCTCCTTGACGGTCTGTTTCTCCTATTCCTCGTCACCGCCAGTCGTTTCGCCTTCAGACTGTTGCGACGCGCGATTCCGGTGCCTCACTCGCGGACCGGTAAACGCGTCCTGATCTTCGGCGCGGGTGATGCCGGTGAACTGGTGTGCCGTGAGCTGAACAACAACGAGGTGCTGCAGTACGTCGCGGTCGGATTCGTCGACGATGACGAACGCAAAACCGGCAAGATGCTCCACGGACTGAAGGTCTACTCGGGGGACCAGTCGCTCGAGACCCTGTGCCGAGAGCTGGATGCCGAGACGCTGCTCCTCTCCACTCGCAAGGTACCCCTCCCGCGCCTGCGACAGATCTTCCGGGAATGCGAGAGCGCCAGCATTCCCGTCGAGAGGATGTCCATCGAGTTGCGGCCTGTCGCGGAAGAGGATCTTGTTCCCGGCGGATCAGCACGCCTGGCCAAAGCGGCCCCGCGCAGCGATGCCGACACCCTGCCGCCACATATCCTCACGATGGAGAAGTAGACCTGGCGTCCCTTTGATTCTGTGGATACCCTTTTTTCGCCAGATGTCACCCGCATGTCATCCCGAGCAAAGGACGGCGCGCTGCGCCACGACCGAGAGTGAGAAACCCGGGCCCGGGCCCGGGCCCGGCTTTTCGGGATTGCGATTCGGGCTCGGGCTCGGGCTCGGGTCCGGGCTCGGGAAAGCCGCATAAACACTGGGAGTTTCTTAGAAACTCAGCAAGGGATCACCCCCACACGGGCCTAACCAGTTTCACCGGTTCTCATCCAGCCACGCCTGGAACATCAGCACGATCCAGATGTGATGCTGCCACTCGCCGCGGCCGTTGAGATGGTCACTCCAGAGCGCCCTCACCTGCCGGACATCGAAGTAGCCTTCCGCCAGGAGACGCCGGGGCTCGAGAAGCGTTTCGGCCCAGTCACGCAGCGGACCGCGGAGCCAGGCATCGAGCGGCAGAGCAAAGCCCATTTTCGGGCGCTCGAACAGATGTCTCGGCACGTGCCTGGCCAGCACTTCCCGGAGAATCCACTTGCCCTTCCCGTTGCGGAGCTTGAAGTGGAGTGGAAGTCTCCACGCAAGCTCGACCAGACGGTGATCAAGCAGTGGCTCGCGCGCTTCGAGACTGACCGCCATGCTCGCGCGGTCCACCTTCACCAGGATGTCGTCCATCAGGTAGGAGACCTGGTCGAAATACATCATCCTCTCGGTAAAATCCTCGAGGAAACGCTGGTTTCGATCGTCCATGACGACGACTGGAAGAGGACGGACATCCGGAACGAGCTCGTCGAAGAACGTAACCATTCCGCGGTAAAGAGCATCGGCGCTCCTGCTCTCCATTGCTCGCGATAGCTTGTGAATCTGCTCGCCGGCTCGCTGCCGGCGCAGGCGGGCAGGCAGGACACTCGATTCCGGCGAGAGCAATCTGTTCCATCCCCCGACCGGCAGTGCGCGCAACAGCCGCCCGGCCGCCAGACGGAGGGGCCGCGGCAACGCTTCCGTTCTTTGCCAGAGCTTTCGCCCGAGAACGTAGCGGCTGTAACCACCGAACAACTCGTCGCCGCCGTCCCCGGAGAGACTCACGGTGACCGACTGTCGCGCAAGCTTCGATACGAGATAGGTTGGGATCTGCGACGAGTCGGCGAAGGGCTCGTCGTACATCGCGGGCAGCATCGGAATGACATCCAATGCTTCCTGCGCGCTGACGTACAGCTCGGTATGTTCGGTGCCGAGGTGACGCGCGACCGCCGCCGCATGAGGGGCTTCATCGTAGACGTTCTCGCGAAACCCGATCGAGAACGTCCTTACCGGAGTGCTGCTCTGCTTCTGCATTACGGCAGCGACGAGAGAGGAGTCGATCCCACCCGACAGAAACACTCCTAGAGGGACGTCGGAAACCATCCTGAGACGAACGGCATCGCAAACGACGCGGTCGACCATGTCGACTGCTTCATCCTCGGAACCGGTAAACCGATCGTTCACTCCAGCGACAACCACCGACTCCAGGTCCCACCAGGGCCGTGGCTCCGCCCGGCCGCTCCCCGGCGAGATCGACACGATGCAGCCAGGGCTGAGCTTTCTGAAGCCGCGATAGATTGCGTGGGGAGTCGGAACGTAGCCAAAGCGTGTGTACAGCGAGACGACATCCCGATCGATCTCACCACGAAACAGCGGATGGGCGACCACCGACTTCAACTCCGAGGCGAACAGCACCGCGTCGCCAATGAAGCCGTAGTACAGCGGCTTCACTCCCATGCGGTCCCGGATCAGGTGAAGAACGCGATCCGTCCGGTCCCACAAGGCAATCGCGAACATCCCGATGAAACGCCCCAGGGCGTCATCCAGTCCCCATCGCTCGATTGCCGCGAGCATCACTTCCGTATCGGAATGTCCTCTCCAGTCCGGCGCCGCACCAGTTCCCTCGAGCTCCGCACGAATGGCGGCGAAGTTGTAGACCTCTCCATTGAAGACGAGCACGTAGCGGCCGCTGGCTGAAACCATCGGCTGATGCCCGGCCGGCGAGACGTCGATGATCGACAGCCGTCGGAAGGCCAGCATCAGTCCGTTCGCATCGTCGATCCATTCGCCGGCGTCATCAGGACCACGATGTCGCAGACACGAGCTCATCGCCGTGGCGGCCTCGCGAAGCGCATCGCGTGACGCCTCCCGTCTCAGGAACGCGCCGGCAATTCCGCACACTCGGTCAGGCCCTCACGACATTCAGGCCGGCGTCCCGAGGCAGGATATTGCGCGTGTCGATCGCGAGCTTCACATCCCGGTACAGCTCGGGATCCTTGAACTGCCGGTGTGGTGTCGAAACGAGCACCGCGTCGTACTTCGCAAACTCCTCGGGTGTGCACGGCACGGACTGAAGGCCGAGATCGTGCTTGCGCCCACGTCGTGCCGCGGGAACGTAGGGATCACAGTACGACACCACAGCGCCCCGTTCCTGGAGCATTTCGATCAGTTCGAACGATGGCGACTCGCGGTCGTCATCGATGTCCGGTTTGTACGAAAGACCGAGGACCAGGATCGTCGCACCGACGATACTCCGCCCGGTGCGGTTGACTGCTTCGACCGTCCGATCGACCACATATCGCGGCATCGAGGCATTGATCTCACCGGCGAGCTCGATGAAACGAGCCCACGTCCCGTACTCCGCCGCTTTCCATGTCAGATAGAACGGATCGAGCGGGATGCAGTGGCCTCCAAGCCCTGGACCCGGGTAGAAGGGCATGAAGCCGAACGGCTTCGTCTTGGCCGCCTCGATCACCTCCCACACATCGATTCCCATCCTCTCGAACACCACCTTCATCTCATTGACGAGTGCGATGTTCACCGCGCGAAAGATGTTCTCGAGGAGCTTTGCCGACTCCGCCACCTCGGCGGAAGAAACGGGAACCACCGTGTCGATCGCTGCGGCGTAGAGTGCCTGAGCCGCCTTCAACGACGGTCCATCGATTCCGCCGACGACTTTCGGGATCGATTTCGTGTCGTACCTCTCGTTGCCCGGATCCTCTCTCTCGGGGGAGAACGCGAGGAAGTAGTCACGGCCGCATACGAGCCCTGTCTCCTCCAGACGCAGCAGCAGTTCCTCGCGCGTCGTTCCAGGATAGGTCGTCGACTCGAGCACGACGAGTTGCCCGGGTCGCAGTGTCGCCGCGATCGTTTCGGCCGTGATCCGAATGTACTTGAGGTCCGGCTCTCTGTGTTTTCCCAACGGCGTGGGAACGCAGATCAGGATGGCATCGCAATCGGAGAGCCGCCCGAAGTTCGTCGTAGCGCTGACTCGGTCGCCCGAAAATGCCCGCCTGATGCGATCCTCACCGATGTGCCGGATGTACGATTCGCCTCGCATCAGCGCCGCGGCTTTCGCCTCGTCGACATCGAAGCCGATGACCGGGAATCCCTGCTCTTCGAAGAGAAGCACCAGAGGTAATCCGACGTACCCGAGGCCGATGACCCCGACTCGAGCGGTCCGCCGTTCGATCTTCTGCAGCAGTTGCTCGAGCGTGTCCGACTCCGTCGCCTCGACTGTTGTGCTCATATTCACCTCGGACACATTCACCTCGGACACAATTCAGACTGTGGCCTCGCCGCCCGAAGAGACGCGCGGCTCGCGATAGACGTCGTCATCGACTGATAGCACTGTCTTCTGCCGTGTCAGCGCCACAGCTACCGGGACGAGGGCCAGCGTGACATAGACCATCTGACGGTGGCGAAAGAGGGTTCCATAGTTAGATACCACGTAGAAAACCGCTCCGCCCAGCAGAATTGCCGTGCTCAGGAGCAGCACAGTGAGGGGCGATGGGATCGCTCGCTTGCGCAGAGAATCAAACAGGACCACCAGGACGACGACGAGTAGAAGGTCGAACACGAGGGTGTCGAGCTCGACGAAGAGCCACATCCCCCTGCCGCCACCCACCTCGATCAGACCGAGCCCCTTCGCGATCGAAAGCGGGAGTGTCCCCGCCGCGACTCCGGTAGCCAGACGCATCGTCCTGGTATCAGCGCTGCCGCCAGATCCCAGCATTGGGGCCAGCCGATCTCCCGGTCGGATCAGCGTCGCCCCTCCTGTCGAGTCGAAACCGCTGCGGGTCCGGTCTGCCGCTGCAGCCATCCCGCTGAGAGGTCCTCGTTCACTCGCGTTCGCGCGGCTCTCCCACGGTTTCAGTGCCTGCTGGAGCCAACTCGGAATGTAAGGACCGGCACTCACCATGAAGGTCGCGGTCGAAGCCACGATCATCAGAAGACCAGCGGCGAGAGTCCTTGCCCGGCCCCTCGCCTGCAGCGATGCCGTGAAGACGAAGAGCGTCATCGCGACGAGAAGAAAGAGAGCGGCGTACCAGCGGATCCCGCCGACGGCGTAGACGATCGCGACGACGACCGAGCCCCACAGCAGATAGCGGCTGAAGGTCTCCTGCCGCAGCCAGAGCGCTATCGCACCGAAAAAGGCGACGAGAAGGAACGAAAAGAGAATGTCCTTCAGCGGCTGAGTCGACCAGAGAATCCCGGAAGGTGAAAGACTCACCGCGGCGACCGCGATCGTGGAAAGCCGCCCCGGCGGCGCGATAGCGACGATCACGGCGCAGGTGGCGACGAAAGCCGCAAGATTCAACAGCAGTCCGACAGAAGGCACTCTGCCGAACAGATAGATGCCGGCAGCAAACACCTGCGTGAAGAACGGCGAGGCCTCCGTGCGTGAGAACTGGAGAATTTCGACCACCCCGCCACTTGCTGCCTCGCCGGCCTTTCGGAAGTACATCATCGCGTCGAGGGCGTAAAACCAGAAGCCCCTGCGCGTCTGCAGGCCCTCCCCGATCGGCAGACGAAGCCACGAGATCCAGAAGAGAAGCTGACCGCTGATGGCGCGAATCAGAAATCCCGTAGCCACGGCCGCAGCGAGCCAGCCTCCCGGTGACGCAGCTCGCCGGTAGAGCAGGAACACGCCATATCCGGCGAGGCAGACGAGGAGAAGCTGCAGAAGAGCGAGGAGCATGTCCGAGTTCCGGTCGCGTGGTTTTTGATTCTATCTGCAACCGGCAGGATCGAGACAATAACCATCGCGCGAGGAGAGAGATGACGGAACAGCTCCTGTCATCCGAGAAAGGACGGTACGGGCGCCGGTGATGCGCCGATGACATTCCCGAATCCGAAACCGATCGTCTGACGGGCGAACAGCGCCGTAGGCGCGATTGACATTAGCCCAGGACGCCAGTCCTGGGTAGATCGCGATCGAAGTGGAAGTCCCGTAGGGACGATTGAAGATCGTTTCAATCGTCCCTTACGGGACTGCTTTTATGAACGGACATTTCCCAGGACTTCGTCCTGGGCTAATGTCAATCGCGCCTACGGCGCTTCGTGTCGACGTGTCATTAGAAGCAAATGACGGCGATCTGCGGCGCGCCTGGAAAGCCGCCCGCCCCCGGGGCTTCGGCGGCTCTGGATGACAAGCATCAGGCTCGTTGGCGGCGATGACGGGCCAGAGGTAAAAGCTCTTCCCTCACTCGAGCCGGTAGTACCCCTTGTACCAGCTCACGAATGCCGCAATCCCCTCTTCCATCGTCGTCGAGGGACGGAAGCCAACCGCCTTCTCGAGCTCGCTCATGTCCGCCATCGTCGAGGGGACGTCACCCGGCTGCATCGGCAGGAGCTCCAGCTCCGCCTTACGGCCGAGGATCTCCTCGAGCACTCGGATGTAGTCGAGCAGATGGACTGGACGGTTGTTCCCGATGTTGAAGAGACGGTACGGCGCGGAGCTCCGGGCCGGGTCGGGATCGTTCGAATCGAACTCGGGATCGGGCTCTGCCGGTTTGTCGAGAACGCGAATGACTCCCTCGGCGATGTCGTCGATGTAGGTAAAGTCGCGAACCATGCGTCCCTCGTTGAAAACGGGAATCGGTTCACCGGCGAGAATGCCTCGTGTGAACTTGAACAGCGCCATATCAGGCCGGCCCCACGGGCCGTACACCGTGAAGAAGCGCAGGCCGGTACAGGGGACCCGAAAGAGATGGGCGTAGGTGTGAGCCATCAGCTCATTCGCCTTCTTCGTCGCCGCGTAGAGCGAAACGGGATGGTCGACGTTGTGATGCTCGGAGAAAGGCTGCCGCGAATTCGATCCGTAAACCGAGCTCGAAGACGCGTACACGAGATGCGCGACATCGAAGTGCCTGCATCCCTCGAGTATGTTCAGAAAACCGGTGAGGTTGCTGTCCACGTAGGCATGCGGATTCGTAAGGGAGTAGCGAACCCCGGCCTGCGCCGCGAGGTGGACGACACGGTCCGGCCGCTGCGCCTCGAACAGGCGCTCGACACCGCTCTTGTCACCGATGTCGAGCCGTTCGAAGTGGAATGCGTCACTCGGCTCGAGCAGCCGGAGGCGAGCCTCTTTCAACGCCGGGTCGTAGTAGTCATTGAGGTTGTCGAGTCCAATGACCTCGTCGCCGCGGTCGAGAAGACGCCGCGCGACGTGCGATCCGATGAATCCGGCAGCGCCGGTTACGAGTACCTTCATTGAACCAATCCGAGCCTGACAGCCCGGAGCACTGGTGCGCCGGCCGGCAAAGCGTCGCATGTAAGCACAACTATCGAGCGCTCTGCAAACGCGTCTGCTCGTACCACTCCACGGTTCGTTTCAGTCCTTCATCGAGCGCGATCTTCGGCTCGAATCCGAAACGATCTCGCGCGCGGGAGATATCGAGCTGCCGGCGCGGCTGGCCGCCCGGCTTCGTCGTGTCCCATTCAATGCTGCCGCGGTAACCGGTGGCTTCCGCGATCAGGCTGGCCATCTCGGAAATGCTGTTCGACACTCCTGTGCCGAGGTTTACCGGTTCCTCCCCGTCATAACGCTCAGCGGCCAGAAGAATGCCTTGCACCGCGTCGTCGACGTAGAGGAACTCACGCGTCGGACTCCCGTCTCCCCATAGGGTGACCGTCTCCGTACCCGAGTCCCGCGCTTCGATGAACTTGCGGATCATCGCCGGAATGACATGTGACGTCTCGAGATCGAAGTTGTCGTTCGGACCGTAGAGATTCACCGTCAGCAGGAAGATTCCATTGAATCCGTACTCTGCCCGATAGCTCTGGAGCTGGACGAGCAGCATTCGCTTCGCGAGTCCATAGGGAGCGTTGGTCTCCTCGGGATATCCGTTCCAGAGCTCTTCCTCGCGGAACGGAACGGGAGTGAATTTCGGATACGAGCAGACCGTGCCGAGGCAGACCAGCTTGCCGACTCCGGCAAGTCGCGACTGCTCGATCAGGTTGAGTCCCATCAGAGCGTTGTCGTAGAAGAAGCGGCCTGGATGCTTGCGGTTTGCTCCAATACCGCCGACGACCGCCGCTCCATGAATGACGAGGTCGGGGCGAAACTCCTGCAGACGCTTCGCCACGGCAGCTGCATCTCGAAGGTCGACGTCCGCGGACCGCGGCGCATCGAGAGCGCCAACTCCGAGGCTTTCCAGACGCTCACGCAGATGACTTCCGAGAAACCCGCCTCCTCCGGTCAGCAGCACGCGCCGGTCGCGCCAGAACGAAGACTTCAACCCTGCATCCTCGCTTCCCTTGCCGCCAGCTCGAGGTCTGAGCGAACCATCATCGACACCAGCTCGTCGAACGACGTTCGGGGTGACCACCCGAGGTCCCGCTTCGCCTTCGACGCGTCTCCGCAGAGATCATCGACCTCCGTCGGGCGGTAGTAGCGCGGATCGATGTCGACCAGCGGTGTTCCCGTGAGCGCGTCCACTCCCTGTTCATCCTCCCCGGAGCCTCGCCAGACGAGCTCGTAGCCGACTTCGCTGAACGCCCTCTCGCAGAACTCGCGCACCGAGTGCGACTCGCCGGTCGCGATCACGTAGTCGGACGGGGCGTCGCTCTGGAGCATCCGCCACATCGCTTCGACGAAATCTCCCGCGAAGCCCCAGTCTCGCCTCGCCTCGAGGTTGCCGACGTGCAGCCGGTCCTGCAGCCCGTGACGAATGCGACCGACCGCGCGCGTCACTTTGCGCGTCAGAAACGTCTCGCCCCGCCGTGGCGACTCGTGGTTGAAGAGGATGCCATTCACCGCAAACAGACCGTACGCCTCGCGATAGTTCACCGTCGCCCAGTAGGCAAAGAGTTTCTCGATCGCGTAGGGACTGCGCGGGTAAAAGGGAGTGGTCTCGCTCTGTGGCGGAGGCGACGCGCCGAACATCTCCGAGGATGACGCCTGATAGATGCGCGGCTGGATGGCCAGCTCCCGGATCGCCTCGAGCAACCTGAGCGCGCCCAGCCCGCCGATCTCACTCGTGTACTCAGGGGTGTCGAACGACACCTTCACGTGGCTCTGTGCTGCCAGGTTGTAGATCTCATCCGGCCGGGCGACCCGGAGAATCCTGTTCAGCGAGGAAGCGTCGTTCAGATCGCCGTAATGGAGGACCAGCTGACGCGACGTTTCATGCGGGTCCTGATAAAGGTGATCGATTCTGGCCGTGTTGAAGGACGAGGAGCGGCGGATCACGCCGTGAACTTCGTAACCCTTCTCGAGCAGAAGCTCGGTCAGGTAGGAGCCATCCTGGCCCGTGATGCCGGTGACGAGGGCACGCCGCTGAGTCATGCGCGCATTCTACCGATGATCGCCTCACCCCTCTTCGAGCATCTTGATCAGGTATTTTCCGTAGGCGCTGTTGCCGAGACGTGAGGCGAGCTGACGCACCTGGGTCGCATCGATCGCTCCTACCCGATACGCGACCTCCTCGGGGCATGCGATCTTCAACCCCTGTCGCAACTCGACCGTCTCGACGAAGTTCGAGGCCGCCAGCAGCGACTCCTGCGTTCCGGTGTCAAGCCAGGCGTAGCCGCGACCGAGCTGGGCCACCTGGAGCTCTCCCCTTTCGAGGTAGACACGGTTCACGTCGGTAATCTCGAGCTCCCCGCGCGGAGAGGGTTTCAGGCTCGCAGCAATCTCGGTCACCTGCGAGTCGTAAAAGTAGAGGCCCGTGACGGCAAGATTGGATTTCGGACGGGCCGGCTTCTCCTCGATCGAGAGCGCCCGCCCCGTCTCATCGATCTCGACCACGCCGTAGCGCTCCGGATCGTGAACGCGGTACGCGAACACAGTCGCACCTGCAGTGCACGCGGCCGCATCACGCAACATCGGAGTGAGGCCGTGGCCATAGAAGATGTTGTCACCGAGAATCAGGCAGCTCGGATCGCCTGCAACGAAGTCCCTGCCGAGGATGAACGCGTCTGCAAGCCCGCGGGGATGCGTCTGGATTGCGTAAGAGATCTCGATTCCCCACTGCTTCCCGTCGCCCAGGAGTTGCCGGAACAGAGGCTGGTCCTGCGGCGTGGTGATGATCAGGAAGTCGCGGACTCCGCCGAGCATCAGCGTCGTCAGCGGGTAATAGATCATCGGCTTGTCGTAGATCGGCAGGAGCTGTTTGGAGACGACCGAAGTGATCGGGTAGAGCCTCGTTCCCGAGCCGCCGGCCAGGATGATTCCCTTAGTCATAGGGGGCGTATTTTGGCTGCATTCGGCGTGGAGTCAAGTTGCGAGACCGCCCGGGGGTCGCGCGGCCTCGCGCGATCCCCGCCGGTCTCCCGGCCGGCGGCGGGCTTTGAATGAGCAGACCGACCGTGGTAGCTCTCGAGACGCCCATCAATGGGTCGTCGCCCTTCTTCTGAGCGCCACCGATGGCGAGACGCCATCGGCGATCGCGCGAGCCGCGCGACCCCCTCGGCCTCTGTTCCCTACCTCCTAACTGCCCTCAACCGCGACGGAGTCGCCGTGATCTCGACCGATGAGCTTCGAATCTCGCCACAACCATTGATTACCCTCACCCAGAACTTCGTCGACTTCTCGATCTTGCGGTTTACGGTGGCGGTCGCTCCGATCGGCTTCGAGGTGTCGTCGAGCTCCCCTTCGAACCAGGTGTACTGCAGCGTCGCTGTGCCGCTTGCCACGACGGAAAGATCGATCGTCGCTCCTGAGACGACGCTCTGCGCTGGAGTCAGCGAGACGATCGCAGGCGCCGTACACGCGCTCACGGTGACCGTGGCTGGGGCGCTGTCGGCCGGCGACCCGCACTGACCGGTGACCCGGACCCAGTACGTCGTCGTCACGGAGGGTGTCACCTGCAGCGTGGCTGCGGTGCCTCCTGTGACAGGCGATCCGGTGTTCCCTGTGGTTCCGGCGTACCACTGATACGTAAACGGTGCCGTGCCTGAGGCGGCCACCGTGAGTATCGCAGGCTGACCTTCACCGACAGAGATCGACTGTGGCTGTGTAACGATCGACGGCGCCGTGCATCCGGCCGTCACGGTCACGGTCATCGAAATGCTGTCTTCCGGGTTTCCGCATTGACCGGTCACCCGAACCCAGTAGGTCGTCGTCGTCGCGGGAGACACGTTGAGAGACGATGAATTGGTTCCGGTCGGATTCGAGGTATCACCGCTGTTGCCGATGTACCACTGGTAGGTGAACGGTGCCGTGCCGTTCGTGAAGACGGCCAGCATCGTCGAGTTCCCAGCCTGGATCGAGACCGAACCGGAGTGACCGGTAATCGTGGGTGGAGCGCACTCGGTCACCGTCACGGTCGCGGTGTTGCTGTTCACCGGATCTCCGCACTGGCCGGTCACGCGAACCCAGTAGCTCGTCGTCGACGTCGGAGAGACGTTCAGCGACGAGGAATTCGTGCCGGTCGGTGACGTCGTGTCGCCGCTGCTTCCGATGAACCACTGATAGGTAAGCCCCGTCCCTCCTGCGCTGACATGCAGGTTCGTCGAACTGCCGGTGACGATCGATGTGGACTGCGGATGCGAAGAGATGGAGGAAGGAACGCAGACCGTCACCGTCGCATGGTTGCTGTTGACGGACACCCCGCACGAGTCTCTGACGCGGACCCAGTAGTTCGTCGTCGTCGTCGGGGCGATCTGCAGCGTGGACGAGGTGGCGCCCGACAACGGGTTGTTGATGACTCCGCTGTTTCCGCGGTACCACTGATAGGTGAGTCCCGTCCCGCTTGCCGTTACGCTGAGGTCGGCCGACGCTCCCTGCACGATCGAGCTCCCGGCGGGCTGCGCCGAGATTGAAAGAGTCGCGCATGGCTCCGTGACCGTTACGGTGGCGGTATTGCTGTCTGCCGCAGAACCGCACTGACCGGTCACACGGACCCAGTAATTCGTATTTGACGTTGGAGAGACGTTCAGTGTTGATAAACCCGTGCCGGTCGGTGACGTCGTGTTGCCGCTGCTTCCGATGTACCACTGATACGTGA
>DASVLC010000439.1:0-8706 GCA_036385045.1 Thermoanaerobaculia bacterium | reverse complement strand
GAAGGCGGATGAGGGGGGGCCACCGCCCTGCACTTGCAACTTGCTCGTGTATAGCCGGTGGCGCAGCCCCTCACCCGGCCTTCGGCCACCCTCTCCCCGCTAAAATCGCGGGGAGAGGGGCGACAAGGCTCGGGGTTCCTCGGAGTTCCTCGGAGTTCCTCGGGGTTCCTCGGGGTTCCTCGGGGTTCCTCGGTTCCTCGGTTTTTTGTAGCGCAGGCGTCCCGCCTGCCGTACCGCGGGCGTCCTCGCCCGCTCGCGGGCGTCTCGCCCGCCGTACGCCATCCCCCTTCCCCCGCCCTTCCCGGTTCCCCATTTTCAATTTTCAATTTTCAATTTTCAATTTCGCCCCTCGCCAATGGCACTGAAAACGCATGGGTTCGCCAAAGTCCTTTTGGGTTGACGGACGTGAGCGAATCCGTTACACGTCTGTCCACACGGAAGGGGGCGGATTTTGGCAGGCGAACTCCAGCGACAGCCTCAAGGGCTCGTCGACATTCTCGACAAGATTCTCGACAAAGGTCTGGTCGTTGCCGGCGATGTGAAAGTCTCGCTCGCGAACGTGGAGCTGCTGACCATTCAGCTGCGGCTCGTGATCTGTTCCATCGACAAAGCCGAGGCCATCGGGATCAACTGGTGGCGCTCCGACCGTTTCTATTCGAGTGACGCCAGAAGTCTGGCGGAGGCGCAGGAGTACGAGGAACTGCGGAGCCGCGTCGCTGAGCTCGAACAGCAATTAAGTGCACGAGAGATTCCCGCCGGGGGCAAGGCGGGAGAGAGAAAGGGGAGGTAGATCATGGCTGTGGAGCGCGCTCCGGGCGGCACGAGTCTCATTGACGTACTCGACCGGATTCTCGACAAAGGCATCGTCGTCGATGCCTGGGTTCGAATCTCACTCGTTGGTATCGACCTGATCACGGTCGAGGCTCGAGTCGTCATCGCGTCGATCGACACGTATCTGAAGTACGCGGAAGCAGTCGGAATCACTTCCACCGTTGCGCGCCCTGCGCTCGCATCGGGAGAGGGCAGCGGGACCATCGCGGCAAACAGCAACGTGACCGGCACGCCGCGGACCTGAGCCGGTTCAGCGGATGTAACCGAGCGATCGCAGGTTCTCGTAATAGTCGCGGTTCATCACCGGCGATCCCTCGGGATCGATTCGGGAGCCGTAGCTGACGATCCGTGGTTGCGGTGTTTCGGAGAGGCGGGAGTGGCCCGCCATCTCCTGCGATGCCGGGAACCGGAAGAGGTCGAGCAGCGTCGGCGCCAGGTCCCACGAGGTCGCCACTCCATCGACGGGGAAGGTGGCTCCGAGGTAGGCGGCTCCGGTCTGCCGCTCGCCCGGAAGTCCGGCGACGATGATTTCGTAGCCGTGAGCTTTCATCAGCGCGATCGCATTGACCACTCCGTCCAGAGCGCGGATTGAGGCAGTGAGCTGCGCCGATTGATCCATCGGCATGCGATTGAGAATGACGTCGAGCGCGGGAAGGTACACCGTCGCGAAGCGAGGCTGATGTCTCTCGACCAACTGCAGGAAGCGTGACGTCGCCACGAGGTCGAGCCGAAGAGGTTCCCCGCGCGCTTCCGAGAAGACCGACTCCGGTCCGGCGATCTGCAGGATGCCTTCCTGTGAATCCGCGGTCGTCCACCAGTTCACAGCGGCCGCGGAGACTCCGCGGGTCGCGAGGATCTCCCATACGTAATCTCTCCGACGCACCGTTGGAGGGAGCGGCTCTCTCCGGGCGAGACCGATCAGCGGCGCCGCATCCAGCAGTACGAGATCGGCGCGCGAGATCTGCTGGATGACGTGCGACCCGCCGCGGAACCTGACACCTTCTATTGCCCGCACCCCGTGAGCGGGGGTCGAGACTCCGGTGCCGAGTGATGCCCATCGTTCTGCCGCCGAGTCGCCTGCCGCCGCCTCGACGCGATAGGCGTGCGGCAGCGTAGCGATGAGATCCGGCCTCGACTGGACGATCTCCCACGTGAGGCCGTCGACCGCGATCAGCGCAACGCGGATCGTGGTCGGCGAGGTCACGACCATCGTGGGCGCTTGTGACGCCTGCTCGCGTTCGGTCAGGGCCGGAACGAACAGCATGGCGATCAGAACGACCGCGGCGACCGCCATGGGAGTTCCCCTCGATCTCTGGTGAAGGGTCGGGATCCGATGCAGCTCGTGAATGGAGAAGGAGAGCAGTGCTGCCGACACGACGAGTGAGGAGAAGAGAAACGCGATCGCGACCGCGGTACCGCCAGCCAGAAGCTCAGCCAGCGAGGGTGCCGTGTCGAATCGCCACCACCAGAAGGCAAAGGGCGCAAGAAGGATCGCTCCACTGCCGAGTGAGATCGCCAGTAGCGCCCGCGGCGTGTCGATCGGGAGAGCGGGACGGACTTTGATGATCAGGGCCGCGAGGACGACGAACAGAAATCCCCAGACGAAAACGACGGAGGCGTAGGAGAGGTAGAGGGCTGCCGTCTCCAGGACCTGCAGCGGGTAGTTCCGAACGAGCATTACGACGGCTGGCGGGAGCGCACCGAAGAGGGCGATCAGCGCTGCGGCTTTGGCCGCGACCAGTAGCAGTTCCTGCCAGAAGGTGCGGGAGCTCCAGGGATCGAGAGCGAACCAGCGCTCGATCCCATGGCTGAGGTATCCCCTCTCACGCAGCTGCTGGCGAAGCAACTCGACATCGGACATTCGCAGGAATCGTAGACCAGTTCCTCGAATGCCAGGAGCCCGTCATGGAAGTCGGAATTTCAAGAGGCAGCTGTGGCGCCCGTCACATTCTGCATTCTGGGAACGTGAGATAAGTATGGCGTGCTGCTACGGCGTGCGCTCCTGACCTGGATACCGATGGTGCCCATCGCATTCGCGAACGCGGTGTTCCGTGAGCTCGTGCTGCTCTGGTCCTACCCGGAGTGGCAGGCACGCCAGTTGTCCACTGTGTTCCTGCTTCTGTTCTTCTCGATCTATATCGCCTGGGTCCTGAAGCGCTGGCCGCTGTTCTCAACGCGCGACGCGATGAGCATGGGGCTGGTCTGGCTCGCTCTCACGCTCGCATTCGAATTCGGTCTCGGCTACATCAGCGGGATCACCTGGTCTGCGATGCTGGCGGATTACGACCTCCTTACGGGACGGCTCTGGGTGCTGGTTCCCCTTCTGGTACTGGTTGCGCCGCTGCTCTTCTCGCGGCGGCAAGTTCGAGCCACCGCCTGACGTTCCCTCAACGGAATACGGAAGCAGTTGCGGCGTTGTACACCGCGCGCGGCCCCGTGCCGCCGTCTTCCCATGACACCCGCTACGCCGCAGCGCCGTTCGCTGCCGAGAGTCCTTTCCGGTGTCGCCCTGCTGCTTGGCCTGGCGGCGCTGAAGGCCAAGGGTCTGCTCATTCTTCTGGTGGAGAAGGTACGGCAGCTCATGGTGAATCCCTTCGAAGGATTCGGGGCGATGCAGTACGCCGTAGCCGGCGGCTCGTTCGTCGTGACGATCGCCGCCTACACGACGCAGGCCCCGCTGGCGGTAGTAGTCGGCTTCGTGGTCGTGACGTTGATTCATGAGGTCGGCCACGCAATCGCGATCCGGGCGCGAGGGCTGCGTACCGGGTTCATGGTGTTCATCCCATTCGTCGGAGGGGCGGTTACCCTCAAGGATCAGCCGCGCACGGCATACGAGGATGCGATCATCGGTCTCGCCGGACCGGTCGCCGGTACCGCCGCCTCGCTGGTGTTCCTCCAGGTCTACAAGTGGACGCACGACCCGCTTTATCTGCTGATCGCCTTTCTCGGATTTGCCCTCAATCTGTTCAACCTGCTTCCGATCGGAATGCTCGATGGCGGGAGGATTTCGGCGGCGGTCACCAAGTGGATGTGGGTCATCGGCGGCGGAGCGGTCGTTTACAAGGTCATCAGCCAGCCGAACCCTCTGGTGATCGTGATCGCCATCCTGGCCGCATTCCAGGTCTACGCCTCGATCGTGAGGGAGAAAACCGATGTCCATTACTACGAGATCAGCGGGCTGCAGAGAGCGGCAATTGCGGTGCTCTATTTCGGGTTGGTGATATTCCTGGCACATCAGGCATGGATGGCCTACGACAGGCTGGAATTGCTGAGGCAGTGAGACAGACGTGCCTCCGGCATTGGCCTCCGGCTCCCGGACGACGGATTTTGATAAGGTTCCAACGACATGATTGACAAAGTACTGACTGCGATCTTCGGATCGAAGCACGAGCGGGACGTGAAGGCGATGCGGCCGATCGTCGCAGAGATCAATGAGCTCGAGCCGGCGATCAGCGCTCTGACCGACGAGCAGCTGCGTGGCAAGACGGCAGAGTTCCGGGAAAGGCTCCGGCCGGTGGTTCAGGCGCTGGAAGAGGCACGGCGGGAGATCCCCCGTGACGAGTCGACACTGAAGATGGCTCGCGCCGATCTGCAGGAGGCTCTGAACGATCTGCTGCCAGAGGCGTTTGCGATCTGCCGTGAAGGTGGCAAGCGCGCGCTCAACATGCGCCACTTCGACATGCAGTTGATGGGGGGCCTGGTTCTCCATCGCGGCAAGATCGCGGAGATGAAGACCGGCGAAGGCAAAACGCTCGTCGCCACTCTGCCGGTCTACCTCAATGCCCTCACGGGGCGTGGCGTTCACGTGGTTACCGTGAACGACTACCTCGCACGCCGTGACTCCGAATGGATGGGCCGGCTTTATCGCTTTCTCGGACTGACGGTTGGCGTGATCCAGAACTCGCATGGGGATCGCGAGCGGCAGGAAGCCTATGGCTGCGACGTCACCTACGGGACGAACAACGAGTTCGGGTTCGACTACCTCCGCGACAACATGAAGTTCGATCTCGAGGCGATGGTGCAGCGCGAGCACGCGTACGCCATCGTCGACGAAGTCGACTCGATTCTGATCGACGAGGCGCGGACGCCGCTCATCATCAGCGGCCCTTCCGAGGAGTCGACCGAGAAGTATTACGTGGCGGCGAAGATCGTTCCGAAGCTCGACCCGGCGACCGACTTCCAGGTCGACGAGAAACAGCATTCCGCCGCTCTGACCGAAGAGGGTGTGCTGCACGCGGAGAAGCTCCTCGGCGGTATCGAGCTCTACGACCCGGCGAACATCGACATGCTCCACGCGGTGACCCAGGCGGTACGCGCCCGCGCTCTCTACCGCAATGAGGTCGAATACGTCGTCAAGGATGGCGAAGTCATCATCGTCGACGAATTCACCGGCCGTCTCATGCCGGGCCGGCGCTGGTCGGATGGACTTCACCAGGCGGTCGAGGCGAAGGAAGGGGTGAAGATCGAGTCCGAGAACCAGACACTCGCGACGATCACCTTCCAGAACCTCTTCCGGATGTACGAGAAGCTCGCCGGCATGACCGGCACGGCCGACACCGAGGCCGCGGAATTCGACAAGATCTACAAGCTCGAGGTCGTCGTGATCCCGCCGAACCGGCCGATGGTGCGGCGAGACCTTCCCGATCTCGTCTATCGCACCGAGCGCGAGAAGTTCGACGCCATCGTGAACGAGATTCGCGAGCTGTCGGGCAGAGGTCAGCCGGCCCTGGTCGGTACGATCTCGATCGAGAAGTCCGAGCTCCTCTCCTCACTTCTCAAGAAGCAGGGCATCCCTCACGTCGTGCTGAACGCCAAGTACCACGAGAAGGAAGCCGAGATCGTCGCGCAGGCGGGACGCAAAGGTGCGGTCACGATCGCGACCAACATGGCGGGCCGCGGAACCGACATTCTGCTTGGCGGTAATCCCGAGTACGCGGCTGCGCAGAAAACCGCGACGATTGAAGATCCGGCCGAACGGAAGCAGATCGAGGAAGAGATCCGCGAGCAATGGAAATTCGATCACGAGGATGTAGTCGGCGCCGGCGGCCTGCACATCCTCGGAACTGAACGGCACGAGTCGCGACGCATCGACAACCAGCTCCGCGGACGCTCCGGCCGTCAGGGTGATCCCGGCTCCTCACGCTTCTATCTTTCGCTCGAAGACGATCTGATGCGCATCTTCGGCGGCGATCGGGTCATGGGTCTGATGGAGCGTCTCGGGATGGAGGAGGGGGTACCGATCGAGCACGGCATGGTTACCCGCGCCATCGAGCGAGCACAGAAACAGGTCGAGGGACGCAACTTCGACGCGCGTAAACATCTGCTCGAATACGACGACGTGATGAACAAGCAGCGTGCGTCGGTCTACACGCTGCGCCGCTCGATTCTCGACGGTCGGGAAGGGAAGGAGTACATCCTCAACGCTGCCGACGAGATCGTCGACTTCCTCGTCGAGACTCACTATCCCGACAATGAACGCGATCTGCCGAATGAGCCCGAGCTGAACACGGGTCTTTACGACTACTTCGCCCTCGATCTGGCCGCGGCCGGCGTCGATCTTCAGGAAGACCGGCGCGATACCGTCAAAGAGAAGCTCATCGATGCGGTGAACCGTCGTTACGCGGAGAAAGAATCGCTCGTCGGCGCCGAGAATATGCGTCTCAACGAGAAGTACCTCCTTCTGCAGGTGATCGACCAGCAGTGGAAGGACCACCTGCTCAACATTGACCATCTGAAGGAAGGGATCGGACTGCGCGGTTATGGCCAGCGCGACCCTCTGATGGAGTACAAGCGCGAGTCCTTCGAGCTCTATCAGCAGATGATGGAGCGCATTCAGGACCACGTCGTCAAGATTCTCTGGAAGATCGACATGGGTGGTCGTGAGTCGGACCAGGACCAGTCGCAGCGCGTGCAGCGTGCACTGCCTCCGCAGCCGCCTCGCCAGCAGCTGACGTTTTCGGGTGCGCCGAAGGAAGCTCCGGCTCCCGTCAAGCGGCAGCAGGCGAAAGTCGGCCGCAATGATCCCTGTCCGTGTGGTTCGGGGAAGAAATACAAAAAATGCCACGGCTCCGCGGCGTGAGCGCGCGTCTCAACGCCGTGATCAGAGTCTGAAGCCCTGGTTGGGTGGTCTCATGGATCCGATCGACGCGGTCGAAGAAGAACTGAAGGTGGCGACACGAAGGGCCTGGGCCCTCGTGCAGTCGACCGACGGCCGTCTCTTTACCGTCAGGCCCGATCCCTCGAGCTGGTCGGCCGCCGAGTGTCTGGCGCATCTGTCGATCTCGACCGAGCAGTTCCTGCCGCGGCTCGAGGCAACCATCGAGAGAGCTCGCGCCAGCGGCCGCTCTGGTCGAACGCCGAGGATGGATGTCATCGGAAAAGTACTGCGATGGTTCCTCGAGCCGCCCATCCGATCGCGCGTGAAGACCACCGCTCCGTTCGTTCCGCGGTCGACCCGCGCAAAGGCGGAAGCGTTCGGCGAATTTGCGGCGCTTCAGGATCGGCTCCTCATCCTCCTGACCGCTGCCCGCGGTCTCGATCTGCGCAAGCCGCGACTCGTCTCGCCCTTCGACCCTCGGGTTCGCTACAACGCGTTCTCGGCCTTTCGAATCCTCGCAGCGCATCAGCGCCGTCACCTCTGGCAGGCTGAGCAGGCAGTTGCATCTCTGAAAGTAAAACGCGCTTCCTGATTCACGGCCGCCGTCTCGACTTTTTCTGCCGTGTCGCGCACGATTCGCCGCTCATATGACGAATCAGAACGAAGATGTGCTCGAGCGTGCCGAGCGCTCGGCTACCCGAAGCAGAACGCCGGGCGAGTATGCCGGTCTTGCCGCGCGTGGTTTCTGCATGGGGGCAGCGGATGTCGTTCCGGGCGTTTCCGGCGGCACGATGGCCTTCATTCTCGGGATCTACGAGGAGCTGATCGAATCGATTCGCGAGGTCGCACAGCCGCAGTTCCTCCGAGCCGTTCTCGGCTTCCGCGTCCGCGAGGTCTTCACCATCCTCAACTGGAAGTTTCTCCTCGCGGTCCTGTTCGGGATCTTCTCTGCGATCCTGACGCTCGCCCGAGGGATCGAGTGGCTGCTCGAGACGCACCCGACACTGGTGTGGAGCTTCTTTTTCGGACTGGTCTTCGCTTCCGTACTCGTCGTGTCGAAGCGCATCAAGCGGTGGAGGCTGCCTCTCTGGCTGGCTCTCATCGCAGGGACCGCAGGCGCCTACCTGCTCGTCGGTCTCGTGCCTCTGCAGACGCCGGACGCCCCCTGGTTTCTGTTTCTAAGTGGTGCGGTGGCGATCTGCGCGATGATCCTTCCAGGCATCTCTGGCGCCTTCATTCTCGTACTGCTTGGCAAGTACCAGTACGTGCTGGGCGCGGTCAACGAGCGTGACGTGATGGTGGTGTTCTGGGTAGGGGCTGGCGCGATCGTCGGGATCGTTACGTTCGCGCAGATTCTCGGCTGGCTCTTCCGCCGCTATCACGATGCGACCGTCGCTGTCCTGACCGGCTTCATGCTCGGGAGTCTCCGGAAGGTCTGGCCCTGGAAGATCGATCTCGAATTCATGATCGACCGCCACGGTGAGCGGATTCCTACCGTGCAGCACAACGTGCTGCCTGACGCATTCACAACGGACGTTCTGCTCGCAGTCGCGCTCGCCGTCATCGGCCTCCTGCTCGTTCTGCTGCTCGACTGGTGGGCGAATCGACTCGGGCCGGACATGCAGCCGGGGACATGATTCCGCCCCGGAATCATCCCGCTTCCGATTCGTTTCGTACTGACCGATGATCTCTCCGGTGAGCGACCGTTACGATGTAGTGATCCTCGGCGGCGCCTTCAGCGGCGCATCCGCGGCGATATTGCTGCGGCGCGACTGTCC
>DASVLC010000438.1:0-4855 GCA_036385045.1 Thermoanaerobaculia bacterium | reverse complement strand
GCCTGCACGAAGGGATCGCGCGCGAAGAAGGCCGACCAGCCGCGACGGGCTCTCGCCGGCGTCGTGTCGAAGGTGAGCGGCAGCGGTTCGACGCTGCCGAATTCCGCACGGAGGAGAAGCACGACCAATGCGCTGAGAAGGATCGAGACGACGGCGGCGAGCAGGTAGGCAGACATGATCGGGTCAGTAAAGGGCCAACAGGAGAATGCCGAGCGCAAGGCCGAGCAGGAGTGCGAGGAGGCACACGTGTACCAGCGCGCGACGCAGGAACGGGAGCGCGAGATAGCGCAGGTGTAGTCGTTGAAGCTGCGTTGGCGGCGATGGGTCTCGAACCAGCAGCCCCCCGTCGCGACCAGCGCCAATGAGTCGACGACGCTTCAGTCGCCGCACGTGCCAGTGCGCATGCAGCCGTCCGCGCAGGCGCACCGTCGCGTGCAGGTGATCCAGATGCAGCGTCGGCCGGTTCGGCTCGCACCAGAGGAAGTAGAGGAAGACGGTAAACGTCGTCCGCCCAACGATCGGCAGTACCTGCACGAACCAGTGGGTCGGAAGCTCCTGATGGACGCTCAGCGTCGGACGCGCCACCGGATCGACGCCGACGATCTCGACGATGACGGTGTCGACGCCCCAGAACTCCTCGACGTGGTAGACGACGATCCGTTCGCGTACGAGTCGATCCAGCCACCGGATCACGCGGCGGTTGGAGACGCGCAGCATCCACGCGAGATCGTTCACTCGAAGCGCGAGGAGCCCGGTGCGCACCCGCAGCGCGCGGACGACGAGGAGCAGGAGCGCTTCGCTGCGTCCCACGTTCGACACCACCACGAAGAATGCGCTGAGATCGACCTTGAGGGTCGTGAGCCCCTCCGGCGGCTCCGCTCCCGGCGAGAGGAATCGCAGGCGCGTCGCATCCTGAAGTGCGTGGTCAAACCGCATGGGACGTTGGGGAGGGAACAGGCTCCGGGCGTGCTTCCACGACCCCGATCTCGATCCGCCGCATCATCGAGTTGTAGACACGCCGCAGTTGAAGATCTGAGGTTTGGGCTGGACCGGCGAGACTCGTCACGATGATCGGCCGCACGAGATCGGCGCGATGCCGGAGAATCTCGCGAGTAGCGTCGCAGGCGAAGTCCACACGCTCCACGACGAGGAGCGCCGCGGCGAGCGCCGCGCGTCGCTCACTCGCGGCCGGGTTCCGGTCCGCACGCAGACGACAGACCGGCACCTTCGCCGTCGTGAAGATTGCGATCACGTAGTTGGCGGCGTCCGAGAGCTGGTTCGCCGATGCCGCTGAGAGAAAAAGGCCACGCCCGCTGTGGATCGTCTCATCGGCAAAACGGTCCAGGTACGCGCGAAGCGCCCTCGCCGTGCGGAGATCGAGAAGCGGAGGGAGCACAACAGACCGTTCGTCTGACGGCGTCTGATCGCGATCGGCATCCTTCAGGAGATGATGCCAGACCAGATCGCGCGTGAGCTTGCGATCGCCGAAGCGCCGCGCGATGCGCGAGAGCATCCGGACAGTGAGCGCCCTCCGGCCGCTGCGATAGTGGAGCAGGGTCGAACGATCGACGCCGAGCTCCTTCGCAAGGTCCGCGACAGTCCACCCCCACGAAGCAGTCAGGGCGATCAGGTCCGAGATGAGCTGGGGCGTGTGGCGCGGCACGTCGTCAGGGTTAGGTGGATTTGATTCTCACAGACGTCTCCACGAACTCCCACCGACTCGGCTCGCCCGGTGGCGCCGCGACACCGAGGGGTCGCATGCACATGCGCTAGTGCGGAATCGAGAACGTGGCAGGCGGCCACGGTTCGAGATTTCACAATGTCTGGTGGGTATGAAGAGAAGCGGGTGTGTTTGTATTCATCGTACGCCGCCGCTGACGCGTCGTCCAGCGTCGACGCGCTGCAACGCGTCGACACGTCGAACGTTCCCGCTGCGCTCGCGTTTTTCACCCAACACCCTTCGGGTCTGTCGCGTTGCCACGAATCAAGACGCGCTCAACCTCAATGGGCCGCGAGACCTTGTGACGGGATGACACGAGTCTGGCGCCGCCTATCGCGAAACAGGCATCAACGACGTACGCTGTGTCGCTCGCATTCACCAGCCCGCTGATGCCGATCACTCTTTCCGGTCGTCGGCCGTTCCTTGTTCGGGTGCGACTCTCCTTCCGTACGCTCGGCCGCCTCGTCCGCAATCGTGCAAAGCTCTTCGCCGCCGCCTTCGGGCCGGTGCCGCAACAGCAGACAGGCTCGCCGCAATCGGCTCCGCCACTAGTCAACGAGCCGTTCGGCTTTGCCGTGCCGTTGGAACCGGAGCCACCGGCTCCTTCGACGACCCAACACGAGCGCACGTCTGTCGGCGAATCGCGCACGACACCCACCTGCGAGAGCCCGCCGAACGGCAATATTCAGGCGCCGGCAACCGCCGATCCGCCGCACGCCGACGCCGTTCCGCCGACCCTGCCTGTAGAGCCCGGGCTCGACACCTCGCTACCCGGTCAGACGACAGCCTCTCAGCAGGAGGAAGCGACACACGACACTCCAGATCCCGGTGAGCAACCGCGCACCGACCGTGACCGCGCCGCAGTGCTTCGGATCGTCCGCCTGCGTGTCCTTTCCTACGACCAGCTCTGGCGCAGTGTCTTCAGTGGCCACCCGTCCAAAGTCGGCCGCCGGATGCAGCAGCTGGAGCGCAGCGGATGGGTGTCCATCTACAAAGACCGAACGGCGATTGGGGGAAAGCCGCAGTACGCCTTTCCGACCAGGAAGGCATTCCTCTGGGCACGGGGTGAGCTCCTTCGCACCGTTCGCGGAACGGACGCAGAGAAAGTCGTGCAGGGAATGCTTCCGAACGTCCGTTCGCGGCTCGCACCCCATGTTGCCACACGAGGCACGATGCCCTTCCTCGCCCACCAGATCCTCGTGAACGAAGTCGCGCTGACGATCGAGCACTCACCCGAGTACAACCTTCGGTGGGTCTCGACGTGGCCGCGCCCATTCCCACACACCTTCCGCGGCCTCGCGCTTCCACAACCTGACCTCGTCGCGATCACGGCTGCCGGCTCCGCACCACGTCTCATTTTCGCAGAGCTCGATCGCAGCGCGAATGAATCCCTCGCGCACTTCGTCGAACACAAGGCGCAGCGCACGCTGGCTCTCGAGGCATCAGGACTGCTGCGTGACCTCACCGGCTTCGACCAGACGCTCACACTCGTCGTCGTCGCCGAGGCAACTGACGCGATCAGCCGAATCGAGAAGCTGATGGAAGCGACGTCCGCGGCCGGCGCCGGATCGCTCTTCGCGTTCACGGTCGCCGAGTGGCTGCATGAAGACCCGGCCGGGGGAATCTGGTTTAGCGGCAGTGTCCGGCCGTCTGGCCGGCAAAAGGAAAAGTCGCATCACGAGGGGCTTCGCACGTTCGATGAGCTGCTCGCAGGAAGAACGAAACTCTAACGAGAACTCAACGCCCCTTCCGGCGCCCGCGGTTCATCACCTCGACGATCGATTCAACCGAGTCGGCACCGGTGAGATCGAGACCGCTCCGTTCCGCCGCTTCGATCAGCGCCCGGATGATCTCCGCGCGACTGATCGCCCGCCCATGCTTGAGGCGGATGTCGATCGCGACGCTGTCGAGAAACGCCACGTGCCGATCGAGGAGGACCACGGTGACTTTCGACCACCGCTCGGTGTGAACAAGGGGACGTCCGCGGGATGCAGCCATTTCGCGGGACAGAATAGCCGATTCGATCCCGCTCTAACGCGCGATTCGGGTAGGGCACACCACCAGCGCCTCACGGCGGAGAAGGTTGAGCCTCTTTCAACTGGATGTTCTTCCCAAGAACTTTATGGCGTTCGAGCCGATTCTTCTCTTCCTCGGTCTTGGGGGGCTGATCTTCTCGAGTCTGACGACACCAAGCGCCGCAGAAGGCACTCGGACACGAACGAGCAACGCTCGAGTTGGATTAGCCGGGGGCGAAAACGCGCAGTGCGTGCCGTTGAAGATCTTCTCCGCGGGGCAGCTACGCGGCAGGGGCTGAATTCTCGAACTGTCCCGACTGGCTGGCGATCGATCGGCTTCTCAGCCAGCTCGGCGCCAATCGCAAAAGCCGGCAGGAGGCATATCGGACCCTCGTCCTCGAGAAGCTCGGTGACAAGGAAGATTCTGCTCGCTCGCACCGCCGCCCAGATCTACCCCGGAACCGCCTCATTGGATCGACCGCATTCAGGCCCTGCTCGACCAAAGCGAACGGAGCGAGGAACATCCGCCTGCCTCGGTCCATCCCGGCCGCCCGGAGCTCGACGACGTCGTCGACGCTGTGGCGAAGACCTTCGATACGACCGTCGAAGCGATCGAGACGAGTCACGGCACCCCTCGAGCGCCGCCTCGTCGCCTGGTTCGCGTTCGAAGAAGGACTCGTTCCGCTCCGCAGAATTGCAAAACGCCTAGGCCTGACCAGCGTCGGAGGCATCTGCTCGCCCGTCGCGCTGTCGGAAGGAACTCAAGACCGATCCCCAGATCCGCGCACTCGCTGAGGCATGCCGCACGCCGCACGCCGCCCAGCATCTTTCCCGCGAGTTCCCGCCACCCACCATGACCGCCCGCCGCTACCACCGAGCCCGCCGCGCTCGCGGCGATAAACGCAATCGTCGGCCCCTGAGTTCGCCGTCGCTTGAATTGAAAAGCAAAGACATGTCCCCATCTCCTCCGCCCGCGGATCGACCTCAGTTGCTCTTGACGCGCTATGCGATCAACGCGTCATAGATCCGCTTTGCAACATCCTTGTCATCGAGGTATCCAGCAATCCCGTGTCTGTTCGGCGTGCGGTTCCGTACATCAAGCTTGTTCACGATCTCCGGA
>DASVLC010000437.1:0-10334 GCA_036385045.1 Thermoanaerobaculia bacterium | reverse complement strand
AAGAAGAAGCCGATCGTGGCGGTGAAGGCCGGACGTTCGACAGCCGGCGCACGTGCCGCCTCGTCGCACACCGGAGCGCTCGCCACGAGTGATGTCATCGTCGATGACCTGTTCCGCCAGTCGGGAATCATCCGGACGCAGACTCTCGAGGAGCTTTTCGATGTGGCTGCTCTGCTCGCGAATCAGCCGCTCCCCGTCGGTCGCCGCGTTGGGATCGTGACCAATGCTGGTGGTCCCGGAATCCTCGCCTCGGACGCCCTGGAGGCAAACGGACTAGAGATCCCGCAGCTTTCCGAGGAGACGCGGGCTCGGCTGAGCGAGTATCTGCCAGCCGCTGCGAGCGTCGGCAATCCGGTGGACATGATCGCTTCGGCGTCAGCCGACGATTACCGTCGGAGCATCAACATTCTGCGCGACGATCCCGACATCGACGTCGTTCTGGTGATCTACATTCCGGTGACCGCAACGGACGCGGCGCTGGTCTCCGAGGCGATTCGCGAGTGCGGCAACGACATGCAGGGGAAGACGATGCTCGCGACATTCATGAGCGTGCATGGCACTCCTTCCGCGCTGGCGCCGGTTCCGTCATTCCGATTCCCGGAGCGTGCGGTCGCCGCACTGGCGCGAGCGACGAAGTATGCCGAGTGGCGCCGCAGCCCGATCGGAACCGTAGGAAAGTTCGAGGATTTCGATCGTGCGAGCATGCGGGCGATCGTCGAGCGGAAGCTCGGCGGAGGAGGCGGCTGGCTAGACGCTCACGAAACACAGCTGATGCTCCAGGCTGCGGGGATTCCGACCGCGGCGATGGAGTCGGTCTCGAACGTCTACGACGCGGTGGCGGCATCGATGCGGATGGGGTTTCCGGTCGTGGTGAAAGCCGAGGGGCCGTTGCACAAGACCGAATCGGGAGGCGTGAAGCTCGGGCTGCAGGATGAGCGCGAAGTACGCGAGGCGTATCTCGAGATGGCCGGAAGGCTGGGCGAAGAGATGACCGGCGCGACGATCCAGAAGATGATCGGAGGCGGCGTCGAAGTGATGGTCGGGGCGGTTGCGGATCCGATATTCGGACACCTCGTGGTGTATGGGGCGGGCGGAACACTTGTTGAGCTTCTGTCGGATGTCGCGTTCAGGATTCACCCGCTGACCGACGCCGACGTCGACGACATGCTGAAGGAAGTTCGCTGGACGAAACTCCTCAGCGGGTTCCGCGGAACGCCGGCCTGTGATGTGGCATCGCTCAAGGATGCGCTGATGCGGCTCTCTGCCCTGCTCACCATTTGCCCTGAGATCAGAGAGCTCGACCTCAATCCGCTCAAGGTATTGCCGGGCGGTGCGGCAGCAGTGGATGCGCGGATCCGGATCGAACAGGTCATGCCAACCCCACCGACGCGGAGGATCACCTACTGAGCCGGCGTCGTCACTGGCGTGAGGGATCGACGATCCGGTGGCGGATGGCGTAGCCGACGACCTCTGCGCGATTGTGGAGGCGAAGCTTGTCGAGGATGTTCCGGACGTGAAATTTGACTGTGTTCTCGCTCAGGCCGAGGCTCTTCGCGAGCTTGCGGTTCGAGGTGGTGCCTTCGACCATCAGTTCGAGCACCTCGCGCTCACGTGTGGTCAGAGTCTCCTGCTGACCCGGGGGCATTGAGCTTTCCGGCGGCTTCGCGAACTCCTGAAGAAGTTTCTTCGCGAGTGTGGGAGTGAGCGCCGGCTCGCCCCGCTGCGCACCGTCGAGCAGCTGAAAGAACGCATCGGCCTCGAGGTTCTTCAGCAGGTAGCCCTGAGCTCCCGCCTTGATCGCTTCGAAGAGTTTCGATTCCTCTTCCGACGCCGTCAGCATGACGATTTTCACGTCCGGGAGCTCGGCCACCAGGGTCCGAGTCGCCGCGATTCCGTCGAGCTCGGGCATCTGGACGTCCATCAGGACCAGGTCGGGCTTCAGTTCGCGAGCCAGGGCGACCGCCTCCCTGCCGTTCTTCGCCTCCCCAATGACTTCGTGACCTTGAGCGAGGAGCAGGCTGCGGAGCCCGTCACGGAACAGGGAGTGGTCGTCTGCGATCAGGATGCGCACGGCAGTGAGTATACGGATTCGAAGGGAGCCTCGCGCCAATCGCCAGCCGCGTCTCACGTGGCGAGGTTGTGGACGATCGATCCGGATGAGCTCGTGAAACACTTATTTAGATGTACATTCACTGCTACCGGCTGTATGGTGGATCTCCGTCGAGGAAACTTCCTCGCCCCTTCAGTCAGTCTGAACTAAGTCAGATCCTCTGGACTCACCCCTCTTAGTTCCCCACCTCTCGCAGCGCTGTATCCGGCGAAAGCTCCTTCGGAGTTCGCCCTCAGACAACGCGATCGAGCGGTCCGCCGGCCCGGCCGGCAGGAGCTCCAAATGATGAAAGTCTACGTAGGCAATCTCTCCAAACAGGTCAACGACTCCGAGCTCAACGACCTCGCAGCCCCGTTCGGTAAGCTGATCTCCGCGAATGTGGCAACGGAGCGGTCGAGTGGCCAGTCGAAGGGCTTCGGCTTTCTCGAGTTCAGCACCGAAGACGAGGGACGTGCGGCAATCACGGGACTCGATGGCAAGGAAGTCAACGGTCAGGCGCTGAAAGTCAACGAGGCGAAACCTCGTAAAGAAGCGACTCCCGCGTAGTAGAAACGGCTGTTCGATCGTCGGGAGGGCGGCCCACGTGGCCGCTCTCCACAAGGGTCAGCACCCGCGGTGACGTGCGAGCAGCGCCGTAGGCGCGATTGAGCTTAGCCCAGGACGCCAGTCCTGGGTAGCTTGGGATCGAGTAAAGAGTCCCGTAGGGACGATTGAAGCTTCGTCATCAACCGTCCCTACGGGACTAAGTTTCTAAACGGACGTTTTCCGAGGACTCCGTCCTGGGCTAAAGTCAATCGCGCCTACGGCGCTACGTGTCGACCGCCGGCTACAGGCTTCGTTCGTTACGCATCGCAGCGCCCCGCCTCAGAACCGAACTTCCTGGCTCGATGCGCTGACGTCGCAGTGCTCGCAGTGCCAGCCGTGACCCGCGATCTTGAACGGCGCTTCGTTCTCGTCCCGAAAGAGCGTGCGGGTCTCGCGGCACCAGGGGCATCGCACGACGTACGGATTCCCGAGTTCGGGATTCGCGCGGAGGATGCCTGCGGCCACCTCTTTCTCGTCAGCGATCAGTTCCTCACTCCTGAGGACTTTCCCTGCCGTGGCTCGAACTACTTGTCTCATGAGGGATCCTCTGCTCTTGATATCGGGATTCTTTCGTCCGGCCGTCTCGACTTGTCGGAGGAGGGCCGTGAGGGTGGTGATTCGTCGCTGGCGGCTGGCGGGGACAGCGCGAGCGGGAGGGTTACTCTGAACGTAGATCCCTTGCCGGGCCCGGGGCTCTCGGCGCATACGGTTCCGCCGTGGAGTTTCACGATCTGCGCGACGATCGCCAGACCGATGCCAAGGCCTTTCGTGTGACGAGGTGAGCTCTCCTGTCTGTAAAGGGAGAACGCATAGGGGATGAAGTCCGGGCTGATTCCGGCGCCGGTGTCGATGACCGACAGATTCGCTTCGTTGCCGACTCTCTCCAGGCGGATCTCAATCTCACCGTCACGTGGCGTGAACTTGATGGCGTTGCTGAGCAAATTCCAGACGACCTGGGCCAGCCGCACGCGATCGCCGCGAGTGAGCGCCGGGTCGAGCCCCACGTTCAGCCGGATAGTGATGCCGTTCTCTCGTGCAAGCGGGGCGGTGATCTGGAGAGACGATCGGATCACATCGACGAGGTCTACCTCGTCCATCTTGACGCTCAGCTTCTGCTCGCGAATTCGGGTGACGTCGAGCAGGTCTTCGATGAACATGCGCATGAGACTGGCACTTTGATCTACCTGCTCAAGCGCCTCGAGGGCGAGATTCGGGTTGTGCTGGGCGAGTTGAACCCACCCGACGATCGAGGTCAGCGGTGTGCGCAGCTCATGAGCCACGGATCCCAGGAACGCATCCTTGTACCGGCCCGCCGCTTCCGCTTCGCGGAACAGCATCGCGGTGTCAATTGCGATTGCTGCCCGCTGCGATAGATCCTCGGCGAGCTGGAGATCGACGAGGTCGTACCGCCGTCGCGACGACGAGAATGTCGTCGTGCCGAGCACCTTGTCCCGGACGATGAGCGGCACACTGATCAGCGACCTGACGCCGAGGGCACCGATCAGTTGGATGATCTTCGCCTCTGGCGGAATTCCCGTGAGTTCCATTTCGGCGAGATCGGTGAGCAGCACCGACTTACGAAGGCGGAGCGCCTGCGGCGCGCCCGGCGCGCGCTCCGGCTCGCTGAACGCTTCCTGCTGGAACTGGAGGACGAGATCCCGGAGTACCGGGTTGGCGTGGGAGACGGTGAGGTGGCGGATCGACTGGTCGTCGTTCAGCAGATCGACGGCGCACCAATCGGCGAACGCCGCGGTTGAGAGCTGCGCGAGAGAACCGAGAGTCGTCTCGTAATCGAGAGACCCCGCAAGCAGAGATCCCGCCTCCGAGAGCATGTTGGCCGCACGCGTCGCTTCCTCGGCCAGGAGAACACTTCGCTTGAGCGCATTGATGTCGACGACCGCCACGATCGCACCGTCGATTTCTCCTGCAGAGGTGCGGTATGCGCGGATCCTGAGCAGTCGCCAGTCGCCGGCGGCATCCTGCACCTCGACGTCAGAGGGTTCTGCCGTCTCGATGACCCTGCCGACCAGCTGCTCGAGATTGCCGATGTCGAGAGATGACTTTGCCTCGTGAAGGGGTCTTCCGACTGCCCACGAGCGGAGATTCAGGAGTAATCCTGCCGTCACGTTGAACCGCCGGACCGTGAGATCGGTCCCGACGAACAGGATCGGGATCTCCACCGCGCCAAGGAGGTTCTCAATGTCGTCATTCATCCGGACGAGGTCTGTATTGCGACGCCTGAGCTCATCGTTGAGCGTGCTCAGTTCTTCGTTGGCCGATTCGAGCTCCTCTTTCGCGGTCTCCAGTTCCTCGTTCGTACTGCGCAGTTCTTCGTCGCTCGACTGCGCTTCCTCGGCGGCAGCCGACGCTTCATCGGCCAGATGTTCCCGGTCTTCGATCGCCGTGGCGAGGGCACGCCGCAGACCGGCGGCCTCGGTTCGGGATCCCGTCGCGCGGGTGGCCCGTGTCGCAGGGGCACGCATGCTCGCAAACACGATCCACGCGCAATCGGTACCGGGGTCGCTGATCCCGAAAGGAACGACCGAGAACGATATCCGCCTCCGCGCTTTTCCCTCGACGACCAGGGTCCCGTCTCTCGTGACGGTTGCCTTCTGCTTGAACGCCCTGCGCACCGCGGGTCTGAGCTCGGCCAGTACCTCGTGGTGACGAACGAGCCTGAACAGATCGAAGGGAGCATCGCCAGCTTCGAACTTGAGGAACGGCGCAACGTCGCCGCGGATACGGATGATCTCCATCTGCTCGTTGACGAGTACACCGCAGGGTGCGAGATGCTGCGCGAGGAAGACATCGTCCGCGTCCGCACGCTCGCCCTGGCGCGTGCGCCAGCCGTCCGAAGGGATCTCCGGAGTAGCGACCCGGGGCGGGGGAGTGCGCGGATCGAGGTCAATGGTGGGTGGGGGGACCGAAGCCAGTCCTTTGCGGTAGATGAGAGGTTTGGAGGAAACCGGAAGGAGCTGATTGGTCGTTCCGCGAAGGTTCTCAGAGCTGCCGAGCATCAGGAACCCGCCGGGCGCGAGAGAGTACTCGAGAAGCTCGACCGCCTTCTTCTGAAGATTGCGGTCGAAATAGATCAGGACGTTGCAGCAGGTCACGAGATCGATGCGCGAGTACGGCGGATCGCGTGTCACATCATGCGACGCGAATACGCAGAGTTCGCGAAGAACCTTCGAGATCCGGTATCCGCCGTTCGACGGAGTAAAGAAGCGCGCCAGCCGGTCTGGCGTCACCCCCATGACGTCGTGCGCGGAGTAGGTGGCCGCTCGCGCCTTTGCGAGCGACACTTCGTTGATATCGGTCCCGTAGATCGAGATACGAAGGGATCCCCGCTTCTCGCCGAGGTACTCGAGCAGACTCATACCGAGGGAGTAGACCTCCTCGCCGGTCGAGCAACCTGCCACCCACAGGCGGATGTTGTCTTCCTCGACGCGGTCCTTCGTGATTGCCGGGAAGACGACGGTCTTGAGCGCTTCGAAACGTGCGGGCTCGCGGAAAAAGGAGGTCACACCGATCAGAAGATCCTGGTAGAGGATGTCGATCGCGGCGCGGTCGGACTCCAGTGCGTCTGCATAGGCCGTCAGGTTTTCGTAGTTGCCGAGCAGCACGCGCCGCAGGATGCGACGCTCGATGCTTGCCCGCTTGAAATGCCGGAAGTCGACACGATGGTGATTGCGCAGCAGGTCGAGGACGCGTGCAAGCTCTGCCGGCGTGGCACCTGGCAGCGCGTCGCCTTCGGATTGGTCTCCCCGCGCGATGGTCATCAGCCTTGCCGCGATCGCGGCCGGCGTCAGAACGAAGTCCGCCGAGGCGGCCGCTGCCCGCGGCATCACGTCGAACTTCGCGCTCTCTGGACTCTGCGCGAATGTCGTTCCGCCGCCGTCTCGAATCGCCGTGAGCCCCTCGGTCCCGTCGTCATTCGAACCTGAGAGGACGACACCGATCGCATCACTCCCGCGCGATTCGGCCAGCGACCTGAAGAAGACGTCCAGCGGCCGGTGCGGGACTTTCGGCTTTCGTGGAGTGAGCCGGAGCGCGTTGTTCGCGATCGTCATGCTGGTGTCAGGTGGAATCACGTAAATCTGGTCGCGCTCGATCTCCATCCCGTCGACTGCCTGAAACACCTTCATCGACGTCGCTCCGGCGAGAATGTTGACGAGCATGCTGTCGTGGTGTGGGTCGAGATGCTGGATCAGCACGAGTGCGAGACCGGGATCGATCGGGAGCGCCGAGATGAGCTCCACGAACGCCTCGAGACCTCCGGCCGAAGCGCCGATGGCGGCAACACGCACCGCGGAAACGGTCGATCTGGAATCAACGGCCGACGGAGGGGATGGGGCAGTTTTTCTGGCCCGTCGCGTGGCCGGAACCGGACTTTTCATCGCGCCACCCCTTCGGTACCATCTGAGGATGCGGCTGGTCCGCGGAACTCTCGCGCGGGCAGCCTGAGTGGCGACCCAGTTCATGAGTGTCCGGCCGATCGGCTGGATCAGAGGTGCATCCCTCTACAAGCGCGATCCAGAGGTCTTAATTCCGCAGGGTATTGCCGATTCTGGCCGATTAAGAACGACCGTCCCCGATATGGCGAGCGTCGTGCAGGTTTACCGGGCACTAAGATCATCGAGTCCATCGTTTCTTCTCGCCGTCGAGACCGGGAGCTCGCAGAATGATCCTGAACTGGCAGCTACCAATCGTGGTTCCCAACCCGCCGCCGTGACGGAAAGAGAGAGTCGTCGTGAACGTACTGAAAGTCGTAGCAATCGTGCTGATCGTGGCCGGAATCGCAGGCCTCGTCTATGGAAAGTTCTCGTATACCGACGCGACCCACGAGGTGAATCTCGGGCCGATGAGTGTGGCCGTCAAGGAGAAGAAGACGGTGAATGTGCCGATGTGGGCCGGCATCGCCGCCATCGTCGCGGGCGCGCTGTTGCTGGTGGTGCCGAAGCGGACGTAGTTCCGCGGAGGAGTTCCTCGGGTTCCTCGGAGTTCCGCGGAGGAGTTCCTCGGAGTTCCTCGGAGTTCCTCGGTTCTCTGTGGGTTGGACCGGACAGCCTAACCGTTCCTGTCATCCCGCCCGTCATCGCCTGTCATCCCGAGCCGCCGAAGCCCCGGGGGCGGGCGTGTGGGCGTGAGGGGCGAAGGACGGAGAGGGATCCCTTGCAGACGACCCTTCTGTAGCATCGCCCATGACCGAAGGGACCCGGCGCCCGTACCTGCTGGGTCGTCGATTCAGGGATCCCTTGCCACCCACCCCGCCACCCGCTTCTAAGAAACTCCCAGTGTTTATGCGGGTTTCCCGGACCCGAGCCCGCACCCGCGCCCGAGTCGCAATCCCGAAAAGCCGGGCCCGGGCTCGGGCGCGGGCTCGGGCCCGGGTCTCACCCTCAGTCGCGGCGCCGCCGCCGTCCTTGGCTCGGGGTGACAGGCAAGCAATTTGGACGATGGCGTCGAACCGGCGGCGACGAATCCGAATCACATTCGATTTTCGTCCGATCGAGGCGAACAGAATGTATAAGGTTCTTCGGTTCCGAAAGGGATCGTTCTACCCGAGGAACTCCGAGGAACTCCGAGGAACCGAGGAACTCCGAAGGAGGAACCGTCGAAACCGTCAGGAGAGCCCTTCATGCAACTCGGAATCGTTGGACTTCCGTTCTCAGGCAAGAGCACCCTTTTTCAGGCAATCACGAAGACGCATCTCGATCCTGCGGCCGCCGCGAAAAGCGATGCACATCTCGGGAGTGTGAAAGTTCCCGACGAGCGGCTCGATCGATGCGCGGCGATCTTCTCGCCAAAGAGCACCGTCTACGCGACGATCGAATTCGTCGATGTCGCCGGTTTGAAGAAAGGTTTGAGCGGGACCGCGCAGTTCACGACCGGATTTCTTTCGGCGGTGAAGAACAACGATGCACTGATACAGGTCGTGCGACTCTTCCAGGACGACTCCGTTCCGCATCCGGACGGCAGCATCGACGCGCTGCGTGACGTCGCTACGTTCGAGACCGAGTTCATCCTCAGCGACATGGGTGTGCTCGAATCGCGCATCGAGAAAATTCACAAGCAACTCGGCCGGATGAACGACGAGCAGATGAAGAAAGAGCTGCCGGTCCTGGAGAAGTGCCTGGCGTTGCTTCAGGAAGAGAAACCTCTTCGCAACGAAGATTTCTCGAAGGACGACCTGCACATTCTGAAGACCTATCAGCTTCTCTCACTCAAGCCGATGCTGATCGCGCTGTCGTTCGACGAGTCGCAGCAGGCGATCGTCGATCAGGAAGTGGCTCGCGTCGCCGCTGCGAAAGCCGGACTTCGTACCCGCGTCGTCGCCTTCTTCGGCAAAATCGATATGGAGATGTCGGAGCTCTCCGGTGAGGACGCACGGATGTTCATGGACGAGTACGGAATCCGTGAATCCGCACTCGATACGCTGATTCGAGAAGGCTATGCGCTCCTCGGGCTGCAGTCGTTTCTTACGGTCGGAGAAGACGAGTGCCGCGCCTGGACGATCCGCACCGGGATGACGGCGCAGGAAGCGGCGGGCGTGATCCACTCCGATTTCGTGCAGAAGTTCATTCGCGCCGAGGTCGTGCAGTACGACCACTTCATCGCGGCAGAAGGGTCGTTCGCGAAGGCGAAAGAGGCCGGTCACTGGCGCCTCGAAGGCAAAGGCTATGTCGTGCAGGATGGGGACATTCTGAATATCCGGCACGGGTAGGGGCGCGCGTTTGTGGGTCGCGCGGCCCGCGCGATCCCCGCTGGCCGCTGGCCGGTGGCGGGCTTTGGAGATGCAGATCAACCCATGAGCGAAAGCCTCAGGAGACCGCGCATCAACGGGTCGTCGACCTTCTTCTGAGCGCGACGATGGCGAGACGCCATCGGCGATCGCGCGAGCCGCGCGACCCCCTTGTTACACCCCTTCCGCTGCCAGCGGAAGCTCGAACCGCACGGTTGTACCCGCGCCGGGCGTGCTCTCGATCTCGAGCTTCGCGCCGATGCTTTGTGCTCGCTCGCGCATGGTGGAAAGGCCGAACTGAGGGAAGGCGTGGCGCTCGGGGGCGTGGGCGTTGAATCCCGCACCATCGTCGTGGATGACAGCAACCAGGCGC
Source organism: Thermoanaerobaculia bacterium (assembly GCA_036385045.1). Taxonomy (GTDB): domain Bacteria; phylum Acidobacteriota; class Thermoanaerobaculia; order Gp7-AA8; family Gp7-AA8; genus QHVT01. Next base: position 524 of record DASVLC010000437.1, on the reverse strand, counting down.
GAGCCCTCTTTCCGGATCTCGACCTGCGCATGAGCCGCTCGTGCGTGTTTCCGAACGTTGGTGAGCGACTCCTGGACGATGCGCACGAGCTGCAGTTCATGAGCCGGACGTAGCGCGATGGAAGCGTCCATGTTCAGCGTTGCTACGACGCCGCTCATCTCCTGCCACCTGTCGAGGTACTCCTGGAGTGCCGAGGCGACTGTGTGCTGAGGATCCGGCAGGGTGCGCAGACCGACGATCGACTCGCGCACGTCGCTGTACGCCTGTCGTGCCGCGGAGGCGAGCTCGCGAAGCTGAACGGTCGCCTCCTCCGGTTTGTCTCTCTTCATGTAAGCCTCGGCGGCCTGCACCTTCGTGTTGACGTAGCCGAGGATCTGCGCGAGGCCGTCGTGCATCTCATGGGCGATTCGCAGCCTTTCCTGCGCGACCGCAAGATCGGCGACCTGTTCGTGCAGGTATGCGTTGTCGATCGCGAGGCCCGCCTGAACTGCGAATCTGACCAGAGTCTCTTCGTCCTCCTCGGT
>DASVLC010000436.1:0-6152 GCA_036385045.1 Thermoanaerobaculia bacterium | reverse complement strand
ACTAAGTTCCTCGGAGTTCCTCGGTTCCTCGGAGTTCCTCGGGGGGCCGGAGCAGTCAGGCGGGCCGGAAACGGCCCGCTTTTTTTGTTCCTCGGAGTTCCTCGGAGTTCCTCGGAGTTCCTCGGGGGGCCGAAGCAGTCAGGCGGGCCGGAAACGGCCCGCTTTTTCTGTTCCCCGGGGTTCCTCGGAGTTCCTCGGAGTTCCTCGGTTGCTCGGGGTTCCTCGGTTGCTCGGGGTTCCTCGGAGTTCCTCGCTTGTCGCAGGTCCTGGCGGGATCGAAGCAGTGAGGCGGGTCGGGAAACGGTGACGGCCTTTCTGCGCCGGAGGCGCTGTTGCCGGTAGCCAGGGGTCGCGCGCCTGCGCGCTACCCCTGGACAAATGCGCAACACGAAGTCGTGCCCCGGCGGGGCACCTGCACCGGCGCACCACCGCATGTGCCCCTGCCGGGGCACCATCCATTGACCCGATTCTTTCCAGGGGTAGGCGCTCACGCGCCGACCCCTGGCTACCGGCACCAGCGCCTGCCGGCGCAGAAATCATTCACGACCGCTCTACCCTGAACGGGTTGCGAAACAGGAAGCTGTGCCGAGGCCCCCCGAGGAACTCCGAGTAACCCCGAGGAACTCCGAGGCCCCCGGAGGAACTCCGAGTAACCCCGAGTAACCCCGAGTAACCCCGAGGAACTCCGAGGAACCCCGAGGAACCCCGAGGAACCCCGAGGAACCCGAGGAACTCCGAGGAACTCCGAGGAACCCCGAGGAACTCACCGTCCCCCCGCAACCCTCCGCGGGCTGCGCATCAGGGCGATCATCTCGCGGACCGCTGCATCGAGTCCGACGAGCGCGGCTCGCGATACGATCGAGTGGCCGATGTTCAGCTCCTCGATCTCAGCGATACCGGCGATCGCATCGACGTTGCGATACGTCAGCCCGTGACCCGCAAGCACCGTCATTCCCAGCTTCCGGGCCGCGCGTGCAGCGGTCGCAACCTTGTCGTACTCACCGCTCCACTTCCCTGTCGCCCACGCCTCAGCGAACTTGCCCGTGTTGATCTCGACCTTCGGTGCATGCAGCTTGTGGCACTGCCGTATCTGTTCGATATCCGGATCGACGAAAATCGAAACGTCGATCTGCGCTTCCAGCAACTGCGTCGCGACCCTCTCGACGTTCCCCGAGTGCAGCACCACATCGAGCCCGCCCTCGGTCGTGAGCTCGTCCTTCCGCTCCGGCACCAGCGTCACCTGATGCGGCTTCACCGTCTGGGCGATCCGCACCATCTCGGCCGTCGCCGCCATCTCGATGTTGAGATGCGTCGTCACCGTCTTGCGCAACAGCTCGATGTCCCGATCCTGAATGTGCCGGCGATCGCCACGCAGATGCACCGTGATCCCCTGCGCACCCGCCAGCTCGCAGATCATCGCCGCCGCCACAGGGTCCGGCTCATCCGCCTTCCGAGCCTCTCGAATCGTCGCAATGTGGTCGATATTCACAGCCAGACGCATGAGGAAAGTGTAACCGACGGCGGGGCTGGCGGGCAGTTCGTGGGTATCGCGGGTTCGAATTGAAAATTGAAAATTGAAAATTGAAAATGAAGATCCACTCCGCTTACGCGAACTGTGAATGGAGAATGAGGGACGGGAGCGCCGGACACCTGCCTGTCATCCTGAGCCGCCGAAGCCCCGGGGGTGGGCGGGTGGCGGGAGGGGCGGAGGACGGTCGAAGGATCCCGTCCGCTTATGCGAATTGAGAATTGGGAATTGAGAATTGAGAATGAGGGCGTCGAGAGCGAGTAGCGCCGGTAGGCGCGATTGACCTTAGCCCAGGACGCCAGTCCTGGGTAGATCGTGATCGAGAGCAAGTCCCGGCGGGACGATTGACGCTTCGCCTTCAACCGTCCCTACGGGACTGTTGCTGAACCTGCGTGTTCCCAGGACTTCGTCCTGGGCTAAGTTCAATCGCGCCTACCGGCGCTGCTCCAGTCCCCATTTTCAATTTTCAATTTTTAATTTTCAATTTCGCCCCTCCGGAAGCCTCCGCCCACAACCGCTGTTACCGTGGCTCCTTATGCTTTATCGGTTCGACAACGTTGAGAAATCGTATGGTCCGCATGACGTCCTCCGCGGCGTGACCTGGCAGCACAATCCGGGGGAGCATGTCGGGCTCGTCGGGCGCAATGGCGCCGGGAAGACGACGCTTTTCAGGCTGCTCCTCAAGCAGGAGGAGCCGGATCACGGGCAGATCATCCGCGCATCCGGGATGTCGGTCGGTCATGTCGGGCAGCATCTCGACGCCGAGCCCGGCATGTCACTCTTCGACTTCGTCGAGACCGCGTTCGCCGAGGTGCTGCGGATCGAGCGGAAGATGCGGGCGATCGAGCACGACCTCGCCGACACTTCGAAGGCTCCCGCGGAGCATGAACGTCTGCTCGACAAATATTCTGAGTTGCAGCACGACTACGAGCATGCCGACGGCTACCGGCTGCACGCCGAGGTTGAACGAGTACTCGGCGGTGTCGGCTTCCATGATGAAGAGGAGTGGAAGCGGCCGATTCATGAGTTCAGCGGCGGCCAGCAGAACCGCGCGATGCTCGCCCGGGCGCTGCTGACGAAGGTCGATCTGCTGCTGCTCGACGAGCCGACCAATCATCTCGACCTCAACGGCATCGAGTTCCTCGAAGAGTTCCTGCAGGAATTCAAGGGGAGCTACCTGCTGATCTCGCACGACCGGACGTTCCTCAACCGGACCATCTCGAAGATCGTCGAGCTCGCGCACGGAAAGCTGATCGAGTACGCCGGCAACTACGAGAAGTTCCTCCTGCTCCGCGCCGAGCGGATGGAGAAGATGGCGAAGGACTTCGAGCGCCAGCAGGACTACATCGCCGAGACGCAGGACTTCATCCGCCGCAACCTGGCGGGTCAGAAGACGAAACAGGCGAAGTCGCGTCGCAAGATGCTCGACAAGATCGACGAGCTCGATCGTCCCGAGACCGACGAGACGCTTGCGAAATTCAACCTCGACGGCGGTGCACGTTCCGGCGCGATCGCGCTCACCATCGATCGTCTCGATGCCGGCTATGGCGGCAAGCCCGTCGTCCACAACTTCAGTCTTCAGATCCGGCGTGGCGAGCGCTACGCGATCATGGGGCCTAACGGATCAGGCAAGTCGACCCTCCTCAAGACGTTCGCCGGTCGTCTCCCTGCGATCTCCGGCTCGGTCGCATTCGGAGCCAACGTCCGTGCCGGCTACTACGACCAGACCCTCGGCGATCTCAAGCCGAACGGCATCGTCATCGACGAGGTCTGGGACCTCGATCACTCGCAGACCGAAGAGCAGGCACGTTCCTACCTCGCGCGCTTCTCCTTCTTCGGTGAAGACGTCTTCAAGAAGACCCGCGAGCTCTCCGGCGGTGAGAAGGGACGTCTCGCTCTCGCGAAGATCATGTACGCCGGCGGCAACGTAATGCTGCTCGACGAGCCGACGAATCATCTCGACGTCTACACACGTGAGGCACTCGAAGAAGCTCTCGAGAACTTCACCGGAGCGCTGATCGTCGTCTCGCACGACCGCTACTTCATCGACCGCGTTGCCGAGAACATCATCCTCGTCGAAGAAGGACACGCCGAGGTCTACGCCGGGACGTACTCGGAGCTCGTCGAGAAGTTCAAGAGCGGCGAGGCGCAGCCGCAGGCCGTCGAGATCCGCCACGTCGCCCCCGACCGGAAAGCGGTCGAAGACTCACGCCCCCGCCTGGACGTCCTGAAGCCCGCTGAAGCAAAACCTGTCATCGATCGCGCCGAACAGAAGAAGCGCGAGAAGCGAATCAAGAAGATCGACGAAGAGATCGCCCAGCTCGAAACCCGCATCGCCACGGCCGAAGGGGAGAAAGAACGCAACGACACCCTCCTCTGCTCGGAAGAAGTCTTCCGCGACCACGACCGCGCCCGCAAGATCCAGCAGCAGAACAACGACCTCGACGCCATGATCAAGCTCCTTTACGGCAAATGGGAAGCGCTGGTGAAGGAGCGTAGTGAGAATTGAAAATTGAAAATTGAAAACGTGGGCAGTTGAGAGGTTTGGGCGTGTAGGTGTTTGCTGTCATCCTGAGCCAGGGACGGCGGGGCGCCGCGTCTGAGAGTGATGACAGAACGCGCCTGTCATCCGCCTGTCATCCCGAGCCGCCGGAGCCCCGGGGGCGGGTGGGCGGGCGTGAGGGGCGGAGGACGGAGAGGGATCCCTTGCCGACGACCCACAAGTGCACACAGCGCCTGTGTCATCGGAAGCCGCCGGAGCCCCGGGGGTGGGCGGTCGGGCGGGAGGGGTGGAGGACGGTCGAAGGACCCCGTCATCGAGTGCGGTTGCGGTCCAACCGCCACGAACATGGTGTCTGAGCGCCGCGTAGCGGCTGCCGGATGGTAGCCAGGGGTGCGGAGCGCAAGCGGAGCACCCCTGGTTGCCGCGTACCAATCAGCGTGCCGCGTAGCGGCACCGGACGAGACGCGTGCACTGCCGGGCATGGGTGATGGTCCAGTGCCGCTGCGCGGCACACTTTCTTTCTAACGCTGACCAGGGGTCTGAGCGCGTTCGCGCTCAGACCCCTGGCTACCATCCGAAGCCGCTACGCGGCTGAGTGCACGCCTCAATTCTCAATTCTCAATTCCCCCGCCCCCGCTCCCCGTTTTCAATTTTCAATTTTCAATTTTCAATTCCCCCGCGCTATCGTTCGCCCGATGCCAACCGCCGCAATCATCGCCATCGGATCCGAGATGCTCGGTCCTGTCCGCGTCGATACGAACTCGCTGAAGATCACGGCGCTGCTGGAATCGTTTGCGGTGCCTCTGGTTCGAAAGGCGATCGTCGGCGATTCGAAGGGCGATCTCGTGGCCGAGATCCGCTTCGCGCTGCAGGGCGCAGGCATCCTGATCACCACCGGCGGGTTAGGCCCTACCGAGGATGATCTGACGCGGGAGGCACTTGCCGAGGCGCTGGGGATGGAGCTGGAGCGCGATGAGGCGATCGTCGAGAAACTGCTGGCGCGGTTCGCTGCACGCGGACTGGAAATGCCGGAGGTCAACAAGCGACAGGCGAACGTCTTTCCGGGTCAGGAGACGCTGGCCAACGATCTCGGCACCGCACCGGGATTTCATCTCGAGCACGACGGCAAACACATCTGGGTCTTTCCCGGCGTGCCGCGCGAGCTCGAATGGATGCTCGAGACCTACCTCGGCCCGTGGCTCGAGCAGAGCAGCGGAGGACGTTCGCGATACCGGCGCGTCTTGAAGATCGCCGGCCTGACCGAGTCGGGCGTCGAAGAGATGCTGAAGCCTTACTACGATCGCCGTGGCGGCGAGCTGCTGACCATCCTCTCCTCCCCCGGATCGGTCGAGATTCACCTCACCTCCGACGGTTCCGAGGCCGAGGCGGCACGTCAGATCGCGCAGCGCGAAAAGGAGATCCTCGAGATCTTTGGCGAGCGCGTCTACGGCTACGACTCCGACACTCTCGAAAGCGTCGTCGGCGCCCTGCTCTCGCAACGCGGCGAAACGCTCGCCGTCGCCGAGTCATGCACCGGCGGCCTCCTCGGCTCGCGCATCACCGACGTCGCCGGCAGCTCCTCCTACTTCCTCGGCGGCGCAATCTGCTACACCGGCGAGGCGAAGATCGCGATGGCCGGCGTCGACCCCGAGCTCATCCGCGAACACGGCCAGGTTTCCGAGCAGGTCGCCCATGCACTGGCATCCGGCATCCGCGCACGCTTCGGCACCACCTGGGGCGTCGGCATCACCGGCATCGCAGGACCCGGCGGCGGCACGCCGGAGAAACCAGTCGGCACCGTCCACATCGCCGTCTCAGGACCGGGCGTCATGAAACACCGCAAAATCTCCTGGGCCAGCTCTCGGGCGCTCGTGAAGTGGTACTCGACGCAGCAGGCGCTGGACCTGTTGCGAAGGTGCGCGATAGCTTCGCAAATTGAAAATTGAAAATTGAAAATTGAAAATTCGCGCGAGATAGACCTGTCATCCTGAGCCGCCGAAGCCCCGGGGGCGGTGGTTGGAGGGAGGGGCGAAGGACGGTCGAAGGACCCCCACATCGAGCGTCCTGCAGGACCAATCGCCGAGAGAGCTTGTCATCCTGAGCGTAGCGTGAGGATCCGGG
>DASVLC010000435.1:0-14600 GCA_036385045.1 Thermoanaerobaculia bacterium | reverse complement strand
CCCGGACCGCGAGCGTCGACGTCGTGGTCGATTTCCTTCGCGCGGGACAGTCGAATCCGCATCCTGACAGCGTGACCATCACTCTCGCGCCGTCGGAGACTCAGGCGTGGGAGAACATGGCCGAGTCGATGTTCGGAATCGTCGGCACGCTCGGCGCGGCCCGCGTGCGATCTTCGGAGCCGGTTCTCGTCTCGACCCGAATTTACAACCAGTATGAGGGCGAGACCCCCGCGGGGTCTCAGGGACTCTTCTATTCCGGCATTCCCTCCGCCTTCGCGATCGCCACGGGTCAGATGGCAACGCTTCAGGGGCTGCAACAGAACCAGGATTTTCGATACAACGCGTTCCTCGTCGAAACGGCTGGAGCGCCGGCGAGCCTCAGGCTCGACCTTCACGACGACCGCGGACAGCCGTCAGGTTCCTGGGAACTCGAACTGCAGCCGCACGAGCCGCGGATCGTTCCACTGGCCGCGCTGCGAACGGGGAACGTCGGTACGTCAGTGCTCGAGGTTCATGTCACGAAGGGCGAGGGGCGGGTGATCGTTGCAGGATCCCTGATCGCGAACGGCAGTCAGGACGCCTCCGGGTTCGAGATGAGTTTCCGGCCGGAGCTCCTCGGCGCGGGGATTCCCGGGCCGCAGGGTGAGCAGGGACCTCCCGGGCCGCAGGGGCTTGAAGGTCCGCAGGGACCGACCGGCCCGCAAGGTCCTGCGGGACCGCAGGGGCCCGAAGGTCCGCAGGGCCCGACTGGTTTGCAGGGACCGGAGGGACCACCGGGTCCTGCTGGGAATGACGGGGCAGCGGGTGCGCAGGGACCGGAAGGACCACAGGGTCCACCGGGCGCACCCGGTCTTCAGGGGCCCGAAGGTCCGCAGGGCCTGCCGGGTTTGCAGGGACCGGAAGGTCCTCAGGGGCCACAGGGCCTAACTGGCCTGCAGGGTCCTGCTGGAAACGACGGGGCAGCGGGTGCGCAGGGACCGGAGGGACCTCAGGGTCCACCGGGCGCACCCGGTCTGCAGGGGCCCGAAGGTCCGCAGGGCCTGCCTGGTTTGCAGGGACCGGAAGGTCCTCAGGGACCGCAGGGCCTGACGGGTGCGCAGGGACCAGAAGGTCCACAGGGTGCGACAGGTCCGCAAGGTCCTGAAGGGCCACAAGGCCCCACGGGTCCGCAGGGACCTGCTGGAAACGACGGGGCAGCAGGTCCGCAGGGGCCCGAGGGACCCCAGGGTCCAGAGGGCTCGGTGGCGAACCTTGCGGGCGATGTCACCGGCGCTCCCGGCTCGAACAGCGTGGCATTGGTGGGCGGCCAGACAGCGGCGAGCGTCGCGTCTACGGTGACGACCGTTGCCGCCGCGACGAACGCGAATATCGCGAACACGATCGTCCGCCGCAATGCGTCGGGAAACTTCACCGCCTCGAACGTAAACCTCAGTGGGGAGCTGACCTTCGGGACGACGGCAGTGCTGCGATGGTCGAGCGCGGGAACCTTCGCCGGAGTCAATGCGGGCAACACCACCGGCACGGCAACGACCAATACCGGGTTCGGAGAGTCGGTGCTGTCGGCTCTGACGACCGGCAGCACAAACACCGCAGTAGGCCGTCTCGCGTTGAACAAAGTACAGACCTCACATAACAACACGGCCGTCGGACATGGAGCCCTTTCAAATGCCACCGGGTCTTCAAATACTGCCATCGGATCCGCCGCGCTGCAGGCGCTCACGTCAGGTCCTGCCAATACAGCGGTCGGGCTGGCTGCCCTCACGAATGCGACCACCGCAGCATCAAACGTTGCGGTCGGCCGGAGCGCGCTGATGTCGCTCACGACCGGCACGAGCAACACAATTGTGGGCAGCAATGGGGCGGAAGGCCTGACGACCGGGTCGAGCAACGTCGGTGTGGGCTCCAATGTCCTTCAGAACTCAACGGGAACCTACAATACTGTGCTCGGTGCAGGTGCGGCAGACACGCTAGGTGCTGGGGACAGCAACGTCGTCGTCGGAGGAGGCGCTGCAGGGAACATGTTGACCGGCACTCAGAACGTTCTCATTGGCACACTCGTCGCCAACGCGTTCCAAACCGGAAACACCAACCTCATCATCGGCAACCAGGCCGGTGGCACGCTGGAAAATGGCAGCTCGAACATCTTCATCGCTGCACCGGCGGGGGGGGCAAACGAATCGCTGACGATCCGAATCGGAACGAACCAGACGAGAGCCTTCATTCGCGGGATCTCAGGCGTGAACGTCCCCGCCGGCTCCCAGGTGTATGTGGACGCCTTCGGACAGCTCGGAACCGTGCTCTCGTCCCGCCGTTACAAAGACGACATCCAAACGCTCGACGACACCACGCCCACAGTAATGCGCCTCCGTCCCGTGACCTTCCGCTACAAGCCGGAACACGACGACGGCAATCGCGATCTGCAGTACGGACTCATCGCCGAAGAGGTTGCGGACATCGACCGTTCGCTGGTGCTCTTCCGTGAAGACGGGTCGCCGCAGACCGTCCGCTACCACTTCCTCGTGCCGCTTCTCATCGACGCGGTCCAGCGTCAGCAGACGGAGATCGAACGGCAGCAGGCACAGATCAACGCACAGCAGAAGCAGCTCGACAAGCTTCTCGAGCGACTCGAACGGCTCGAACGCTGACGTTGCGCGAAAGCGCTTTGTAAAGCGCGCGATGTATCCGAGGAGAAGATTGAGCGGGCGTTCGCGGCGGCGAGCCACCGGCGTCGCCGATCTGGAGCGCGGATTGACGGTTTCCCGTTCTGTGAAAGCTGCGCCTGCGGCCGCAGCACTCGAAAGCGCTTCGCGCGACGAGAAGACAGAGAACGAGACTGCGCCGGTTCTGCCTGCGCGTTACCTGTAGACCTAGTGCCGCACCGCACGGCGCCGAGGAGCCGGGTAGCCGACATGCACGGTGGCACTGCCCTCGCCGAGCGACAGCAGCTCGATCCGCAATCCGGTGGAGTGCGTGTAAAGCCAGATCTCTCCCGGACCGATATCGAACGGGGCCGCGTACTTCGGCCCGCACTGCGCAAGGGCTGTTGCGTTTGTTCCCTCCGACGCGGCGATGACTTCCACCGGCCCGAACCCGGTCGCCACCTTCGCATCTACCGTATAGATGAGGAGACCCGAATCGCAGAGACCGGCGTCGAGCCCGGTCCTGGCCCGATACTCCGCCACGATCGCCTTCGAATCTGAAAGCTTGACGGCGACCGCCTTCGTACCCCCTTCGACTATGGCCGGAGTCAACGTCACCCGAGTCCCCTCCCCCGACGGATCTGCGCAGACGAGTTGCGCTTCATCGATCCATCCGAGTTTTCGCGCGTGCCACGCCACGAGATGCGCGCCCGGCGCGATCCAGCTCATCGGATCCCAGCCGCCCACGACCCGCAGATACTGCGGGTAGGGTGAGCCATCGAACAGGTAGAGGTCCGGCAATCCCAGGATGTGCAGCGTTTCGTGAACGGCAATCCATGAACCGTAGTTCTGGCGAGGAAACCGGATGTCATTGCCAAACGTCACGCCGAGCCGAAGTTCCGTGCCGTCGACCGAAATCCCCTGACCGACTGGACCGAGCAGAGTCGGACTGATCGGTATCGCCGCGCCACGTGAGGAGACCACGTAGATCACGCCCCCGCCGGAAAAGTCGACATGGGGGTCTGCTGCCTGAATCGCATCGTTCACGTACGCTCGGTGCTTGGCGAACGTCAACGCATTGAAGCCGTAACTCGTCGATGGAAGCGGCATGCGGAACCAGCGGAAATCAGGCACTGGCTCGAACGAGAACCGTCCGAACGACGCCTGATCGAACCAGGCGACCGCACCAGGGATAAACGATTGATACAGCTCCTCGGCACTCTCGTCCGCAGGCGCGTCGGAGAAGTCTACAAAGATCACGAATGCCCGAAGTGAACCGACGCTCGGGGGATGGAGAGCCAGGTCGGTGGCCCCCTCACTCAGGTAGAGATTCGAGCCACGATCGAGCATGCACGAAGCGTAACTGTCGACCGGAGCAAGGAGCACCAGGGCACTCAGGACGATCAAGGTTTTCATGAGACGTTCACGCTACCAGATCGATCAGTCGAGGAAAACGACCACTAATGGCTCGTCGACCCTGCTCCTGAGCGCCACCGATGGCGGGCCGCCACTCGGCGATCGCACAACCGCGCGACCCACACGGCTCCGCGAGATTAGCCCTGAACGCACTAACGGAGCCTTTCGGCTCCGTTGTGTGTTACTTCGAGTTGGACCGCTGCGGCCAGTAGGTGGGTTCAAGGAAGCTAAGTGAGTAATCGTCCAAAATCGGTCCAATAGTCGAGGAGGGAGCCCGCAGCGGCCACTTTGCGCAGGCGAATCAGATGGGACCCGCGCAAGTGAGGTTTCGCAGTGCTTTTCGAAACCTTAATCATCGTGCTCCCGACCATTGCGAAGGACGCGCCAACTCTCGCCCGACGTCTGCCGGACGGGGCCTTTGGAGTCGGTCCCGGCGACTCTCAACTTGTAAGCTATGTAACTACATAGGGTTACCTGCGCAGCGATGCCACGGGCAGGGAGTCGGACACCCTCGCCGCAGTCGGTAACTTTCGGATTCCCGAGATCGCCGGCGGCAAATCTGGCAATCCCGCCGCGGATCCAGCTCAGCCGCTGGGGATCACCGAGCTGGACTTAAGTGCCACGTCAGGGACGGCGGACCAGCGGGGCTCCCCCACCTATAATCCGCCCTCGAATGCCTCCCACCCTTTTCATCATCGATGGCTCGAACAACATCTATCGGTCCTATTACGCCATTCGCAATCTGACGAACTCGTCCGGTCTCGCGACCAATGCGGTCTACGGCTTCGTACAGATGCTGCGCAAGCTTCTCAAGGATCACAATCCCGATTGCATTGCCGTAGCTTTCGACGACGGGCGGGAAACCGCCAGGACAGCCCAGTTCGAGGACTACAAGAAGGATCGAAAGCCGATGCCCGACGATCTCGTCGTGCAGGTCCCGCTCGTCTACGAGGTACTGGAGGGATTCCGGATCCCGGTGATCCGCTCGAGCGAGTGGGAGGCGGACGACTTCATCGGCTCGCTCGCCTGCAGCGCACGCGACCGCGGATACGAGGTAGTCATCGCCACGAGCGACAAAGACTTCTTCCAACTCGTTGGAGACGGCATCCGTCTTTATCACACGGGCCGCGAGGTGCTCTACGACGCGAAAGGAGTCGAAGAAGCGTTCGGGCTGCCGCCTGAAAAAGTCGTCGACGTGATGGCGATCTGGGGCGATGCGATCGACAACATCCCGGGAGTTCCGGGGATCGGCGAGAAAGGGGCAAAGAGCCTGATCCAGCAGTTCGGCTCACTCGACGCCGTGTACGAACGTCTCGCGGAAGTGAAGAAGGCGGCACAGAGGAAAGCGCTCGAGGAGAACCGTGACAAGGCGTATCTCTCTCGCGATCTGGCGCAGATCAAGTGCGATCTCGATCTGCAGACGGATTTCGAGCAGTTGCGGCGGAGTGAGCCCGATCGGGCAAAGCTCCACGATGTCTTCTCCAGACTGGAGTTCGCCTCTCTGATGCAGGAGTTTCTGCCCGAGAGGATCGCCGTCGAGAAGAACGTCAGAATCGCCACGTCCGCCGCGGACCTCGAAGGGCTGACCGCGTCGGCGACTGTCGCTATCTGGTGCGAGCCGTCGACGACGGAGGGCTTCGACTCTCCGATTGCTCTCGCCTTCTCCACACGGCCTCACGAGGCGCTGCTGATTCCGCTGCAACGCTCGCTCGGCGGCACCGAGGAGTTGGACGCCGCCGCGAGGGAACTGCTCCAGTCCGATCGCACCTTCGTCGCATGGGATGCGAAGGCACAGATGCGCCGATTGCGCGCCGGCGGCTGGCCGGTCCCGGCACGCTGGTCAGACGTGATGCTGATGTCATACGTCATCAATCCGGGCCTGCCGAGTCATGCGCTCGGCAACGTCGCGCGCGATCGCCTGCAGCAGGACGTGCAGGTCCGCAAGGATGTGACGAAAACCGCTTCTCTGTTCCCCATCGACCATGAGCACGGTTCCTCACCACTCGGCGCCTGGCAGAGCTATCTGGGCGACAAGCCCGACACGATCGCCGCGCTGCACGCCGTGCTCGAGCCCGAGTTGAGGCGCGACACGGCCCTCCTCGATGTTTACGAGAGGATCGAGATGCCGCTCTTCCCTGTGCTCGCAGCGATGGAAGAACGGGGGATCGGCGTCGACGCCGCTCTGCTCCGGACCATGTCGAAACGGATGGGTGAACAGCTCGCCGATCTCGAGCGGCGCATCTATGAGGAAGCGGGAACGGAGTTCAACATCAACTCGCCCGCGCAACTCGGACACATCCTGTTCGAGAAGCTGCAGTACCCGGTGGGGAAGAAGACGAAGACGACGAAAAGCTACTCGACGAATGTCGAAGTGCTGCAGGAACTGGCGAGTCATGGCTACAAGGTGCCCGAACTCATCCTTCTTCATCGCGAACTGCACAAACTGAAGGGAACCTACGTCGACGCGCTTCCTCAACTCGTCGCGGCTGACGGCAGGGTGCATACGACCTTCAATCAGGCAGTGGCGGCGACCGGCCGGCTCTCGTCTTCCGATCCGAACCTTCAGAACATCCCGATCCGAACCGCGATGGGGCGCGAGGTGCGAAAGGCGTTCGTGGCCGACGACGGCTGGGTACTTCTGGCGGCCGACTATTCTCAGGTAGAGCTCCGCGTCCTCGCCCACATCTCGGAGGACGAGTCGTTGATCGAGACGTTCCGGCAGGGAGCGGACATCCACCGCGCGACGGCTTCGAAAATGTTCGGGATTCCGGAGACGGAGCTGTCGGTCGAACAGCGGCGTGCGGCGAAGACGATCAACTTCGGCGTGCTGTACGGGATGTCGGCATTCCGCCTGGCGAACGAGCTGAACATCTCGACCGGTCAGGCGAAGGACTGGATCGACGCCTACTTCTCGCGCTACCCGAAGATTCAGGAGTACCTCGACAGAACACTCGAAGATGCGCGTAAGAGCGGGAAGGTGACGACCCTGTTCGGCCGGGTCCGCTACATCCCGGAGATTCACAATCGATCCTTCACGGTCCGCGGCAATGCCGAGCGAATGGCAACCAACGCTCCCATTCAGGGGACCGCGGCGGACCTGCTCAAGCTGGCGATGATCGCTCTCGAAAAGAAGCTCGGCGCCCACCCCTCGAGCGCACGCATGTTGCTGACGGTGCACGACGAGATCGTGATCGAGGCCCCCGAGGCAACCGCAGCCGACGTGGCGGGAATCGTGAAAGAGACGATGGAGAACATCTTCCCGCTGGCGGTGCCTCTAGCCGTCGACGTGCATTGGGGGAAGAGCTGGTTCGACGCGAAAGAGTGACCTACCGCCGTCAACTGTCGTCAGTCCGGAGGATCGGAAGTATCGCTGCCAAAGCACTCGGGACGAGGAGCCTCCTCCGTCACAACCGGGATGGAGGCGGTGCGATCCTTCGTGTCTCGCGAATGCCTGGCGTTCTCCTTCCGTTTCTCGTCCTCGCCGGCACCGTACTCTCGTGCGCTCCTCAGCAGACGAGGCCATCAGCGGATGGCGGTCCGGAGATTCGCGCGACGGTCGTCCGTATCCGCACGGTCATCGAGCCGGGCGATCTGAAGCAGGCGCACAGCCTCATCATCGTCGGCGACGAGGTGCGAGCGACCGACGAGCACGATGGCTGGAGACTGTTCAACGTGAAGGACAACACGGTTACCTTCGTCGACGACATTGCGAAGACACGCCGAACCGAGACGCTGGCCGAGGTGAACCGCAAGCGTCGCACCCTGGTGGCAGGACCGCTTCCACCCCTCTATCCCAACGTTCAGGTTTCGCGTACCGGCGAGAAACAGCCTCTTCTCGGAGTGCCCACAGAACATGTCGTCATTCAGGCCGGCGGCTATCGGCGGGAAGTCTGGCTGGGCGAGCACCCGCAGATTCCGTCCGGCGTCTACTCGATGATGTATCAGAGCGACCCGCCTTCGTCGCCGCTCATTCCGATGATGAGTCGCGTCGACGAACTGTTCGCACAGGTGTCAGGGTTTCCTCTCGCAGACCGCACGGAAGTTTCGTTCGGGGCGGACAAGACAATCGTCGACCGGAGGGTCATCGCGATCGAGCAGAGAGCGGTTTCCGCTTCGCTGATCCGGATTCCTGCCGACTATCTCGACCTCACGCCGGTCCCCGAACCGACCAGAGGCAGAAAGACCCCGCCTCCGCGAACCGGCATCTCACGCTAGTCAGTACGAAAGGCGAAGTAGCCGCACTCCCAATGCCCATTGGGTACGGAGTACGCAGCTTGCCAGGCCCCTCGCCTGCCCGACCAGCCGCCCATGTGGGGTGACATCTCAATGGCCTTAACTTAGAGCAAAACCGCCTCACTCAGGACCTCACTTTTCGGCCTCCCGTCGAGCCATCCGGTCCAGGGCGTATCGCGTCAAAGTCTGTCCTCCCGAGCGTAGCGAGGGATCTGGGGATGGGCGGTGCCAAACGCGAGCACCGCACCGCCCGCCCACCCAGATCCTCACGCTACGCTCAGGATGACAGCCTGGCTGAGCCTAAAGTTAAGGCCAGCGGCCGCAGACGCCGCTTTCAAACGCGTGCGATTCGTCCGAGCGGAAGATTGTGCGGCAGGGAGCGCGTCGATAAAGTGCGACAGAATTGCCTGGCGCGACGATCTTCCAAGCGCTCAGAGAATCTGCCGCGTGTCGCCGACGCGTCGGGTCACGCCTTCGCGATCGAACAGCTCGAGCAGCGGGATGGCGACTTTGCGCGACAGCCCGAAGAACTCCTTGAACTGAGCGACGTCCATCGTCGATCCCTTCTTCGTAGAGAGTCTGGCTCGCGACTCGGAGAGGACGTCGCGATGAAGGTAGACCCCTTCCGCAAGGCGGATCAGAACTCCCTGGCGGACGAGGTAGCCGATCACTCCCTCGATTACCTTCGGCTTCTGCGGAATCGCTTTGATGATCTCCGACACGGCAGGAGTCTGGAGGCCCGCCTCAGCGAATCGTTGTTCGATGAGCCGAGCCAGCTCTCCCTCCGTTCCGCCGAGCGTCTTCGAGCGCCCCGGCACATCGACTGAGTCTCCCGAGACGACGGCGATCCGCTCGCGTGCGAGGTCGGCGAGGAGGAACGACACGAGAGCGATGTCAGCCCCCGAAGGAAGGAGCTTCTGAGTCAGTTCGCTCTTTGGAACTCCGCTGGAGACGCGATTCGTCTTGAAGTAGCGATCGAGAAAATCCATCGCAGCACGGCGGAACTCAGCCAGCGGATCTGTGTGAATCCAGCGCTGCGGAGCGATCTCGTGCACATTCGGCAGCCCGCGCAGCTCGACGGCCAGCGCCGCTCTGGTGATGCCGGTGCGCGCTTGAAGCTCTTCGACGTCGATGCCTCTCAGTCCGCGCAGCTTGATCATCAGTTCCGCCCGGTCCGTAAGAGATCCCCGTTCGAGAGTCTCCGGGATCTCGCGTCTCGTTCGGCGGCTGAGCCTCGGCATGTGGGCATCGAGCACGACACCTCCGCCGATCGTGAATGCAGGCGAGTAGCGTCTGACCACGAAACGGTCTCCTGCGACCGCGACGACGGGAGCTTCGAGTCTCACCTGCGCGTAAGCGCTCGAACCAGGAGCGAGCTTCGTCGTTTCGTCGATGAATCTGACGGTGCCGAGCAGTTCAGACGAAAGATGATGGAAGCGGATCCTCGTCTGTTCCTCCAGCGGCTTCGAGTCGGGGAGCAGATCGAGACGGACGGTCAAAATCTGCGATTCCCGCAGCGTCGACGGATGAACGACCTGCTGGCCGCGGCGTACGCTCTCGAGCGGAACGTCGGCGAGATTGATCGACGTTCGTTCGCCGGCCGAAGCGCGATCGCGGGGTTCTCCATGTACCTGGATTCCTCGCGCGCGGCTGCGCATTCCTCCCGGCACCACCTCGAGCTCATCGTCCAGACCGGCGCTTCCCGTGTAGGTAGTGCCGGTGATCACCGAGCCGAACCCCTTCATGCTGAAAGCGCGGTCGATCGGCAGACGAAAGACACGAGTTGCGGCGTCGCGATCGGGAGCGTGGGAGAGCGACTGCAGAAGCGCAGCTCGGAGATCCTCGAGCCCGGCGCCGGTCGTACTGCTGACCGGAACGATCGGGTTGCCGGCCAGGAAGCTTCCGACTACGAGCTCCTCGACCTCCATGCGGACGAGGTCGAGGATGTCGTCGTCCACCAGATCGCGTTTCGTGATCGCGACGACTCCAGTAGAAATCCCGAGCAGCCGGCAGATCGCGAAGTGCTCGCGAGTCTGCGGCTTGACCGACTCGTCCGCTGCCACAACGAGCAGAACGCTGTCGATTCCGCCGATGCCGGCCAGCATGTTCTTAACGAACCGCTCATGTCCTGGGACGTCGACGAACCCGATTTGCTCGTCGTCCGTGAACCACGAGGCAAATCCCAGGTCAATCGTAATTCCCCGGCGTTTCTCCTCGGGGAGCCGGTCGGTATCGATCCCGGTCAGTGCGCGGACGAGCGACGTCTTCCCGTGATCGATATGGCCGGCCGTTCCGATGACGCGTCGTCTGCGGGACATGACGCGCATCCTAGCCCGGATGGTGGGAGGTGCGTGATTCTCAGTGACGTCGAGGAGGGGAAGGAACGAACCGACACCGCGACCGCGTGCAATGCCAAGCCTGTCATCCCCTCGCCAATCGCTCCCCATACACTTCCTGCAACTGCGGTGGGAGTCTCGGATCCTGTCCGATCGCCTGCTTCAGGTCTCCGGCATTGACGATGGCCTGACCGCGGAAGTGATTGTTGGTGATGACGTAGGTGTCACGCTGCTGCGCCATGGTCGTGATTCGCGAAGCCCACGGTTCGAGCTCTTCGCGCGTATAGAGATAGTCGTAGCGCTCCCACGACTCGCCGTGTGCGAACCACTTCTCGTAGTTGCGGCCATGAATACGGGCATAACCGACCGGACCGGTGACGACCTGCGAGGGGCTTACGGAATCGTGGAACTGCGGCTGGTCGATGTTGACCCACGAGACGTCGTTCTCGTCGAGAAAACGGAAGAACTCCTCGTTTTGAAACGAGGAGTGGCGGACTTCGAGAGCCTTGGGATACTGCGCGAAGTCGCCGAAGAGCGTTTGGAGTTTATCGAGAGCCTCCGGCGTGTGCCTGAAGCTCCAGGGAAACTGGAGCAGCACCGCTCCGAGGTGGCCGCTCTCCATCAATGGATCGAGATAGTGCCGGAATGCGTCGGTGTCGGTGGCTGTCGGCGGTGTCGCCTCATGTGTGAATCCGCGAAAGACTTTCGTAGTGAAACGAAACTGCGCGTTCGACGAGACGCGACGCACCCAGCTCTTCGCGTGAGTCGGCGGAGGGATGCGATAGAAAGGTGAATTGACCTCAATCGTATCGAAGAATGACGCCAGGTAGGCGAGCGCGTCGAACTTCGATCCGTGCGGTGGATAGACGACCTGTTCCCAGTCTTTGTAACTCCAGCCGGCGGGACCGATTCGTATCGAATGCATTGCTTTTACGGTGTCAGCCATCGATCTTTCTTATTTTGAATTGAAGTTCTCTTCGTTGCCTTAGCTCGGAAACCTATGCTAAAAGCTCTGCAATCGGGATCAATGTGATACTCCAAATCGGACAGCAACGTTCGTTCAGAGGGGCGTGTTGCATCCCGGCTGTGGAAGGGGGTCGATTTCTCACGCATTCGCAGTAAAGATCCGAATAGCGGGGGAAGGGTCGCGGCCCCCCGCACATGCCACCGCTGCGGCAAACAAGATGTCACTGCAACGACCGTTTAGGAGATCAAGGTTCCATGGACACTTTCAACGACAAAAGCCTCAACTGTGCTGATTGCGGGCAGGAATTCATTTTCAGCCGCAACGAGCAGTCCTTCTATGCCGAGCGCGGTTTCACGAACGAACCGAAGCGATGCAAGAACTGCCGCGACAAGAGAAAGACAACGCGCGATGGAAACGGCGGCGAAGGCCGTTCGCGCCAGATGGTCAGCGTGACGTGTGACAGCTGCGGTGTGCCGACCGAAGTCCCCTTCACTCCCGTCAGCGGGAAGCCTGTGTATTGCCGCGACTGCTACAACCAGCGTCGCTCGAGCAACCGTTCCTCCAGCTGGGCGTGAGAACAGACTGACCCTCCACTTGATGGCCGGCGGAAACGCCGGCCATTTTCTTGGTGCTGGCAATCGCTCCGGCACCTGGCAGAACACAACTTGCCCTCCGTCAACTTGACCTCCGTCGGTAGCGGCACCTAGAATCCCGGCGCCTTGACACGTCCCGTCCCCCCGGTAGTCGATAGCGTTCTCGAGCTCATCGGCCACACTCCCATCGTTCGCCTCCGGCGTATCTCCGGCGCCGAGGATGCGGAGATCTTCGCAAAGCTCGAGTTCATGAACCCTGGCTTTTCGGTCAAAGATCGAATTGGACTGGGGATGATTCGCCGCGCTGAACGCGACGGTCTCCTGAGGGAAGGCGGCACAATCATCGAGCCGACCGCGGGAAACACAGGCATCGGCCTCGCGCTTGCGGGTTCGCAGCTCGGCTATCGAGTCATTCTCTGCGTGCCGGAGAACTTCTCACAGGAGAAGCGGGAGATCATGAAGGCGCTCGGCGGGGAGCTCATCCTGACGCCGGCCGACTCCGGGATCCGCGGCGCGATCGAGAAGGCAGAAGCGCTTGCGGCCGAGATCCCCGGCTCGTATGTGCCGCAACAGTTCTGCAATCCGTACAACAGCGACTCTCACTTCGAGACGACAGGCCCCGAGATCTGGGAACAGATGGAAGGGCGCATCGACGCGTTCGTTGCTGGTGCAGGCAGCGGAGGCACGTTCACCGGCGTAGCGCGCTATCTTCGAGAGCGCCTGCCGGAGCTTCATTGCGCAATCGTCGAGCCCGAGGGGTCGGTCCTCGGCGGCGGTGTTGCAGGGCCACATGACGTCGAAGGGATCGGAGCCTCGTTCATCCCGCCGGTGCTCGACATGTCGATCGCTGACGAGGTGATCACGATCTTCGATCCCCCTGCCTACGCCATGGTGGCGAGGCTGGCTTCGGAGGAAGGCATTCTCGGAGGATCTTCGGCGGGAGCGAACGTCGCGGCGGCTCTGCAGGTCGCGCAGCGCCTCGGCCGCGGCAAACGCGTCGTAACGGTCATCCCCGATCTCGCCGAGAGGTACATTTCGAAGGGAATCTTCTCCAAGTGGCGCGAAGAAATACCGCCCGATCCGGCAGTCTGACCGAAACTGTCGTCGACACGTTGCGCTTGCCACACCAGTGCGCGAACGAACAGCCGACCTGCTGCAGTAACCGCACGGAGTGCGTGCGAGAAAGCGAGACCTGACATGGGCTTCTCTACCGATTGCATCCACGCCGGCCAGGAGCCGGAGCCGCATACCGGCTCGGTGACGATTCCGATTTACCAGACGTCGACCTACGTCCAGCCGGAGCTCGGACGTCATAAAGGCTATGAGTACGCGCGGACGAAGAATCCGACACGCTCGGCACTCGAGGCGAACCTTGCTGCTCTCGAGCGAGGGAAGCACGGCCACTGTTTCGCCTCCGGCATGTCGGCCACCGACACGATCTTCAGACTGCTGGAGTCGGGAGATCACGTCATCGCCGGCGAGAATATGTACGGCGGGTCGTACCGCCTCTTCAGCAGAGTGCTCGAGAAGTTCGGTCTTCAATTCACGTACGTCGACACGTCGAAGATCGATGAAGTGCGGAAGGCGATGCAGCCGAACACCCGCATCCTGTTTCTCGAGACACCGACGAACCCGATGATGACGATCACCGACCTGGCCGCGTGTGCGGAGATCGCGCATGCCGGTGGCGCTCTGGTGGTGGTCGACAACACCTTCTCCTCGCCTTACCTGCAGCGTCCGCTGGAGCTCGGCGCCGACCTGGTGATGCACTCGACCACGAAGTTTCTCAACGGGCATTCCGACTCCGTCGGAGGCGTCGTCGTATCGAACAGCGACGAACTCGCAGAGAAGATCGGCTTTCTGCAGAATGCCGTCGGTGCCATTCTCTCGCCGTTCGATTCATGGCTCGTCCTGCGCGGCGTCAAGACGCTCGCAGTCCGGATGAAACGGCATGAAGAGAACGGGATGGGAATCGCCAGCTATCTGGCCAACCACGAGAAAGTGCGGAAGGTGTACTACCCCGGGCTTCCCGATCATCCACAGCACGAACTGGCGAAGAAGCAGATGAACGGATTCGGGTCGATGATCTCATTCGAGCTCGGTTCGTACGACAACGCCAAGCGTTTCCTCGATCAGGTGCGTCTCTGTTCGCTGGCCGAATCACTTGGCGGCGTGGAGACGTTGATCTCGCACCCCGAGAGCATGACTCATGGCTCAGTGCCAGTCGAGATGAGGAAGCGTCTGGGGATCACCTCGGGGCTCGTTCGCATCTCGGTCGGCATCGAGGACATCGAGGATCTGGTCGCCGACCTGGAGAACGCCTTCGACAGTGTTTAGGCGCCTCTCAATCTTGTTTCTGGCGCGACGATTTTCCCGAGTACGAAAGGCGAAGTAGCCGCACTCGCTATGCGCTACG
>DASVLC010000434.1:0-3198 GCA_036385045.1 Thermoanaerobaculia bacterium | reverse complement strand
GCGGAGGGAGCGAACGTTCTCGCGGAGCCGGCCGAGAACGTCGCGCCCGCCCGTCGTTCGCGGCGCGAGCGTGAAGCGGGCGGCGAGTGCACGAGCCTGCTCCTCGAGTGCTTCCATGCTGAGGATCTCGCCGCGCAGCGGCTCGTGTGCTCCTGGCCGCTTTCGCGCGAGCAAGTCCCTGTAGTTCGGCATCGTGTCACTGCCCGAAGCCAATCCGATCAGGCGACGCTCGCACGATCGGTCTCAACCGTAGGCTGGAGTTGGAAGCTTGCACGATCTGCTCCCGCGTGCTCCTCCGACTGAAGGTCTCGATTCGGAGAGCGAAGAGATGCTCCTTCAATCAGTCGACGAACTCTGGCCCGCACGACACCTCACATGTTCGTCATCGATCCGCAGGAACGCTCGTCTGCATGGGCGGGATCGACGACAGCCGACCGGAAGCCGTCAGCGAGCGGTTCGACCGCGCTGACAGGGCGTGCAGTACGACCGGTAAAAGATCATTGTTGAGAAGCATTCGCTGGGACGTGGCCTATCCGGTCGAAATGGTGAAGGTTCTGGCTGCAGGCACGTTAGACGTGAATGACGTCTCCATTGAGAGGGTAGGATCGCAGTCGATGAATAGCTCTCGAGTTGTGATCCTCGGCATTACGATCGTTTTCGCCTCGTCCCTCAGCACCGCAGCCTGCCAAAGCAATCCGTCTACCCCGTCTCGATCCGAGGTGCGGTCCGAGTTCAGTCCTGTGTCGTACTTTCAATTGCGGCAGGAAGCTCGTACCCGCTTCGAGGCGGCTGATTACGTCGAGGCTGCGGCGCTCTACCGGCAGCTGACCGAGGCGTATACCGACGACGGAGAGAGCTGGTTCAACCACGGCATGGCGCTGTACAACCTTCAGGACTACTCCGCCTCTGCCGAGTCGCTGAAACGGGCTCGTGCTCTTGGCTATGGGTCGCTCACCTTCAGTATCGATCAGACGATCGCTGCCGCCTATGCGCGTGGCGGGCAAGCAGATGCTGCACTCGAGTGGCTTTCCTCCGCGCTGTACGAGCAGCGCTCCGAGCACCGGTCGCTCCTGCTTCGCGATCCGAGCTTCGCAGCGCTGCGAGACGATCCGCGGTTTCGCGCTCTCGCCGGGGCCCCGGCGCACCCGGCCCAAACTCGGGTTGAAGGCTGGCGCGGTGACATCGACTACCTGCTGGCTGAGGTCCGTCGCTTGAACGCGGTGTACAGCGGTCGTCCCCTCCCGGATGAAATCACCGCTGCCGCGGAGTCGCTCGAGGCACGGGTGCCCACGGTCAGCGATGAAGTGATCGCCGTGGAGCTGCAGCGCATTCTGGCGATGCTCGGCCACACCCACAATGGGTGGTATCCATGGGCGCAAGGTGCCCGCCTGTCGTTCACGCAGCTGCCGGTCACGTTCTATGTTTTTCCTGATGGCATGTATGTCATCGATGCTGCTCCCGCACACCAGGATCTCATCGGGTCTCGTGTGCTGGCGTTTGACCAGACGACCGCTGATCGCGCCTTCGAGCTCGTGAGTCAGGTTGTGGATCGGGAGAACTCGATCGAGCTCCTCTGGCGCGCACCCTACAGCCTGGCGATGCCGCAGGTGCTGCATGCGTTGGGCGTGACGCAGCATTCCGACCGTCTCGACTTGACCGTGCAGGATGAGCGCGGTGTCACGCGTCGAGTCGAGTTGCAGGCGGTACCGTTGGAGCGCCGCAGAAAGCTGTTCGCTTCGCGGCTCCTGGACGCACCGTCTCCGCCGGCATACCTCCGCCGGGTCGAGGAGCCGTTCTGGCTCGAGGTCGATGCCGCGACGAATCTGGTTTATGCGCAGGTCAATCAGATCAGCAACTCCGGAAGCGAGACCTTCGCTCAGTTCGGACTCCGACTGCGCGGTGTACTGGCGGAGCACGAGCCGCGGCACCTCGTCCTGGACCTGCGTCACAACAATGGCGGCAATTCGTATCTGTATCCGGAGCTCCTGCGTACGCTTGTTGCGTTCGACGTACAGGGAGACCGCTCATTGTTCGTACTGATTGGCCGCAACACGTTCTCGGCCGCGCAGAACCTGGTTGTCGATCTCGAGCGTCTAACCAACGCGATCTTCGTCGGTGAGCCGACCGGTGGAAAACCGAACACCCACGGAAACGAAGCGGAGGTCGTTCTTCCGTACAGCGGGCTTCGCTTTGGCCTTTCCTCGGTCTATTGGCAGCTTTCCAGCCCGCGCGACCACCGCCACTGGATCACTCCCCACGTTCCGGTTCCGCTGTCCGCTGCCGAATACTTCGCGAATCGCGACCCTGCGATGGAAGCTGTACGGGAGCTGACCCAGGTGCGGTCAGATCGTCCTCCTCCACGTAACGACGCTCCGCCTGACTAGTCGCCTCGAATTGAACGCGCCATGCTCAAGCTCAGCCAGATGCGCTCTGGGCGGAAACTGGAGATCGATCCCGCTGGACAGACTCTTCACGTGAGCACTCGGGACGGTGTCTGGAGCCTCGCCGCCGGAAGCCGCCAGCGAGCGGTTCGACCGCGCTGACAGGCGTGCAATACGACTGATAGCATTCATCAAGGACGAACGGATGCGATTCGAAGCAAAGGCCGCTCTTGCCATTGGCATACTCCTGCCGGTTCTCGAGACATACCGCCGGGGGATGAGTCACTGGTCCGTCGAGTTCACCACGATGTTCGAGGACTATCTTGCCGGCGCTCTGCTCCTGGCCGGTGCCTGGGCAGCCTTCCGACGGCATCCGTGGCAGGCACCGCTTCTCCTGATTGCGTGGGGATGGGTTACCGGAATGATGACGATCAGCTTCGTATCTCAGGTTGAGGTGACCATTGGTGGTGTCGACCTCGAGCCGCAGAATACGGACGTGCTCGTGGTCAAGTTTCTGCTGCTTGCCTTTAGTGCAGCCGCTCTGCTCCGTTCGTTTCGCTTCGTCAGCGCGCGCATGACGCCTGACAGGCCGCTACAGCCGACGAGCAACGGGCAGGTCGAGTAGTTCGCATCGGGTGCGCCGCGGTGGCGACGAACTCAAAGCCCTTCGCGCGACGTCATGGCTGAGAGGTCGTCTCCTCATGCGCCAGATCGCTCCGAGCCGCGGCCTAACCACAGATGAGCCTGACTCTAACGAGTCAGACCGTCATCTCGGTGGCCTAACTTAAGCCGATAAAGCTGTCATCCTGAGCGTAGC
>DASVLC010000433.1:0-1843 GCA_036385045.1 Thermoanaerobaculia bacterium | reverse complement strand
CTGCGAAAGCACGCCAAAAGCTATGATCACCACCCCCCATGTCCGACACGCGCGCCAGAGACTTCTACGACTCTCCCGATGCCGCGCGCTGGGGACGGTCCGAGATGCCCGAGCAGCACACCGTCACGCAGGACTGGATCGAAAGAACAAGAGCAACGGGCCCGTCGCTCGAGCTCGGATGCGGGCGTGGTGCGCTCGCCGGAGCCGCCCCTCGCTACGCGGCACTCGACCTCTCCTTCCACGCGCTCGCCACGGCACATCCAGGCACGCCGAGGATTGCTGCGAGCATGGAAGAGCTGCCGATCAGGAGCGGCTCGATCGGCCTCGTATTCAGCTGGGCTGCAATTGAGCACGTCCCGAACCCTGACGTCGTCCTCGTGGAAATCGAACGCGTCCTTCGCCCCGGCGGCGTCGCCATCCTCGCACCGGCCTGGCACTGCCGGCCCTGGGCAGCAGACGGGCTGGAGTTCCGACGGTACTCCGAGCTCAGCGGACCCCAGAAAGCGCGAAAGGCACTCATCCCGCTGCGCAACGCCCTCTGGTGGCGCGCTCTCTTCGAGATTCCTCGCCGGCTTCTCCGTGAGCTCGAGATGCTGATGGGCCCCACCCGTTTCAGGTTCACCCGCCTGAAGCCCAACCTCGACGAATACGTCGGAACCGACTGCGACGCCTTCACCTCGATGGACCCGCACGCGATGATCGTCTACTTCGCCTCCCGCGGATGGGAGATCATCAGCAACCCCGGCCTGCGCTCACGCCTGCTCGCGCGCCATGGAGCGGTCGTCGTGCGGAAGCCGGGGATATCCTCGTGAGATTCCTCCTCCTCGCAACCGACGCCTACGGAGGCCACGGCGGCATCGCACTCTTCAACCGCGAGCTCTCGCTTGCGCTCACGCAGCATCCGGCGTGCGAAGAAGTCGTCGTGATCCCGCGGCTGATCCAGAAGCAGCTCGACGCGATCCCGCCGAAAGTCACCTTCGTCGAAGCTGCTGCACGGAACAACATCGCCTACCTGCGGGCGCTCCTGCAGGCGCGCCGGACGAAGTTCGACGTCGTGATATGCGGTCACGTGAACCTCCTGCCGGTTGCTTTCGCATTCGGAAGGCGACCGCTCCTGATCACTCATGGAATTGAAGCGTGGAAGCCGCTCCGCAACCCGCTCTCCAGGGGCTTGCTGCATCACTGTCGCGCGGTCGTTTCGGTCAGCGCCTTCACGAGAGACAAGCTTCAGGAGTGGTCGCGCCACCGCGTTCCGACTTTCGTGCTTCCGAACGCGGTACACCTCGAGCACTACGGCATCCGTCCGAAGCGCCCCGACCTCGTCGAGCGCTACCGGCTCGAAGGAAGGCGTGTTCTGCTGACCGTCGGACGGCTCGTCCCGCGCGATCGATACAAAGGATTCGAAGAGGTTCTCGAAGTCCTCCCCTCGCTGCCGGAGGACATCGTCTACCTGATCGCCGGTGGCGGCTCCGACGGCGTCCGCCTCCAGGATCTGGCCGCGTCCCTCGGCGTCGCCGACCGCGTCCGCTTCACCGGCATCTTCGAAGAGAGCGAAAAGCCCGATCTATACAATCTCGCCGACGTCTACGTCATGCCGAGCCGCGGCGAAGGCTTCGGCTTCGTCTTCCTCGAAGCGATGGCCTGCGGCCTGCCCGTCATCGGCAGCAAGCTGGATGGAGGGCGCGAAGCGCTGCTTGACGGAGAGTTGGGGTTGCTTGTCGATCCTACAGAGTCGGAAGACATTCGTAGCTCGATACTCTCGAGTCTCGATCTCCATATTCGGCGCATCGCTCCCACTCTCGAATACTTTTCCTTCGCGCGGTTCGCTTCAAGAGTTCGGGAT
>DASVLC010000432.1:0-2027 GCA_036385045.1 Thermoanaerobaculia bacterium | reverse complement strand
GAGAGGGTGGCCGAAGGCCGGGTGAGGGGTCCTTCCAGCGAACGTATCGCCTAACTCACGTTCGGAGCCTCGAGTGGACGGAGCGGAGAAGTATCGGGCAGGATTTTGCAGTAGCACTTAAGCGTATGAATAAACAATCGCTATTAAAGCTACACCACAACTGACGATTTAAAACAAATGAATAAGGCGTGGCGGAGAGAGTGGGATTCGAACCCACGGTACGGGTTAACGTACACACGCTTTCCAAGCGTGCGCCTTAAGCCACTCGGCCATCTCTCCGTGTACGAATTGAGAATTGGGAATTGAGAATTGAGAATGACAAACATCGATGGTTTCTCATTCTCAATTCTCAATTCCTCATTCTCAATTCGCGCTCCGCGCGATATGGCGGAGAGGGGGGGATTCGAACCCCCGATACCCGTGAAGGTATAACGGTTTTCGAGACCGCCGCATTCAACCGCTCTGCCACCTCTCCGTTCGATCGCGCTGGCGCAGCTGCCGGAAAAAGCTCTGAAGCATCTCCCGAGAGCGCTCCTCCATGTACCCGCCTTCGACGGCGAGACGATGGTTGAGTCGTGGGTCCTGGACAAGATTTCCGAGCGAGCCACAGAAGCCTGCTTTCGGATCGAGAGCCCCGAAAATCAGCCGTTCGACGCGCGCGTTGACCAGCGCCCCCGCGCACATCGCGCACGGCTCGAGCGTCACGACCATGGTCGTTCCTTCGAGCCGCCAGTCTCCGACGACCGCGGCTGCCTGCCGGATCGCCTCGATCTCGGCGTGACCGGTCGGGTCACCCGACTCGCGGCGGTTTCGTCCGCGGCCGATGACGCGACCTTCACGATCGACGACGACGGCGCCGACGGGGATTTCCCCTTCCGCAGCAGCTTCCGTGGCGAGGGCCAGCGCTTCTTCCATCCAGTGCGCCTGATTCATCTGTCAAAGAATAAGACGGCGGGCAGGAGCCCGCCGTCCAGAGTCATTCGCGTTGGTGCACCCATGAGGACTCGAACCTCAAACCTTCTGATCCGTAGTCAGATGCTCTATCCAATTGAGCTATGGGTGCGAGCACGGTGGCGTAACCACCCGTCCGGACTGTTCATTCCGAGCGGGCGGGCATTCTACTCACCCGGTGCTGGTACCGCAATGGGCCGCGCGAGCACTTTCTGGTTGCTTTCGTGCACACCAATTGCGGTATGCTTGCAACTCCTGAAGCTCAGCAAGCTTTCACGGCCTCTACGGTTGGCGAACTGCCTGACCCACCCTTCCCCAGCCAACCGTGGAGGCGTGATTTTCGCGCCGATGAAGAAGGAAGACGTTTACGCGCGGATGATGCACACGCCGGACGATCCGATCCGGGCGGAGCTGCGCAGCGCGCTTCGTGACGCCTGGAAGCAGCTGATGCCGTTGCATCGGGCGCTCATCGATTCCGCTACGGCCGAATACTCCGCCAACGTCGGTCCACCCGCAGGACCTGGCCACCTGCTGCAACTCCTGCAGGATGACCCGTTCTTCTCCTGGCTCCAGCCGATCACGACCTTGATCGTCGAGATCGACACGATGTCGCGGACGGACTTCGAAGTGGCAGACGCGGAGCAGGTTGCTGCAAGGCTCGAACGTTTCTTTGGAGCGAACGCCGATCCCGCCTTCGCGGAACGCTACGTGCCGATCCTCCAGCGCGACGTCGACGTCGCCATCGCACACGCAAGGCTTCGTCAGATCGTCCCTCGCCTGATGCCGCCGCGGGGGTGAGCCGGGAGACGGAAGAAGGTGCGGGGCGAGGCCTGACGGACCGTTCCTCACCCCCGAGGCCCTCGCCGAACTTGCGGTTTGTCGCCCCTCTCCCCGCGATCTTAGCGGGGAGAGCCATCTGAGCTTTTAAGTCAAGGGGCAAGTGCTAGGCAGCCAAGCGACGCGTGATCGGCGATTGCTTTTTGGCCAGATTGTCGAGATGGCGCTGCTCGTCGAAAGGCTGCCGACTTTTCCAGAGTCGAAACAGGATGCGGATCCATCGGAAAGCGAGAGAGCGG
>DASVLC010000431.1:0-18344 GCA_036385045.1 Thermoanaerobaculia bacterium | reverse complement strand
CGCCGGACGAAGTCATAGACGCCGAGCGGAGAAAAGAACCGCGCACTCCCCGAGGTGGGGAGAACGTGATTCGAACCGATGACGTAGTCACCGGCGGCAGGAGGGGACCATGGTCCGCAGTAGATGGCGCCAGCATTCCGCGCGAGCAGTGCGATCGCTCCTGCGTCGCGTGCATGAATCGAAAGATGCTCCGGTGCAATTCGATCAGAGAGTGCCACCGCCTCCTCGACCGAATCGGCGGCGAGCGAGAGGGTTGCTCGAACGTTCAAAGGCCTGCCGATCGAAATGCAGATCACCGCGGAGTCGGCTCCGTGCTCCTGCTGCGCGTCGAGATCAGCCTGGACGAGTGCGGCATCGGCTGTTTCGTCCGCGATGACGACGAGCTCAGTCGGACCGGCTGTCATGTCGATGCCGACTTCACCGATCAGCCGTGCTTTGGCCGCGGTGACGAACGAGTTGCCGGGGCCGGCGATCTTGTCGACGCGCCGCAGCGTCGCGGTGCCGAGCGCCATGGCTGCGATCGCCGCGGCACCGCCGGAGCGATAGATCTCGCCGATGCCGAGACGACGGCAAACGTAGTGGAGCTCATCACGCGCCGCGGCTCGCGGAGGCGTCGCGACGACGAGGTCCTCGACACCGGCGATCCTCGCCGGGACGGCACACATGATGATCGTGGACACATACACCGCCCGGCCGCCCGGGGCGTAGATGCCGACGCGGCCCAACGGGGAAACGCGATGAATCACCTCGGTGCCGTCCGCGGTCCAGCGATACGAGCGCGGAAGCTGCTGCTGGTGGAATGCCTCGACACGATCGATTGCGGTATCGAGCGCGTAGGCGAGGTCGCGGTCGATCGTGACGTTGCGCGGCTCGATCCGGATTGCACCGGGATCGACGTCGATGCCGTCGAAGCGGGTGATCTGCTCGGTGACGTAGTCGTCACCTCGCGAACGAACGCCTGCGATCATCTCGTCAGCGACGCGGTTCGCATCGTCGGTGGTTGCGCGACGACGCGACTCGATGCCGAGGAGTGCGGCTTCTGCTTCGGGTGTGTTGGCGCGGATCATTCTGCTCTCTCCTGAATCAGTGCGGTGCCGACGCCCAAGGGAGTTGCACCTGCTGGTTGAGCGGTAGTCGATTCGAAGACGACCTGTTCGATCTTCGAGATCAGTTCGCGCGCACGCCTCGTGTTGGTCCTGTAGGCGTTCTGCGAGACGATCAGTCGCGGCGTGATCGTCGAGACGAGATCCTGGAGTTCGAGCCGGTGGATGCGAACCGTTTCTCCCGTCTCGACGAGATCGATGACGTGCGACGTCAGGCTGAGGACGACCGCGAGCTCGACCGATCCGGAGAGCGGCACGATCTCGGCTCTAATGGCCTTTGCGTCGAGAAAGCGGCGGGCGATGCGCGGGTACTTCGTCGCGATCTTCGCCATCGTCGAACGGCTCAGCCGCGGCGCTCCCTCGGCGCCGATCACCATCATCCGGCAGTGACCATACGGCAGCTCGACCGGCTGGTATGCGTTGCACTCGTGCTCGAGGATCTGGTCCAGGCCTGCGACTCCTGCGTCCGCTGCGCCGTGCTGCACATAGACCGGCACGTCGCAGTCCTTCACGAAAATCCATTCGATTCCGCCGCGTTCGAAAACGAGTCGTCGTGTGCGGAGATCCTCGGATGACGGGATCTCGTAGCCTGCCGCTGCGAACGTTGTGAGTACGGCGTTCTGCAGTCTTCCCTTCGGAATTGCGATGCGCATCTGCTCAGGCCTCCCTCTGCGTCAACTCTCGAATGCCGCGTTGCAGCTTGTCGGGCCGCGGCTCGAGGTCGTCGATGGTGAACGTGAAGCCGACTGCTGCCGCGGCAGTTCCGAAGCGGCTGTAGAGCGAGTCATAGCGGCCCCCCTCCGCGATCGGCGTCCGCAGGTCCGATCCATAAGCGCGGAATCGCAGGCCGGTGTAGTAGGGCGCCGCGTCCTCTACGTCATCGAGGTGGAGGACGAACGCATCGTCGCCGCCGATCTCGTTGCCGATCAGTCGGAGCCGTTCGGCTGCCGAGAGGTCTAACGTGGCTACGTCATCGAGCGTCGCCGTCCCGGCGATCAGTCGGGCGGCGAGGGGAGGAATCTCGCTGCTTCGCCGCTTCGTGATCAGCGCGTCGCGTGTCGCCGCGTCGAAACGGGCGGCGATTGACGCATCGGTGTAGACCACCAGCGGCCGGAGGCCGAACTCGCGCATGATTGCGGCAACCAGCCGCAAGACGGCCACGTCGGCGGCAGGCGATGGATCGCCAATGATTTCCGCGCCGATCTGGAAGATCTCCCGATTCGAGCCGAGGCGGCTCGCTGAGCAGCGCAGAACGTCTCCGCGGTAGAAGACCCGCAATGGAAGTGGGGAGTGGTCAAGCGACGGGGCGAGTGCCCGCGCGACCATCGGAGTGAAATCCGAGCGGAGCGCGATGAGATCCCCCTCGCGATCGACGAAGCGATAGCTCTGCCGGGCAGCATCGGATCCGGTGATCCCGCCGTACGGCTCTGCGAGATCGATCATCGGGAGGATGACCTCGGCGAACCGCTGCTGCTCGAGGATCGTGACGAGACGAGATTCGAGCTGTCTCCGGCGCGCTGTCTCGGCGATCAGCAGCGGTCTCGCGCCTGTGGGGTATCTGTGAATGTCTCGCATAAAGTCAAAAGCCTCTTTCCTGGATTCAGGAAGAGGCTCTCGACTCTGCAGACGGCGCGTTGATCGGGTGGCCCCTTCCTGTTACGGAGGGGCACACTCGTAATGGACCCCTACCGCCTGTGATGGTGGTGATGGTGGAGGTGCCGATGTGCGCGGGTCGTTTTCACGATGGCGCGCAGTTTAGGGAGCCGTTCGTTCACCTGTCAACTGCTGCGTGCGTTTCGTCACACGGAACCGTGACCGGCTTTTCCTGGTCTGTGCACTGGTTCCTCGAAGAGCGGTTGCAGGAAACATCCGAGCTAGAATCCGCGAGCCATGACAGTTGACGAGCAGCTCGAGTACCTCGGAAAAGGTGCGGTCGATCTCATTGAGAAGGCCGATCTGAAGTCGAAGATCCTTCGCGGACGTCCGCTCACCGTGAAGGTCGGATTCGATCCGACTGCGCCCGACATTCACCTCGGCCACACGGTCGTGATGCGGAAGATGCGGCACTTCCAGCAACTCGGTCACCGCGTCATCTTTCTCATCGGAGACTTCACCGGCATGATCGGTGATCCGACCGGAAAGAAGGCGACGCGACCTGCGCTCACGCGTGAAGAGATCCTTGCGAACGCCGAGACCTACAAACGTCAGGTCCACAAGATCCTCGACCCTGAGACGACCGAGATCCGCTTCAACTCCGAGTGGCTGGGTGCGCTCGGAGCCGAAGGAATGGTGCGGCTTGCGGCGAAGTACACCCTTGCGAGGATTCTGGAGAGAGACGACTTCCGCCGGCGCTTCGAGGCGCATCAACCGATCTCGCTTCACGAGCTGCTCTATCCGCTCGCGCAGGGCTATGACTCCGTCGCGCTGAAGGCTGATGTCGAGCTGGGCGGCACGGACCAGTTGTTCAATCTGCTGGTCGGGCGCGATCTGATGCGCGAGTACGGACTCGAGCCGCAGGTCGTGCTGACGATGCCTCTGCTCGAGGGGCTCGACGGCGTCGAGAAGATGTCGAAGTCACTCGGCAACTACATCGGAATCGATGAGCAGCCGGGCGAGATCTTCGGCAAGGTCATGTCGATCTCGGACGAGATGATGTGGAAGTACTACCTGCTCTGCACCGACCTGACACCTGGGGAGGTGAAGGAACTGAGAGCGCACGTGGAGAGCGGATCGCATCACCCGATGGATGCGAAGAAGGATCTCGCGAAGGCGATCATCCGCGACTTTCACTCGCCCGAGGCCGCCGAGGCTGCCGAGGCGGAGTTCCGACGGATCTTCAGCGAAAAGCAGGCGCCCACCGAGATCGAGGAAACTACGTTGCCGGCCGGCGACGAGCCGCAGCTGCTCGTCAAGATCATCACCGCCGCCGGTCTCGCGGCCAGCAACAAGGATGCACAGCGCCTGGTCGCGCAGGGTGGGGTGCTGGTGGACGAGGTGAAGATCGACTCGACCCGGCATACGCTCGACGTTTCGGCCGGGAAGATCTATCTGCTGAAGGTGGGTAAGCGGCGGTTCGCGCGCGTGCGGTTCGAGTAGGGGGACTCCTCGCGCGAAGCGCTTTGGAGTGCTGCGGCCATAGCCGCCGCTTTCAATCGTGGGCAAATTCGTCCGATGAGAAACTCGAGCGACACGGGTAGCCTTTCGGCAGAGTTCTTTTCGTGGCGTGGCGATCATCCAGAGTACGAAAGGCGAAGTAGACGCACTTGCTCTGCCTGTGGCGCTACGGAGTACGCAGCTTGCCAGGCCCCTCGCATGCCCGCCCACCCGCCCGCCCGCCCGGGGTGACGGCGGACGGGCTCACCCAGGACGTCGCTCCGCGCGACGACAAAGGGCAGGCCCCAAGGCCTGCCCTTGTCAACGCCCGAGGAAACGACTAGTAGAAAATCATCGGGATGTGGAGCAGCGTCGAGGAGTCGCCGCTGGTGGCGCGCATGACGAGCTCACCCGGTTTGCCCAGGAGGTCGCCGGTCGCGATGATACGAACCGTGTTGCTGTCGAGCAGGGCGGCGTTCGCCGTTGACGACACGATCTCCAGTTCGACCGCTTCACCGAACTCACCGAGGGCAAAGACCTGGAAGTACGTCGGGAAGAGCGAGGTCTTCACCTGGATCGGGGTATCCAGGACACCGTCTCCGTTTTCGTCGAACAGGTCGACCACACCGTTCTCGTTGAGATCGACTCCCAGGAACTGGATCACGATGTCGTCGCGAACTCGGATGCCTGGGATGTAGGAAGGATCACCGGTCGCATTCACGATGCTTCCGTAAACCAGCGCCGAGCCGCTCACAACGCGTGCATGAACCGTATCGTTGTCCTGAAGTGCCACGCCGAAGACGGTTGGAACTCCATTGGTGTACTGCTGGTGCTGGCCGGCCGCATAAGCGATCTCGGTCGACCCGGCGACGGTGCCATCGGATCTGAGAACCGCCCAACGGATGGTTGTCGCCTCCACGGCGTAGAGGCCGAAGTTGAAGCGATTCCCGGCGGCATCGGACGGGCCCGTGAGTGCCGCGATCTCGTCTGCGGTTGCGGCATGCATGATGTTGATGGCCGGAATGTCCTGGCCGTACTCACCTTCAGGTGAGGTGTTGAAGGTGCGGGACGTGATGGCCAGGCTGCGTGCGTCGCGGTCCTCGGCTTCGATAACCACCGCACCCGTGCCCGCTTCGAGGTTGAACCGGGTCCGCGCAATGTCGTCGATCGAGACCGTCTGGCGAGGCATTACGGTCAATTCGACTGGCCCGAATACGGTTGTTCCGAAATGGAACGAGAGGGAAATGGTCGCGGCACGGGGGGCGGCATTGTGTACCGTCACCTCGCTCTGCCACTGGCTCCCATTCAATCCGGCTCCGCTGCCGGCCGCCGGAATAACGATTGTTGCAGCCTGCGCGGTGAGCGACAGAAGTGCGATTGCGACAGTCGTGATTAGAACTCTGAGCTTCATTCGTATTTCTCCTTCGGTCTGGCGCCCTGGTGGCCGCCGTGTTGCCCTAAGGTACGCAGCACCTGCAAATAGCGTCTAGTTAATTTATGCGATAGGCACATGAAAACAGTGTGAGCTAATAGTTGATGAAAATGTGCACGCGAAGCTCACGCCCGGGGGTTGGGGGAGCATTCGGCATCGCCGACCACGGCGGCAGGTGGGAGGCGCGCGAGGCGCGTTCCAGCAATGAATACGGCGCGGTCTGACGGAGTGTCTAGTGGACCTTCAATATTGCTGCTGCACTCGCTATGGTCTGTGACCGTCGCGCGAAGCGCTTTGGAGTGCGGCGGCCGCCGCCGCCGCTTTCCAACGTGCGCGATTCACGGGGCAGAAGTTCGAGAAGCAGGCAGTAGCGGCTGCCTGCTTCTTACTCCCCCTCGTTCGGATCGACTGTCGCCGCGGCGGTCAACTCTTCGGAGGCTGCCTGGTACTCGGGAAGGTCCGCAGCAGTTGCCGGGATGTACTTTTCGACCAGATCGCGCGTTCCGTAGACAGCGAGTTTGTCGAGCAGGAACTCGAACTTCGCCTCCATCGTCTCGATGATGGCGGCCTTTGCCGCGGGATCCATGTCCCACATCCGCTGCTTGAACGGGCCGAGCGCCTTCTTGCGTGTCTTGTAGACGAACTGCTCGTCCGTTTCGCCGTCCTTCCGCTCGTCCATGCAGTTCGCGAAGCAGAACTCCCGGATCTCGCTCTTCATCTCAGCGGGGAACGAAGGGGCGTCGAGGATCATGTTCTGGAAACCTGTGGCGAGGTGGATCTCGACGGCGTCGCTCTCAGGAAAGCGGTTGAAGACTTCTTCCGGCAGCGTGGAGGCTCCGTGCTGCACCGAGCCGGCGATGCCGTACTCGTTACGGCAGATTGCGGTGGTCTCCCGCAGGACGTCGAAGTCGATCTTCGCCTCGGCGATGGAGCCGTCGGCCATCGGAACGCCGCCGTGGGAAGTCCCGGTCTGTACTGAGATTTTGGCCATGCCGGGGTCGCCACCAAGAGCGCGTTTCACCCCGTCGATGTAGGCACGAACCTCGTCCGGCTGGGTGTTGTACTTGCCGACTTCCCCGATCTCACCGCCGATCGAGATCTCGATTCCTTTCGGCTGGCGCTCCCGTATGTGCTTCGTGAAGTGAGCCGTGTAGGTGTAGTTCGTGCGCTGCTGTTCGTCGCGTGTCGGGAACGAGAGATCGACGAGCGTCGATGTGTCTATGTCGATGTTGAAGAATTCCGCGGCAATCGCCTCGTCGATCAGCGATTCGAGAGCCTTGATCTCGGATGCCTTGCCCTCTTCGGTCGCCCACTTTTTCGCACTGGCCTGGAAGTGATCGCCCTGAATGAACACCGGCCCGCGGTATCCCTCCGCCACGGCAGCCGCCAGTACGCACGCCGCGTACTCGCCCGGCCGCTGCTCGGTGTAGCCGATCTCGGAGCGCGCGATCTCGAAGACGAACGGGCCGACGTCGTGCCGCATGGCCGCGCGGAAAAGCGCCCGGCAGACGTCGTAGGTGAGTGCGCGGATGTTGAAAGCAGGGACGGTGAACTGGCGGGTGACCTCGCCTCGGCCGAGCGCCTGGTAAAGGGGATGGATCGACGAGGGGATGGCACCGTTCCGGCGTGCCCGGAGGTGAATCTGGCGTCTAGCCTCGGCTTTTTCAGCTGCGTCGCTGCTGAAGACGGCGATGCGGACGAGGTCGTCGATGGTGGCGGTCTGGAGCGAGTTCGCGTCGTTTGCAGTCATTACGGGCGAACTCTAGCAAAAACCGTTCTAAAGGTCGTCGCCGGGCGCACGCGGGAGGGTGATCGCGATCAGTTGGATTTCAGAGATCTCTTCGCTGCGATGCTCGATCGAATCATCTCGATGAGAGCGATGACGTCGAAGGGCTTGAGGATCGCGGCGGCCAGGCCGAGCCTCGAGACTTCCGCGGGAGGGATCGGCTCGCCGCTGATGATGATAATCGGGACCTGAGACATGGCGGGAATCTCGCGCAGTTCGTCCAGTACCTCATCGCCACTCATTCCGGGCATGTTTCGATCGAGGAGGACAAGGTCGGGGATCCGCTCCCGTGCCGACGCCAGCGCGTCTGGGCCGGTTCCGGCCTCGACGGGCTCGAACCCAAACTCGCTCAACAGGTTGCGCATGAGGAGTAGGATGGGCTGGTCGTCGTCTACGATCAGAATCCGTGGACGTTCGGACATCGATGTCGGAGTCTAACAGAGCGCCTGAGTCCCGTGTAAAGTAGCGCTGTGCCAATCCGCCACGATCGCAAAGTCAGCATTCTCGATGTCATGGGGCCAGTAATGGTTGGCCCCTCCAGCTCGCACACGGCTGGAACTGCCAGGCTCGGCCGTGTTGCACGTGAGATCCTCGACGAGGAGCCTGCCGAAGTTCATTTCTACCTCCATCCTCCTCTGGCAGCGACGTATCGAGGACACGGCTCGGACTTCGCACTGGTCGGCGGATCGATCGGACTCAACGTCGACGACCCGCGGATCCCGGAAGCGATTCGCATAGCGGAACAGATGGGCGTCCGGATCGAGTTCTCAGAGGAGGATCTCGGCGATGTACATCCGAACACCGTGCGTATCGCGATTCGCGGTGAAACGAACGAGACAGAGGTGCTCGGCTCCTCGATCGGCGGAGGCGTTATCGAGGTTTTCAGGATTGATGGATTCCAGACGCGGTTCAAGGGCGACTCGCCGACGCTGCTCCTCTTCTATCGCGACCGTCCCGGCATGATCTCGGAAGTGACTCAGATCATTGCCGAGGAGGCGATCAACATCGCCTCGCTCTACTGCTCCCGGAAGCAGAGGGGGAAGGACGCGTTCATGGAGATCGATGTCGACTCGCCGCTGTCGAGTGCCGCGCTGGCCAGGATCGGCTCGCTGCCGGACGTGGCGAACGCCCGGTATCTCGATCGAATCCCGTAGGTGCTCACGCAGTTGAGATAGAGGACAGGACCAATGATCGAATCATTCAAACAACTGGAGGAGATCGCCGGCGAACGCGATCTCGCGGAAGTGTTTCTCGAGAGCGACGAGCAGGATCACGCGGTGCCAGCCGAGGATATCGTCGAAGCGCTGCGGAAGCGCCGTGCCGTGATGCGCGATTGCGTCGAGCGCGGAAAGAACGGAGGGGAGTCGATGGGGAAACTCGTCGGCAACGAGGCGAGTCTGCTCGCAGCCGCTTTCCGGGAAGGTCGTACCTTCCTCGACCCTCTTACAGTCAAAGCCGAGCTCTACGCGCTGGCGGTCATGGGAGAGAACTCCAGGATGGGAGTCATCGTCGCCGCGCCGACTGCCGGCGCGGGAGGAGTCGTTCCGGGGATGCTGCTGGCTCTGGAAGAGGAGCGCAACGTCGACCCGGAACGGACCGTGCGTGCACTGGTCGTGGCCGGAGGAGTCGGCTCGATCATCGCGCTGTCGGCGAACATCTCGGGAGCGGCCGGCGGTTGCCAGAATGAGGTCGGCGTTGCCTCGTCGATGGGAGCAGCCGGCGTCGCCTACATGATGGGTGGCACGACGCGTCAGGCGATTCAGGCCGCCGCAATGGCGCTCAAGAACACTCTGGGCCTGGTCTGCGATCCCGTCGGTGGTCTGGTAGAAGTTCCCTGTGTTAAGCGGAATGCGCTCTTCGCGGTCCACGGGCTGACCGCGGCGCAACTCGCGCTTGCCGGTGTCGAGTCGGTCATTCCGATGGATGAGATCGTGGAGGCAATGGTGCGGATCGGCCGCTCGCTCCCTCGTGGTCTGAAAGAGACGGCCGAAGGCGGGTTGGCGACAACCGATACCGGGACGGCGATTGCCCTTCGTCTCAAGGCAGAGGCGAATCAGCGGCGCGCGGAGAAAGCTGCTGAGCGCGAGCGGATGGCGCTGGAACGGAAGGCGGGAGCGTAGACGCCGTGATTCGACGAAGATGACGGAAACGCGTTACTGCTCAAACTGCCGCGAGGAGATTTCGGGAAAGGATCCCGTCTGTCCTTCCTGCGGTGTTTACGCCGGAGACGTCTTCGACGGGCGCATGCCGGAAGACCGGAAGCGGCGGCGCAGGCTTGTCACTCTTCTGCTCCTCCTGGTCGTTGTCGCAGCCGGCGCGTGGATGCTGCAATGGACACCCCTCATCCCTTACGTCGAACGTCAGGTCGAACGGTGGACGGGAAGGGGCAACACACCAGCGCCGGAGCTGCCACCGGCTCGCGTGGTGGGAGACCGTCCCGGCGGCGCGCGACGAGGAGCGGGTGCGGCGCTGAACGAGGCGGAGGCGATCCGCCTCCTTCGCCGCGAGATCGTTGCGAAACGTGAGATCGGGGACGACTGCGTCGTCGTGATGAGCAGAGGCTACGAGCAGGGTGCTTACGGGATGACAGCTTTCGATCGCTGTGGCAACGTGCGCCTCGGCGAGTGGACGGTCGAAGGACGCACCGGGCAAGTGAGGCCGCGGAGAGTGTCTCCGTAAACTTATTCTTCCTCGATCGCTGCCGTCCACTCCTCGACATCCTGCGGCGTCATGGTTCCGAAGGGGTGTAGCCGCGCGTCCTCGAATCCCCATTGCCGCACGTCGATCAGGTACTGGGCCCGCGATGTCAGCGTTCCGAAGCAGATCTTTTCCGAAGCAGAGCGTTCGTTGAGCTCCGCGGCGAAGCGCGCCAGTAACTCCTCGACGACCTTGCGGGGAATGCGAAACCGCTCGCTTGGATAGACGAAGCCGAACTTGACGATCTGCATCAGAAGCAGACGCCAGTGATCGCCGAACCGATGGACGAGCCGGTCCCAGTCCAGCCGTTTTCCGGTACGAAGAAACAGGTGCATGACGTCGCCGCCGTCGTATCGCTCGCGTTCCATGACGTAGGACTTCGACCAGATCATCTCCTCGGGGGCGGCGAGGCGAACCGGAACGCCGAAA
Organism: Thermoanaerobaculia bacterium; assembly: GCA_036385045.1. Lineage (GTDB taxonomy): Bacteria > Acidobacteriota > Thermoanaerobaculia > Gp7-AA8 > Gp7-AA8 > QHVT01. Next base: position 7,804 of record DASVLC010000431.1, on the reverse strand, counting down.
ATCTTTCCTTCAACCGAGTGCTCGAACCACTCGTCGTCGACTGCCGCCTCGCCATTTCCACCAGAGAAGATCAGATCTATGAAGGCATTCCCTTTGTAGATCTTCCCGAGCCAGTGCGGAAACTTCAGTTCGCTCTGGAATCCGGCGCGTCCCAGCGCCTCCTGAAACCTCGGGTAGTCGCTGCGGCGGACGAAGACGTCGAAGTCCTTCGTTTCGCGCGGGATGCCGGTGTAGCGGAAGTACGCATGCGTACCGCCGACAAGGAAAGGGAGATCCTCGCTGTTGAACAGCTCGAGCGTCGAGCGGTAGAACTCGAGTTTGTCCGGGTCGAGCTCTGGTACGTCACCTCTGCGCTCGAGCTTGAAGCGTGAGTCCGTCGTCATACAGTCTCTCCGGCTCATCAGCACGCTAAGTGTGTGCCAAGCAGAGGCTGACCGTTACCCTCCGGTCTCAGGGGCTGGCCGGGGCTTCGAACAGCGCCTCAGAAGCGTCTCGTTCGGCGCTGATCTTGACCGCGACCGCCTCAGCCTGTCGCATCACACGCAACAGGTTGAGCCCGACGAGCTTTTTCAGCCGTTCCGGAGTGTGGCCCCGCCGCAGCAGTTCCGTCAGCAGATTGGGATAGTCGGCTACGCTTTCGAGGCCGGACGGTGTGGAACGGATCCCGTCGAAATCACCGCCGATTCCGACCTGATCCTCTCCCGCGATGTTGATGACATGTTCGATGTGGTCTGCCACCTGACCCACGGACGCTCCAGGTCTTGGATTGGCGGCGTCCCATGCGGCCAGTGCCTCCCGTGCGGCGTCAGGGTCGCCGCGGTGCAGTGCCTGAAGACGGGCTTCCTCGCCATCCCGCAGGGAGAGGAAGACGCGCAACTCCTCAGAAACGAAGGAGGGGACGAATGTGACCATGACGACTCCGCCCGATTCTTTCAGCCGGCGGAGCACGTCGTCCGGCACGTTGCGCGGATGGCCATTCAAGGCACGAGCAGAGGAGTGCGAGAAGATCACCGGAGCGACTGACGCGTCGATCGCGTGATGCATGGTCCGTGGGGAGACATGGGAGAGATCGACGAGCATTCCGAGGCGGTTCATCTCCCGGACCACCTCTCTGCCGAACTCGGTCAGCCCATTGTGTTGCGGAGCCGCCGTCGCTGAGTCTGCCCAGGGGGTGTTCTCCGAATGGGTCAGCGTCATGTAGCGAGCGCCGAGGGCGTAGAGCTGCCGCAGAACGGCGAGGGAGTTGTTGATGGAGTGGCCCCCTTCGACTCCGATGAGAGAAGCGATCCTCCCACTGCCGTGGATCCTGATGATGTCGTCGGCTGTCAGGGCGAGAGCCAGCGTTTCGGGATAACGGGCATTCAGCCGGTGCACGACATCGATCTGCTCGATCGTCGTCTGGACCGCGAGCGGGCCGTCGAGTGAAGGAGAGACGTATACCGACCAGAACTGTGCACCGACGCCGCCGCGGCGGAGCCGCGGGATGTCGGTGTGGAGCGTGGGCGTCAGTGCCGACAGCTCCTCCGCGATGTCGAGCCCTGACAGCCTGTTCCGGGTCCGGTCGCGGTACTGCATCGGCAGGTCGTTGTGGCCGTCGATGAGCGGCACCTCACGGAGGATCTGCACCGCACGCGGATCCGGCTGCGCGAGAAGGGGGACGGCAATCAAAAGGAGAAGAATGAGCAGCTTCGGTCGCATGACATCGGATTGTAGCCCTCGGGAGGACAGGTGAGACCCCGGGCAGCCTGAGCAGAAGCTTGTGTGGGGTAGAACCCACAGGTCTTGATCGCGTATAACGGTCCCAGCATGAAATCGCGAACCAGAATCATCATTGCCGTCATCGTGGTCCTCCTGATCGCAGGGATCACTGCAGCCTCCATCATGAGCAAGGGAAAGGAGGGGACTCCTGTCACCTTCGGGAAGGTCGAAACTGTTGACCTGACGAGCAAGGTCTCGGCAAATGGCCGGATCGACGCGCAGCGGAAGGTCGACCTTTCAGCTCACGTGATGGGTCAGATCGTCAATCTGGCGGTCCGCGAAGGCGATGTGGTCCAGAAGGGCGACTTCCTCCTGCAGATCGACCAGAAGCAGCTCGCGGCGTCCGCCCAGGGTGCGGAAGCTTCGATGCGGGCGCTCTTCTCTGACCGCGACGCCGCACGCGCGAACCTCGGTGAGGCGGAGCGCAACCTCCAGCGAGCGCAACGCAACTTCGAAGACAAGATCATTCCCGCGACTGAGCTCGACCGCCAGCGTACCGCCGTCGAGGCCGCCCGCGCCAATGTCCGTTCCATCGAACAGCGCATCGACCAGTCGCGCGCGAATCTGGCCGCGGCTCGGGACACACTCTCCAAGACGACCATGACGGCACCGATGGGCGGGGTCATCACCGCGCTACCGGTCGAAGAGGGCGAGGTCGCGGTTATCGGCACGATGAACAACCCCGGCACGAAGCTGCTGACGATCGCCGATATGAGCATCGTCGAGGCGGTGATGGAGGTCGACGAGACCGACATTCCCAACGTGAGTGTCGGACAGAGAGCTACGGTCACCATCGACGCCTATCCCAACAAATCGTTCAACGGGCTGGTGACAGAGGTCGGTTCCAGTCCGATGACGCGGGCAGGCATGACTGGCGCTGGGGAAGCGGTGAACTTCGAGGTCAAGATCCAGCTCGACAGTCCGCCTGAGGGGATCAGGCCCGGGTTCTCAGCATCTGCTGACATCATCACCGGCACGAGGACCGGAGCCCTGGCGATTCCGATTCAGGCCCTGGTCGTCAGAGAGAAGCCGGGCGCCGGCCCTGGCGCGGCCGAGGAGGAAGAGGGCGTCTACGTTCACAACGATGGGAAAGCGGAGTTCGTCTCCGTCGAAACCGGACTGGCGGGCGATACGAACATCGAGATCGTGAAGGGGCTGACGGCCGGGCAGGAGATCGTCACCGGGCCGTTCCGGGCGTTGCGCGACATCGACGACGGCACCAAGGTCAGAGCACAGAAGGAAGAGAGCAAGGGCGAGAAGGGGGCGAGCGAGAAGAAGTCGTGAGGCGATCGCTTCTTTCGCTTCTGGCCGAGCCTTGAAATGGAAACTCTGAGGATCGCTTCACGCGCGCTGCGCGCACACAAGATGCGCAGCTTTCTCACCCTTCTCGGGGTGATCATCGGCGTGATGACCGTCATCACGGTTGTGGCGATCATCTCCGGATTGAACAACTACATCTCCGAGAAAGTCTTCCAGCTCAACCCTGATGTCTACGCAGTGACGAAGTTCGGGATCATCACGAGCCGCGAGCAGTTCCTCGAAGCGGTCAAGCGCAAGCGAATCGACTGGGACGACTATCTCGCGATCGGGGAACGCTGCCGGCGCTGCGACGCCATCGGTGCCTCTCATTCGAGCCGCGTGACCGTCAAGAGAGGCGCGAAGAAGCTCGCGGGTGTTCAGACGATGGGCACGACCGCGAATATGGGGCAGATCAACAATCTCGACATCGAAGCGGGCCGTTTCTTCACCAGTTCCGAGGAGAGACGCTCCGCGCTCGTGGTGGTCATCGGTTCGGACGTGCGTGACGAGCTGTTCGGCGGGGCCGATCCGATCGGACGCACGGTCCACGTCGCCAATCAGCCGATGAAGGTGATTGGTCTCCTGACGAAACAGGGGAGCGTTCTCGGGCAGACCCAGGACAACCGCCTGTACATTCCCATCGGGGCCTGGCGCAAGCAGTTCGGTAACCGTGACAGCCTGACGATCTTCGTCAGGGCGACGGGCGGCGTTCCCGGGGTCGAAGCCTCGATGGATGACGTGCGTGTGATCCTTCGGGGTCGAAGGCATACGGCATTCCGGGACGAGGACCCCTTCTCGTTCGTGAACGCCGAGGCGCTGCAGATGATCTGGAAGAGCATTTCCGCCGGGCTGTTCTCCCTGATGATCTTCATCTCGGGCATCTCTCTGGTCGTCGGTGGCATCGTCATCATGAACATCATGCTGGTCTCGGTGATCGAGCGAACGCGCGAGATCGGAGTTCGGCGAGCAATCGGCGCGAGACGCCGCGACATTCAGATGCAGTTTCTCACTGAGGCGGTTCTGCTCTCGCTCGGCGGAGGGGTGCTGGGAGTGCTGCTGGGGATGCTCGTGGCGAAGATCATTTCCACGGTCACTCCGTTGCCGACTCTCGTCGAACCGAGCCTCGTGTTCGCCGGTCTGGCGATCGCCGTCGTCACCGGCCTGACCGCCGGCTTCTTCCCGGCTCTTCGGGCGTCGAAGCTTCCGCCGATCGACGCGTTGCGATACGAATGAGATTTCCCATGTTCGAGCTCCTGTTTGCGACACGCGAGAACGTCCGGTTTGCCAGTACGGCGATCCTGTCGCACAAGCTGCGCTCGGGACTCACGGTGCTCGGGATCGTCATCGGGGTGACTACCGTCATCTCGATGGTGTCGATCATCGAGGGATTCAACAACAGCGTCATCAGCAGCTTTCAGTCGTTCGGAGCGACTCTGGTGCAGTTCCAGAAATTCGATCCTCAGTTCGGGGGAGGCGGATCACGCGATGAGTCGCAGCGCATGCGGAAGAACCTGACGTACGAGGATGCGATGGCTCTCAAACGTCTGAGCCCGTCCATGCTCGCGGTCTCGCCGGAGAGGTACTGGTGGAGTGCAGACAACAGCGGCGCTCCCGACATCATCTACAGGAGCGTGGTGGCGACGCCCGATACGATCATCGGAACGACCGAGGATTACACGGTCGCAAACAATCACTTCGTGGCCGAGGGGCGATTTCTCACAGAGGGTGACGTTCGCGGTTCGGCGGCTGTGACGGTTCTCGGCAACGACGTGGCAAACACACTCTTCCCTCGCAGCGATCCCATCGGAAAGACAGTAACGATCGCCTCCCGGAAGTACATGGTCGTCGGAGTTCTCGAGAAGCAGGGGGCCACGATGTTCGAATCGGTGGACTCTCACGCCTATCTGCCTCTGACGACGTTCGACAGTCATTTTCCCTGGATCAAGCGCGAGCGCGGCGTGAACATCGCCACGGTTCCTCGTCACCCCGATCTGGTCGACAACATCATCGAGGAAGGAACGACCATTCTGCGTGTCCGGCGCAAGGTGCCGTTCAACAAGCCTAACGATTTCGGAATCATGACGCCTGACAAGCTGATCGGAAACTTCAGGGCGATCACCGGAGGGATCACGCTGGCGATGATCTTCATTTCCTCGATTGCCCTGCTCGTCGGCGGTGTAGGGGTGATGAACATCATGCTGGTCTCCGTGACCGAGCGGACGCGGGAGATCGGCATCCGAAAGGCGATCGGCGCCGTGCGGCGCGACATCGTGCAGCAGTTTCTCACCGAGGCGATGACGCTCTCGGGAATCGGAGGCGTGATCGGCGTAGCGCTCGGTCTGACGATCGCTCTGATCGTCCGGACCGTCAGTCCTCTGGCGACGACTACTCCGTTGTGGTCTATCGTTCTTGGCCTTGCGGTCTCGATCTCGATCGGCCTTTTCTTCGGGATCTATCCCGCGTACAAAGCGGCGAAACTCGATCCGGTCGAAGCGCTCCGCTACGAGTAGGGCTTCACTCCTCCCGTCCGACCGGATACAGCAAAGCCCGTTCATCGTAGAACGGCGTCTTGCGGTAGAACCACTGAAGCCGTTCACGTGCGTTGCCGCGGAAGGCGGCGTCCGTCGCGATCTTCTGGCGGAACTCCTCGGCGAGTTGCGGATCTTCGGCCAGCATCTTCTCCGCCATTGGCTCCATGATGTAGGCCTCGACGTACTCGGTTGGGCTGAGGATCGAATGGAAGAACCCCCACTGAAACAGCGAGTCGGTGGACGCCGGCTCGAGAAGCAGGACGGCGAGAGTTCCCAGCGGCTGATCGGTGGGGACGCGGACACTGCCGGGAGGGAAGCTCTCCTGACGGCGTTCCACGGCAGGCGTCGCGGTGACGCGGACGTGCCCTTCGAACTGTTGCGTCGCGTATACCGGCTTGCTCAGACGGTACATCGACACTTCGATGGTGCGAGGAGTCGAAATGCGTTCGTAGCGGATGCCGTGCAGGTCGAGCCGTTCGATCACTTCCCGCCAGACTGGAGGGATCCAGTAGGCAGCGGGACGGGAGATCGTGGTGACAACCTGGCTGCCTACACGCAGAGGAGCCATCGACGTGACTGGCCGGCCGAGCCATTCGGTCCGCAGGCCGCCACTGATCGGCGAGAGGACCTGACGTGACTCGACTCCGAGAATCTCGATCTGGGCCGCCTCTCCATCGGGGACGCGCCAGCTGAGCGGCACTGATTTCGCGCGTCTCGTGCGGTCTTCCTCCGCAGCAGCACGCAGTGACGGGCCGTTGGCGCCCACGACCCGCAGCGTCTGTTCCAGGAACACGTAGGTTCCCAGGACGCGCTGGTCGTACGGTTTCAGCGAGTGATTCTCGACCAGGATCGATGGAAGGTGCCTTGCGTCACCGTAGCCGGTAGAAAACCGCGGGTCGGAGTTGCCATCGTTGATTCCAGTGATTGGGTCATCGGTGAAGATCATCAGGCCGGGAATGTGTCCTGCGATTTTCAGTGCACCGTCCACGGAGGGTCTGAAGGTCGCGTCGAGCCAGCGTGCGATCGACGGTGACTGCGCAGAAGTGCCGTTCCATCCGTACGTGACGTCGTACTGATAGTCTGCACCGTCGGTCACGTGCAGGTCGACGTAGAGGTCGGGGGTCCAGCGATTGATCGCGTTAAGCATCGCGCGCATTTCGAGCGTGTCAGCCTTCATGTAATCGCGATTCAGATTGAGGTTGCCGGCCGTGTTTCGCCATCCGGCCTCCTCGGGACCACGCTGATTGATTCGGCTGAATCGCGAGAAGCGCTCGTGGGCATCGACACTGAAAATCGGAACGAAGAGCAGGTTGGCGCCCGCTAGCAGCTCGCGCTTCGTTCCACGCACGGTCATGTCGCGCAGAAGCATCAGGCCGGCGTCCTTGCCGTCGATCTCGCCGGAGTGAATGCCCGCCTGAGCGAGCACGATCGGCTTGCCTGAACGCCTCATCGCGTCCGGAGTGAAGGCGCGGTCAGCCGAGGCGATGACCATCCAGATGTCACGCCCTTCGGGGCTCTTCCCGATGGAGACCATCTGGAGATTGCGCGAAGCGGCGACCAGGCGCCTCAGGTAGGCGACCGTCTCGTCATAGCGCGGGGTCGTCCGGAAGCCGGTTGCCTCGGAAGGGGTGACCCACGGGTCATTCGCCGGCACGGCCAGAGACCGGCTGGCACCGTCCCAGGGGATCGTAGGCGGAAGCGCGGGGGTACCTGCAGAAGCGAGCGACGCGGCTAGAAGAAGAGCGGTCAGCATGGGAGGCTATGTAACACATCCGGCGACGCGGCGCGGTTGAACAGAGATGCCAGCCTGTCATCCTGAACGTAGCGTGAGGATCTGGGTGGGCGGCCGGTGCGATGCACGTGTTTGGCACGTCCCATCCGCCAGATCCCTCGCTACGCTGCCAAGAACCTCCCAGTGTTTATGCCGGTTCAGCGCGGTCGCATGAGGCCATATGCGCAGGCCAACCTGACGCGCATTGCTCGATGCTCACAACGTCGGGGATTCCATCACCCGACTTGTCGCCCCTCTCCCCGCGATTCTAGCGGGGAGAGCCATCTGAGCTCTTAAGTCAAGAGGCAAGTGCTAGGCAGCCAAGCGACGCGTGATCGGCGATTGCTTTTTGGCCAGATTGTCGAGATGGCGCTGCTCGTCGAAAGGCTGCCGACTTTTCCAGAGTCGAAACAGGATGCGGATCCATCGGAAAGCGAGAGAGCGG
>DASVLC010000430.1:0-12407 GCA_036385045.1 Thermoanaerobaculia bacterium | reverse complement strand
GCGGGCGGGTGGGCGGGCATGCGAGGAGGCCTGCGAGGGGCCTGGCAGGCTGCGTTCTCCCTAACCCGCATGGCCGGGCGAGTGCGGCTATTTCGCCGTGGAAGCTCTTAGTCCAGCATTTCGTCCGAGATGACACTTTGATGTTGGAATCGGGCCCTGACCACGTCGGACGGGCTCAGGAATCCGACGACGACCCCCTGAGAATCGACCACCGGACAACGGTCGACTCCGGTTGACGACATCCTGCCCAGTAGATCGTTGAGGGACTCGCTCTCCCGGGCAGCGATGAGCGGTGGATCCATCAGGTCTTCCACTGTCGTCTCGAACTGTTGAAGTCGGACGGCTCTCCCGACGGCGTCGCCCGAGAGCAGTCCCATCAGTCGTTTCTCACTGTCCATCACCGGGTAAACCGCGTGACGCTTCTCCCGCGTTCTTTCGAGCACGTCGACCAGGGGTGTATCGGGCTCGAAGGCCATCACCTCGGTCGACATGACCTGCCGCACCACGAGCTGGCCCAACGGATCGCGAACATCCCGCGGCGGGCGATACCCTTCCTTCTCGAGTTGATCCTCTTCGAGTGAGCGTGGCGTAATCGCATGCGAGATCGCATTCGATATGGCCACGCCCAGCATCAGCGGAATGACGAGCCCGTAATCATTCGTCAGCTCGATGACGATCAGCACCGCCGCGATCGGCGCGCGTAGCGTTCCCGCGAAGTAAGCGCCCATCCCGACGAGCGCGTATGCGCCGGTGTCGATCGGGTTTACCGCGATGAGATTGCCGGCATGACCGATCATTCCACCGAGCGCTGCGCCGATGAAGAGCGACGGTGCGAAGGTCCCCCCGAGGAGCCCCGCCGAGGCGGCGATCATGAAGCCGAGCGTTTTGGCCCCGAACGCCTCGGCGTCGAACATCAGCGAGCCGCCGCCGCGCAGCAGCAGCGACGTTGTTTCGTAGCCGACGCCGAGCATGCTGGGACTGAACACGCCGAGGAGCCCCACCGCTGCTCCGCCGAGTCCGAAGCGGAGAGGCACAGACGGGATCTTCGTCCGCAGCCGGTCGCGCATGACCGCAGCAACGCGAAGCACGGTTCCGGACACGATGCCCGCCGTAACGCCGACGATCGCGAAACCGAGGAGTTCCCAGGTGTTGTTCCAGGTGGCAACACCGGCGGGAAGAATGCGAACGCTCCCTCCCAGTGCCTGTTGCACGACTGCTGCTGCCACTGCCGCGATCAGCGTGCCACCGAGAATGCTCCTGCTCGACGTCCCGAACAGCTCTTCAAGCGCGAACACCACCCCGGTGATCGGCGTGCGGAAGATCGCAGCGATTCCGGCTGCGGTTCCCACCGGCACCATTCCCCGCAGCACCTTGCGTGGAAAGCCGAGGACACGGGCGACCCAGACCGAAAGCCCGCTGGTCACGACCACCGTCGGTCCCTCAGGCCCGAGTGGCGCACCCGATCCGAGTGAGAGAGGCGTCAGCAGGAACGTGAAGATGACGGTGCGAGGGTCGAGATACTTCACATCCTGCTCGTAGCTGCGACGGACGCGAGCCAGTCCGGCGCCGAGTGTCGACGGGGCGAATCGCTGCACAATGTAACCCAGCAGCGCCGCCGTCGTCGCAGGAATGCTGATGAGCAGCAGCGGACGCAGAGGACCGTCAATCCGCAGCGCTCTCTCGAGCAGCAGACTGCGGCTCAACACGATCCACTCGTGGAACAGTACTGCCGCGAGGCCGGAGACGATCCCCGCGGCGATGAACATCAGCAGGAGTACCCGCCGGCTGATCTTCGTCACGTCTTCAATTCACTCCCATTCCGCCGTCGCGGTCGCTCTGGTACGGCATGTGCTCGCCAGACTCGTCAGGATGGAGTAGACCATGAAAGTCTTTGCAATCGCACTCGCAGCTCTCCTGCTGATCGGATGCCGCACCGAGCGGACGACAGAGGTCCACGAGACCGTAACGACCGAAACGACCAGCACCGAGGCCGGGATTACCTATCCCGATTCGACCGAAACAGTGGTCACCGATACGCACGTCACCGGAACGGAAATACGCAGCGATACCGCTCAGGCGATGGAAGATCTCCGGGAAGGTGCCAGTGACGCCGCTGCCTCGACCGAAACGGCCCTCCGCGAAGCCGCCCGGCAGACTGGTACTGCTCTGGAGCGTGCCGGACAGAAACTGCAGGAGAAGGCGAAGCCGGACGGGCAGTAGGGCGGTTCTTCGGAGTTCCTCGGAGTTCCTCGGCTTCTCGGGGTTCCTCGCGTTCTCGGGGGTTCCCCGCAGGAAGCGCGGGGGGGGAGAAGGGCAACGGTGGCATGGGCAAGGAAGGACCGACAAAGAGCGCCGGATTTGAAGTGCGCCTTTGCGCTCGACGCGCGGCAGTTTCTTTCTCTCAGTCGCGGCGTCGCGCCGTCCCTGGCTCGGGATGACAGGCTACTTTCCCCGAGGAACTCCTCACGGACTCCGGTCGAAAACCTTCTGGCTCTTCGACGTCACGTATCCAAGACGTTCGTAGAAAGCGTGCGTCCGCTCGCGGGTCACGTTGCTGCGCACCCGGACACGAGCGAGTCGCTGGTTGAGCGCCCACTGCTCTGCTGCCGCAACCAGTGAAGCGCCGATCCTGCGGCCGCGCAGCGCCTCGGTCACGATCAGCCCGCGGATCTCGGCTGCCGGGTCGTTCTCGAGAGAATCGATTCGCGCGATATGGATCCAGCCGATGACGTGACCATCCGTTTCGGCAACGAATACGGCATCGCGATCCTGCTGTCCCAGCAAATGAACGAGACGGCGTTCGATCGACTCGACGCTCGCGGGATAGCCGAGCTCTCCGGAAAGCTGCGCCACCGCGCTGCAATCGGACAGCGACGCCCCGCGAATGCGGATCCCTTCGTGGATGTCAGCACCGTTCATCGCGTGATTTCAAGCTTAGCTGCTTTTCGCTCCTCCCCTACAATCTCCCGGGTCAGGCTCCCGGGTCGGGCGGGAGGTGGAAACCGTCACCGTCCGATCCTCGTATTCAGCCGACGAAGGAGAACAACCACGGATGAAGTTCATCACTCGAACACTGACGAACGCACCACGCCTCCTGGCTCTCGCGCTTATCATGACCTCCGCCGTGACTCTCGACGCGCAGAAAAAGCCGGCTACGCCCAAAGCCGTGTTCGATCGCACTCCATTCGAGATCCCGCACAAGAAGTTCGTGCTCGAGAACGGCCTGACGCTGCTCGTGCACGAGGACCACAGTGTTCCGATCGTGGCGGTGAATCTCTGGTATCACGTCGGTTCGCGCAACGAAAGCCGTGGAAAGACCGGCTTCGCCCATCTGTTCGAGCACTTCTTCTTCAATGGGAGCGAGAACTATCCCCACGGCTTTCGCGAGGCAATGGACGATCTCGGGGCTAACAACCGCAACGGGACCACCAGCACCGACCGCACGAACTTTTTCGAAGACGTCCCCGTCTCCGCGCTCGAACGAACGCTTTACCTCGAGGCAGACCGGATGGGCTTTCTCGCCGGTCAGATCTCGGCGCAGATGCTCGAGCGCGAACGCGGTGTCGTCAAGAACGAGAAGCGCCAGGGAGAGAATCAGCCCTACGGCCGGGCGTTCGGCCGGATCGTCGAGACGATCTATCCCTACTCTCACCCCTACTCCTGGTCGACGATCGGGAGCATGGAAGATCTCGATGCCGCGACCCTCGATGACGTCACCGAGTGGTACCGCACGTACTACGGCCCGAACAACTGTGTCCTCTCTCTCGCCGGCGACATCACCGCCGAAAGCGCTCTGGAGCTCGTGAAGAAATACTTCGGCGGCATCCCTCCCGGGCCGCCGCTGAGCCGGGCATCGGAATGGGTACCGCGCTTCGATCGCAACATCCGGGATGAGATGCAGGACCGCGTTCCGCAGACCCGCATTTACCGCGTCTATCACGCTCCCGGCTGGAGTGCACCGGAGCTTCAGTACCTCTCACTGCTGGGACAGGTACTCAGCGGTTCGAAGAGCGCTCGGCTCGACCGCCGGCTCGTATACGAGAAGGAGCTGGTCACGAACATTTCCGCCACCGTGTGGGAACGGGAGCTCGCCAGCAACTTCGGAATCATCGCGACCGTCAAGCAGGGCGTCGATCCGGCAGTCGTCGAGCAGGAGATCGATGCGATCGTGCAGGAGTTGATCAGCAAGGGTCCCACATCCGAGGAGGTCAAGCGCGCGCAGACGCGGACCCTTGCCGGATTCGTTCGCGGTATCGAACGTCTCGGAGGCTTTGGCGGGCGTTCGGACATTCTCGCCGGCAGCATGACGTACGGTGGAAAGCCGGACGCGTACCTCGATCGGATCGAGACCTTCGCGACGGCGACACCGGCGGACATTCGCAACGCGGGGAAAGCATGGCTCGACGCGAGTCACTACACGCTGCTCGTCAAGCCATTCCCTCAGCTGTCCGCGGGGACGACCAATGTCGACCGCAAGATCCTTCCCCCGCTCGGCGACGCTCCTGAAGTCGGCTTCCCGGAGATTCAACGGACGACACTTTCGAACGGGCTGCAGGTCATGCTACTCGAGCGTCACAGCGCGCCTCTCCTCAGAATGAGTCTCGCCGTCGATGCCGGTTTCGCATCCGATCCGGTCGAGAAGGCCGGCCTCGCGGCGCTCGCTCTCGACGTGATGGACGACGGCACGACGACTCGCGACACGTTCAGGATCGTCGACGAGCTCGATGCTCTCGGCGCACGAATCGGCACGAGCAGCACTCTCGATCTCTCTTTCGTCAGCCTGACCGCGTTGCCGATGCATCTCGCTGGCTCGCTCGATGTGTTCGCCGATGTAATTCAGCGCCCCGCATTCCCCGACGAGATGGTCAATCTCACGATCCGGCAGAGAGTCGCACGCATCGCCCAGGAGAACGCGGAACCTCGTACCGCCGCACTCCGCATCGCGCCACGGCTTCTCTACGGAGACAAGCACGCCTACGGCATGCCGCTCACCGGAAGCGGCTACGTCTCGACGATCCAGCCGCTGAAGCGGGATGACCTGGTCGCATGGCATCGCGCCTGGTTCCACCCGAACAACTCCACACTCGTCGTCACCGGCGCTGTGACGATGAAGGAGCTTCTGCCTCAGCTCGAGCGGGCGTTCGGCTCCTGGAAGCAGGGAGAAGCCCCAGAGAAGAACGTCGCGACGGTCGAGCGCACTGCAGGCCGGAGGGTCTATCTCATCGATAAGCCGAATGCCACGCAGTCGGTCATCGTGGCGGCTCATGTCTCGGAACCAGGCGGCCTCGCCGAAGATCTGGCGATCGATACCGTAATGCGGAACTTCGGCGGCATGGCGACCTCGCGCCTGAACCGCAATCTGCGCCTCGAGAAGCATTGGAGCTACGGAACATCCGGATTCATCAGCGATGCACGCGGTCAGCGCCCCTTCGTCGTCATCGCACCTGTTCAGACCGACAAAACGAAAGAGTCGATTGTCGAAGTACAGAAAGAGATTCGGGGTGTCGCGGGCGAACGGCCGCTGGTCGGAGAAGAGTTCGCGAGCATCATGCGGACGCAGACCATGCGACTTCCTGGCTCCTTCGAGACGCTCGCATCACTTGAGAACGCCGCCATTCGGATCCTCAGCTTTGGCTATCCCGACGACTACTTCAGCAACTACGCGAGAAATGTCCGGCTGCTGAATGCTGAACATCTCAACTCCGCGGCCGCGAAAGTCGTACGCCCCGAAGAGGTCATCTGGATCATCGTTGGTGACCTGCAGAAGGTCGAAGCTGGAATCCGTGAGCTGGACCTGGGCGAAGTGGTCAGACTCGAGAATCAGTGATTATGATGCCCACATGAAACTTTCAGACGTACGTGCACTCGTGACCGGAGGAAGCTCGGGGATCGGCAAGGAGATCGCCAGACAGCTCGTGGCGCGTGGCGGCAAGGTCGTCATCTGCGGGCGCGATGCCTCGAAGCTCCAGACCGCGGCAGCGGAAACGGGTGCGATCGCATTGCCGGCAGATGTCTCGGTCGAGCGTGAAGCCGTCGCTCTGGTCAGCGAAACGATCACCTGCCTCGGCGGCTACAACGTCCTCGTGAACAACGCTGGATTCGGTTCGTTCGCGAAGCTCGTCGACACCTCGCTCGACGAGATGCAGCGTGTCTTTGCGACGAACGTTTTCGGCGCCATGGTTGTCGGGCGCGAGTCGGCACGCTGGTTCGTGAAGCAGCAGCGCGGAAACATCATCAACGTCTCGTCGAGCGCCGGACGTCGTGGCTTCGCCGGCGGAACTGCCTATGCCGCGAGCAAGTTCGCTTTGACCGGAATGACGGAGTGCTGGCGCGGCGAGCTTCGGAAAGCGAACGTACGCGTGATGCAGATCGATCCAAGCGAGGTACAGACTGAATTCTTCCGCGGGCGGCCCTTCAGTGATCGCAAGCTCCGGTCGGAAGAGATCGCACTCGCCGCACTGGCGATGCTCGAAATGGACGATCGCGGGTTCATCACGGATCTGGCAGTCTGGGCGACGAATCCCGACTGAAAACGGTCGCGAACGACTTCATCAGCGAAGGCGATAACCCAGCCGGGACAGCTCCGCACGAACCTTCTGGGAGTGATCGCCCTGAATCTCAATCTCCCCGTTCTTCGCGCTGCCGCCCGCACCGCAGGACTTCTTCAGCTGGCTCGCGAGTGTCGCTAGCGATTCAGCCTTGAGCTCGAAGCCGCTCGCCACCGTCATGGTTTTCCCAGCGCGCCGCTTCCTGTCGATCGAGACGCGGATCGTCTGCCTCGACGGATCGACGTCAGCCTGTTCATCGAGCTTGCCGGACTCGCGCAGCCGCCTCGCTTCTTCCGGGTCGGAGGTCCAGACCAGTTTCGTCGCCATGATCTCGAACCATAATGTACCCCCGGATGACCGAAAATCCTGAAGACGATCTCGTCTACCGCGGCTGGCGAAGGCCAGGGCCGCGACCGCCGGGTGGCGTTGCAGTGGAAGAGGGAGAGACTCTCGACTACATCTGCGGGCAGTATCGAATCTTCCAGTACGAGAAGGGACACCGCTACTCCACGGATGACGTGCTGACAGCGTGGTATGGAACGACTTGCGCGCCACGCGTCGAGAGGGCTGCCGACCTCGGTTCCGGCATCGGTTCCGTGGCGCTCATCGCCGCATGGCGATTGCCCGGCGCCAGGTTTCTTACCGTCGAAGCGCAGGAGGTCTCGATCCGCCTTGCCCGGAAGACGATCCGGTTCAACGGACTCGAAGATCGTTTCACACTGCTCCAGGGCGATCTCAGGGATGAGTCACTCTTCGCCGGGAAAGAACGATTCGATCTGGTGACCGGCTCGCCTCCCTACTTTCCTCCCGGCACGGCGACCGAGGCTAACCACCAGCAGGCAGTCCCAGCGCGTATCGAAATCCGCGGCGCGGTCGATGACTACGCGCGAACGGCTGCTCGCATCCTCGCCCCCGCCGGCGTCTTCACATTCGTCTTCCCCACGGCACAGCGCGGGCGCGCGGAGAGCGCGCTCATCGGAGCAGGTCTGAAGCTGATCCGTAGCCGCGACGTGATCTTCAAGGAAGGTCTTGATCCGCTCATCACGCTCTTTACGGCGTCGCGAGCGGTTGATCTTCCAGCGACGTACATGGCGTTCGCTGAGAAGCCGCTGACCATCAGACGCGCTGACGGCGGGGTCGACGCTGAATACTCCGCGATTCGGTTGAGCTTTGGCTTTCCGCCAGGGAACGTACCGGCGCAATGATACGGCCCGGCCCGCCAGGACCGCCGTTGCGCCTACCGAACGATGCGCCAGCCGAAGCCGCCGCCCCCGAGGGCGGTCGCACCGAGGAGGAGGTCCATGTTGTGGTAGGTAATGGCACCGCTGGCGGCCGCGAACATCGAGGTTCCGGTCAGCGCGGCAACGGAAATGATCAGTAGTACGAAGCGATGAACTCTCGAACGGTCAGGTTCCGACATGGAGCCAGATAGAGCAACCAGCGTGCACGTCGGATTGAGCCGGCGAACGCTACAAGAGCGACATCCCACCCCGCAACCCGTACTAATGAAGAGGTCGTCTCGTCCTGAGATTAGAATGGGCCCGCATACACAGCAAAGACAACCCAGAAAAGGAGTACAGATGCAACGACTCACGACAAAGATGTCCGCGGTCTTCATCCTGTTGATTCTGATCGGCACAGGAGCCGGCGCGCAGGACCTCGCATCGTTCGAGAAACGAACGTCGATGCGGACACTGGACAATGGGCTGACAGTCATCATCGTCGAGCGACGAGACGCGCCAGTCTTCTCCTACGCAACGCTCGTCAACGCCGGTTCGGCTCAGGAGGTCCCAGGGATCACCGGCCTCGCACACATGTTCGAGCATATGGCTTTCAAAGGCTCGGACCGCCTCGGAACGAAAGACTGGGAAGCCGAGCGCAAAGCGCTGGCCCGGGTCGAGGAAACCTACGCCGCGTACGATCGCGCGCGACGCATCCCCACTGGCCGTGACGAGGCACGTGTGGCTGAGCTGGAGAAAGCCTGGAAGGATGCGATCGCCGACGCCGACCAGTACGTCGTCGACAACGAGTTCAGCGAGATCGTCGATCGCGCCGGAGGCGTCGGAATGAACGCGTTCACCGCGTCCGACATGACCGGCTACTTTTTCTCGCTTCCCTCCAACCGTTTCGAGCTCTGGGCGTATCTCGAGTCTGAGCGGTTCCGGCATCCTGTCTACCGTCAGTTCTACAAGGAACGTGACGTGGTCATGGAAGAACGGCGAATGCGCACCGAGAGCAATCCGTTCGGGCGCCTCATCGAGCAGTTCCTCGCGACTGCTTTCATCGCCCATCCCTACGGGTTTCCCGGCGTCGGATGGCCCTCAGATCTTCAGAGTTTCTCGGCGACGGACGCCGATGCCTTCTTCCGGACGTACTACGTCCCCTCGAACATGGTGGTGACGATCGTCGGCGACGTCGATTCGAAGAGCGCCTGGCCGATCGTCGAGAAATACTTCGGCAGACTGCCCAAAGCACCGGAGCCGCCGCTTCTCAGAACCGTCGAGCCACCGCAGATCGGAGAGCGGACCGTTACGCTCATAGAGACCTCGCAGCCGATCTACATCGAGGGCTATCACCGTCCTCCGGCGACACATACCGACAATGCGACCTATGACGTCATCGCGATGCTGATGTCGAGCGGCCGGACCTCCCGTCTGTACCGCTCCCTGGTTCGCGACAGCAAGATCGCCGCTGCCGCCTCCGGCTTCAACGGCTTCCCTGGCGAAAAGTACGGAAATCTTTTCACCTTCTTCGCGATCCCGACTCCGGGCACCACCCCCGACGCGATCGGGGCGGCAATCGCCACCGAGGTCGAGCGGATCAAGAACGAGGATGTCTCCGCCGAGGAGTTGCAGTCGGTGAAGACTCGCGTCAAGGCAGACCTCGTCCGCGGCCTCGGCAGCAACTCCGGCCTCGCACTGCAGCTCGCGCTCTACCAGACGCTCCGCGGCGACTGGCGCGAGCTGTTCCGGGAGGTGGATAAGATTGACCGGGTTACCGCGGCAGACGTCCGTCGAGTCGCCAACGGAACATTTCGTTCGAACAACCGCACGGTAGGCAAGCTCGAATCGAGCCCGGCTGCTGCGGCAGCGCCGGCAGGAGGTGCACAGTGAGATCGATCCGAACCACTGCGGTCGCTTCTGTTCTCTCTCTGTTCGCCATCAGCACGCTCGCGCAGGTAACCGATCACCGCGAGATCCAGACGCCTCAACTCCGTTCCTTCTCGATCCCTCAACCGAAACGAATCGAGCTGGCGAACGGGATGGTCATCTTCCTTCAGGAGGATCGGGAACTCCCGCTGATTCGCGGAGGGGCGACCATTCGCGGCGGCTCGCGTGACGTCGCCGCGGACAAGGCCGGCCTCGTAAATATCTATGCCCAGGCATGGCGTACCGGCGGCACGGGCAAGCAGACCGGCGACCAGCTCGACGAGTTCCTCGAGGCGCGGGCCGCACGGGTCGAGTCAGGCGGCGGGGTCGATACGACGACCCTCGCGCTCGACGTGATGAAGGGAGATTTCGACACCGTCTTTCCGATCTTCCTCGACCTGCTTCGCAATCCGATGTTCCGCGAGGAGAAGATTGATCTCGCGAAGACTCAGGCCAGCACGTCCATCTCGAGACGAAACGACGATCCGAGCGGAATTCTCGCCCGGGAAGCAGCGAAACTCGGATACGGCGTCGATTCGCCTTACACACGCGAGACCGAATACGCGACCCTCGCCGCGATCACCCGTGAAGACCTGATCGCGTTCCACAACCGTACCGTTCATCCGAACAACGTCATCCTCTCGTTCATTGGCGACTTCGACTCCGTTCGGCTCGAGAAGCGCCTGCGCGACACCTTCACGTCATGGAAGCGCGGCCCTCAGGTCGCGAAACCCAACGTGGCGCTCACTTCCGCTGCGCCCGGCGTTTACTTCGTACAGAAAGACGACGTTACGCAGTCGAACATCGCACTCGTCCACGCCGGGATCGAGCGCAACCACCCGGATTTCTACGCGATCGCGGTCATGAACGAAATTTTCAGCGGTGGCTTCTCAGGCCGTCTGATGCGAAATCTCCGTTCGACCCGCGGCCTCACCTACGGAGTCGGTGGCGGGATCGGTGCTAACTGGGACTACCCCGGCCTGTTCCGCGTCCAGATGGCAACGAAGAGTGAGACCACGCTCGAGTCGGTCGAGGCGTTGCGTGAGGAAATCGCCCGCATGGCGAGCGAGCCGGTCACGGCCGAGGAGCTCGCGCTCGCGAAAGAATCGCTTCTCAACGCGTTCGTTTTCACGATGGACACGCGGCAGAAGGCGCTGAGCCAGCAGGTCATGCTGGAACTCCACGGATTCCCGCGCGACTACTTCACTCGCTACCCCGCGATGATCGGAAGCGTCACCGGCGAGGATGTATCGCGTGTGGCGAAAACCCACATTCATCCCGACCGCCTCGCGCTGCTGGTCGTAGGAAACGCGTCAGGGTTTGAGCGTCCACTCTCCTCAATCGGTGAGGTCACGACGATCGACATCACCATTCCGCAGCCGGGAGTCGCAGCGCAACCCACAACGACCGACGATGCCGGCGTCGCTCTCGCAAACCGCGTCGCGCAATTCCTCGGAGGTAAGTCTGTCGTCGACGGTGTCAAGACTCTGCGCCGTACTGGCGAGATGACCCTGAACACCCCGCAGGGCGAGATGCAGGCCTCGACGCTCATGCTCACCCGCTATCCCGATTCGCAGCGAACCGTCATGACCCTCCCGGTCGGGGTAATCACTACCGTGCTGACGCCGCAGGCCTCCTTCATGGTCACTCCGATGGGTTCCCAGGATCTTCCCGGTTCCCAACGCGATGCCGCCATGGGAGAGCTCAGGAGTGACCTGGTGTCGGTCATCCGGAACATCGGCGATCCGCAGTACACCTTCGCCTCGGGAGGTACAGGGAAGGCGGGTGAGGTCGACGCGGAGATTCTGATCGTCAACGCTGCGGGGACTACCGTTCGGTGGTACGTCGATCCCGCCACCGGCAGAGTACTTCAGACCGTGAGGTCAGCCGCGGCCCCGGTTCCGGGGGACATGATAACTACGCTGTCGGAGTGGAAGACTTTCAATGGCCTGAATCTTCCGACGGTTAGCGTCACGACCCGCAACGGCGAGAAGGCGGCCGAGATGCGACTGACGGCCGTCGAAGTGAACCCCACCATCACTGATGAAGAACTGACGCAGAAATAGCCACGCTAAGGGGGTCGCGCGGCCTCGCGCGATCCCCGACGGCCTCCGGCCGGCGGTGGGCTTTGCAGGTGCAGACCGACCCATGAGTCGCACTCGAGACGCCCATCATGGGCCTTCGACCTTCTCCTGAGCGCCACCGATGGCGAGCCGCCATCGGCGATCGCGCGAGCCGCGCGAACCCCTCGGCAGCCCCGCCACACCTTTACTCCTTCCGTCCGATTCACACCACTATTGCGCTCCAGGCCCGCGATGCGCCTGGAGCTCTTTTACAAGCCGCATCAGAGTCAGGGTCACTTCGTGCAGCGAGTGGATGACGCCGACCTGAAACGCCGTCGGAGGTTCTCCCGCGGCGCAGGCGCAGAAGTTACAAGGACCACCGCGGCCGCCATCGTGTTGATCGACGAGGTGCCCGCAGGCACAGGAGTCTTTCGCCAGCTGCATTTCATCCTCCTCAAACGAATCAGTCGACAGTCTCTCCGCCCGTGGCTTCGAGGAACATCTCTTCGAGAGTATGGACTCGCTGCCTTGCGTGGAAGATCTCGACACCTTCCGCGGCAAGGGCGGCGATGAGCGGCGGCGCGTCGTTTTCCTCGATCGCCGCGAGAATCAGGTCGTCCGCGATCCTGGTCTCGATACCGCGGGAT
>DASVLC010000429.1:0-9018 GCA_036385045.1 Thermoanaerobaculia bacterium | reverse complement strand
CCGCTGCCCCCTCTATGCCTCCCAGTACTGCCGCATGGGCGCGGAGGCGACTTCGTGAACGCCCTCCTCGTGATGGCGCACGGCTCTCCCCGCACGCAGGCGAACGAAGACATCGTCCGCGCAGCCGATTCGCTCCGCGGGAGCGGCCGCTATCCGATCGTGGTCGTCGGCTATCTCGACTGCAACGATCCCGACATCCCCGCTGCGATCGACGAATGCGTGGCCGCGGGAGCGACGAAGATCACGGCAGTCCCCTACTTTCTCCACAGCGGCCGTCACTTCCTCATCGACATTCCCGAGATTCTCAGCGGCGGTGCGCTCCGTCACCCCGGCGTTGAGATCCTCATGGGCGACTACCTCGGAAGAATGCCGCAGATCGCCGATATTCTCCGCGATCGCGTTGCCGCGGTGCGGTGAGGGGCGGGCCTTCGACGTTCGGGGGGCGAGACGCCCCCCAGCGGACGAGGACGTCCGCGGTACGGCAGGCGGGGACGCCTGCGCTACGAAAACCGGAGGAACCGAGGAACTCCGAGACCCGAGGAACCCCGAGGAACCCCGAGGAACTCCGAGCTTTGTCGCCCCTCTCCCCGCGATCTTAGCGGGGAGAGGGTGGCCTTGAGCGAAGCGAAGGGCCGGGTGAGGGGCTGCGCCACTCGCCACACGCGACCAAGCTGCAGCACGCTTCAGAGCCAAGAGTTCCGCTCACCTACCCCGCGACCGGCTTCGACCGCAGTAACACAACAGCCATCCAGACCGTTGCCGCCACACCCCCCGCCAGCAGCGAGAGGAAGATGGCGATGACACCCCATTGCGGCTCGATCCAGGTGGTCGTCTGGAATTCCGCCAGCTCGAGCATGCCGCGTCGCACTTCATCGCGCGATACCACCATCGCGACGAGCGTCAGAAGCAAGGCCCAGATCGATCGCATAACGAGAGGGCGTGGCCGATCCGATCGCACGACGCTGAGCATCATGTAGAGAGCGACGAAACCGGCGATGATCCCTGCCGCCAGCGAGATCGTCGCGACAGGACTGCGGCCCATGAATCGAAGCATCACCTCACGCGGCAGCACGCCGAGCCACCAGATGCCGGTCAGCACGTTGATCGCGGTCGCTGCCACGAACCAGAGCGCTCCGCGGCGCATCGCCCACAAACCATGCTCCGACTCGCTGCGAACCTTCACCGCGCCGTAGACGGCAACGACGAATCCCGCCACCGCCACGGCGCCGAGGAGCATGTGCAGATAACGCGGGATCAGCGTTACGTCCTCGAGATTCAGATGAATCCCGCGGGCGCTCTCGAGAAACAAAGGAAGAAAACTCTCGGGACGGAGCATGAGCGTCATGTTGTTGCTGTAGATGAACGCCACAGCTCCGAAGATGAGGGCGACCACCACCGCGATCCACGCCGCTCCGCCACCAGAGCTGTTTTTCCGGAAGGCGAGTGTGTAGGTCCCGTAGTAGGCGACGATCAGGATCGGAACGACGGCAAACCAGAACCAGCCCATCAGAATCGCGCTCGTGAAGAAGAGCCGTCCGTAGAGAGCCTGCAGAAACAGCAGCGGCGCGACTCCGAAGGTGATCGCAGCGGCAACCATGGTGGGCATCATCTTCCCCAGCCACCGATTGAGCTTCGCCGCATCCTCTCCTCCGCCTGTGAGACGACTTACGGCCGTGATGATCGACCCGCCGAGGACGAAGTTCATGGCTATGAGATGAAGGAAGAACGTCAGAAGAAGAAGACTCCAGAGCATCCAGGGAGGCGCGGGCATCGGAAGAGGATCCGCGTCTGGAATCACCAGCATCATCATCGTCAACATGTTTACCTCCGTCCTTTCGCGAGAGCGGCGAGATAGCCGGCGAGCGCGCGGCGATCCTCATCGGTACCTTCGAATGGCGGCATCGCGTCGCTGATCTCGGGGAGCCGTCCGACCACGTCGTAGAGATCGTTCTCGCTGCGCCCGGCGAGCCGCGAATCGAGCGCCATGTCTCCATCGGCCGCATGGCAGATTCCGCAGTTGGACTCGAAGATCGCCGCTCCGTCCGCAGCCGCCGGCGCAAAGTCGACAGAACCTCCGCCGACACCCGCGAGGTAGACCGCCAGCGCACGTTTCTCCTCGGGTGTCCCCACGAACGGCGGCATTCTCCGGTTACGCCACGACGCAAGACGAAATCCTCGTGACGACCATGCGGCGTCATGACCCTCATCGTCGATCGGAACCGCCAGACGCCCGAGCATCGTCTCGATCGCCCCCGCGCTGCTGCCCTTCACCAGCGGCCGCAACGCCAGATAGCCATCGAGCGTGTGACAGTGCGAACAGAGGAGACGAAACATCTCCTTGCCCGCCTCTTTCTGCTGATCCCCACTCCATTCGCCCGTAGAGCTCGCCGGCAACCTTACGAAGTGCGCAGCGGCCAGCACGCCTCGTTCGGACAGCTGATCGACTCGCAGCGGATCGGAAGTTGGTTGCCGCTGTTCGGCAATCGAACCCGCCGGAGGCGGCACCCTCACTCCATTGACGAACATGTATGAACCGATGACGTATGGCTTCCGCAGCCCTTCGCGCACCCACTCCGAGCCACCGATCGAGGCCAGCGCCGCGAGCATCACCGCCGCCGTTCCGATACGACCGAACTTCTCCCTGCGGAACAGGAAAAGCGCGAATACCAGAACAATCGTCACGGTGATGCTTCCGAATGCCGTACGAAGTGCACGCTGCGCGACGGGATGGCCGGTACTCGAAGTCGTGAACATCGAGCCGATGAGATCGCGGACGCTCGAGGAGGCCGAGCCGAAGATCTCAGCCACACCTGCTCCGGCGGCATCTGCCGCGGCGAAATACCAGAGAAGCGAGAGCGGAAGTCCGATCGCCATCGGCAGGACCCACCAGGCGGCCGCATACGCAGACAGCTTTCGTTTGAGGACCAGCGCGTTTCTCACGCGCGCGGCAACCGCTTCGGGAGCGTCGCCCTTCGGCCGCATGTCGGCTGCCGTCAGCCAGGACGCAGTAAAGAGCGCATAGACGCCTGCGAGCCCCATGGCGCCGAGGGTCCGGATCGCGACCGAGGGCCAGTAGGTTGGATTGAAGAAAGCGCTCCAGATGTCGCGCGACTCGATCCAGGCGCCGGGCGTGAGCATGAACGTGAGGATGCCGGTGATCACCACGAGGCTCATCCATGCGGAAATGAAGTAGACCCAACCGACCGCCATGTGCTGTCGCGGAGTGAGCCTGTCCCAGCCGTAGAAATAGACGATCGCCGCCGCAATCTCCGTGAGAAAGAAGACCCATTCGATCGCCCAGGCCCAGACGAAGGCATTGATGAGTGATGAGGTGGCCGCGGGATGGACGAGACCGATCGTGAACCAGATGCCTACGCCCGTCACCGCACCGAACACGAGCGTCAGCAGGACGAAGAACCGCGTGTGCCGTTTCAGATAGTCGAGCAGCGAGGCGTCATTCTCCCGCCGCGCCTTCCATTCCGTGACGACGAGGAACAGACCTCCACCGACGGCGAAGTGCGAGACGAAGACGTGAAGAATCGCAACGAGCGCAATGAGAAGCCCCGAGGCAGGCAGATCCCAGATCGGATAGTTCATTCGTATTCCTTTTTCAACGCCTTCGAATACGCCGAACGGAGAAGGATGGCTGTGGCAGATCTCACAGGGGAACGTGGGGCCGGGGATCGTTTGCAAATCAGCCGAGCCAGACAAGCGCGAAATGTGCATGATGGTCGGCTGGAGGAGTGACTCGATGGAAGAGGGTGGCAAGTCGTTCAGTGATCTCGGGCTCAAAAAGGAGCTCGTGGAAGTCCTCGTGGCGCTCGGATACGAAGCGCCGACGCCGATTCAGGAGAGGACGATCCCGCGGATGATCGCGGGCGGAGATCTGATCGGCCAGGCACAGACAGGGACCGGAAAGACGGCAGCGTTCGCGCTTCCGATACTGCAGGCGATCGATCCGTCGCGTCGTGTGACGCAGGCTCTGGTCCTCGCGCCGACACGCGAGCTCGCGATGCAGGTCGCCGAAGCCATCCACTCCTACGCGGGGAAGCTGGCGGGAGTCTCAGTGCTGCCGGTTTATGGCGGCGCACCGATCGTTCCTCAGCTCAAGCGCCTCGCACGGGGAGCTCACATCGTCGTCGGAACTCCGGGACGGCTGATTGACCATCTCGAGCGCAAGAGCCTCGACCTTTCGAATATCCGGGTTCTCGTCCTCGACGAAGCGGACGAAATGCTCAAGATGGGCTTCTCGGAGGAGGTCGACCAGATCCTCGCGACGATTCCTGAAGAGCGCCAGATCGCGCTCTTCTCGGCGACGCTGCCCGACGAGGTCCTCCGCATAGCAAAACGCCACCTTCGCAAGCCGGAGCGGATCGAGATCGAACATCGTGCGATGACCGCTCCAGCAATCGAACAGCGGTTCATCAACGTCTCCGAGGGCCAGAAGCTCGAGGTGCTGACGCACATCCTCGAGCTCGAGCCGGCGGAAGCAGTCCTGATCTTCCGACGGACGAAGACCGGGTCCGCCGAACTGGCGGAGAAGCTCGAAGCTCGCGGCTTTGCCGCCGTCGCGATGCACGGCGACATGAGTCAGCCACTTCGGGAAGCGGTGATCCGGAGACTGCGGGCGGGACAGGTCGAGATCGTGGTCGCCACAGACGTTGCAGCCCGCGGACTCGACGTCGAGCAGATCGAGCACGTCATCAACTACGACGTCCCCTACGACGTCGAGGCTTACGTTCACCGCATTGGACGCACCGGGCGCGCAGGCCGAAAAGGTGTCGCCACGATGTTCATCACCCCTCGCGAGCGGCGGATGATGCGCGAGATCGAACGATTCACCAACGTTCCGATCAAGCCGATGAAACTGCCGACTCGCGCCGACCTCGCTGCGAAACGTGTCGCGGTCTTCAAGGAGACGATTCGCAAAACGATCCAGGACGGCGATCTCGACATGTACCTCGAACTGGTCGAGCAGCTCGTCGATGAGGGACCGTTCGATATTGCGGAAGTCGCCGCTGCGGCCGCTCGCATCGCCAACGGATCACGCTCGCTGGTCCGCCCGCGGGAGGAAGAGCTCGCGGAAGAGGCGGCGAGAGCCGCGGGAACTTCAGTACGCGCTCCGAAATCTCAGTTGTACGAAGGGACAGGAACGGACGAAGAGGGAGAAAAGACCGTTCGTCTGGTCATGTCCGTCGGCAAAGATGACGGCATCCGGCCCGCCGACGTCGTTGGATCGATTGCCAACGAGGCCGGCATTCCCGGCCGCGACATCGGGCCGATCGAGATTCTCGACGAAGTCACCTACGTCGGGATCCCGCAGCGCTTCGTCGACCTGGTCATCGAGAAAGTCGGAACCAAAAAATTCCGCGGCCGTACGCTGAATCTTCACGTCGCCGGACCCAACGACGCCCCCCCTCCGCGCCGTGACGAACGTGGCGATCGTGCCCCCCGATCCGTAAGACCGCCCGCACCTCGAGCGGGGAAGGCGCCAGACCGCTCCTTTGCGCCCCGCTCTCCCAGAGCCGGGCAAAGCGACGACTCACGTAGCGCGCGCCCCCCTGCCCGCCCCGGCGCGGCACGGACCGGCTCTTACTCTCCGGCGCCACCTCGCCGTCCGGCGGCTCCTCGCCGTGATGACACCGAGCGCCGAGGCCCTTCTGCCAGACCGCCAGCGAGGACCGCGGCACGACCCGCAGCTGCCCCGAAGCGTTACCGCGACTCCGGTCCCCCAACTCGGGACTCGCGATCCGGGGGCAAACCGTTTTACAGTGACTTCAAGAAAGGGAGCGGTCCGCGGGGCAAGAAACCACCGCGGTGATCGCGAGAGGAAGCATGGTTCGAACGGTCATCATCGGTACCGGGAGTCACATCCCGGCTGTTCGGGTACCGAACAGTCATTTTCTGGAGCACGACTTCCGGGGATCGGATCAGAAGGCGCTCGGAAAAGCCAACGCCGAGATTCTCCAGCAGTTCGAGTCGATTACCGGCATCCAGGAACGCCGTTACGCAACGGACGATCAGGTCACCAGCGACCTCGCACTCGAGGCCGCACGCGATGCTCTCGAGTCTTCACAGACCGATCCCGAGTCACTCGACGGGATCATCGTCGCCCACAATTTCGGCGATGTACGCGCCGGCAGTCGCAGGTCGGACCTCGTTCCCGCGCTCGCGGCACGGGTGAAGTTCCGACTCGGCATTCGCAACCCGTCGTCCGCGGCGTTCGATCTCATCTTCGGCTGCCCCGGATGGCTTCAGGGCGTCATCGTCGCCGACTCGATGATCCGATCCGGAGATGCGCGTCGGATGCTGGTGATCGGATCCGAAATGCTCTCACGCGTTTCCGATCCGCACGACCGCG
Organism: Thermoanaerobaculia bacterium; assembly: GCA_036385045.1. Taxonomy (GTDB): domain Bacteria; phylum Acidobacteriota; class Thermoanaerobaculia; order Gp7-AA8; family Gp7-AA8; genus QHVT01. The sequence continues at coordinate 2,657 of DASVLC010000429.1, read as the reverse complement.
ACAGCATGATTTACGCGGATGGAGCGGGAGCGGTGGTTCTCGAAGGCCGTGACACCGAAGCAGGGATCGTTTCCCGCGCGGTACGCTCCGATACGCTCGACCATTCGAAAATGCTCTTCATGGGCAGCTCCTACCATCCGGAGGCCTTTCTCGAATCACTCTTCCTGAAGATGGAGGGGCGGAAGCTCTACAAATACGCGCTCAACACCGTCGCCGGTGCGATGAAAGAGGCGCTCGACCGCTCAGGCATTGCAATTGGCGACGTCGCGAAAGTTCTCATCCATCAGGCGAACGGCAAGATGGACGAGGCCATCCTCGCAGCCTTCTACTCGCTGTACGGAATCACCCCTCCCCCGCAGGGCGTCATGCCGATGTGCATTTCGTGGCTCGGCAACAGTTCGGTCGCCACCATCCCGACTCTTCTCGACCTCATTCTCAAGGGACGGATGGAAGGGCATACGATCGAATCAGGCGACACCCTCATCTTCGCCTCCGTCGGTGCCGGCATGCACATCAACGCAGCGGTCTACCGGGTGCCGTGATCGTCAGACGAGTCCGGCGTCGAGCAACTCGTCGGCGAGGAGGTGGCCCCAGATCATGTGCCCTTCGATCGAGGGCCTGACGCCTCCCGGCTGATAGAACGCCGAGGTGGTGCTGGCCCAGCGATCGATGAAGAGGGCGGCGTGCTTTTCGGCGATGCGGCGCGCCATCGCGTCGACCTGGCGATAGCGCTCGATGACGTCGGGCGACGTGTTCCAGGAGAGTGACTGATTCATCTCTCCCGGTCCCTGGATCACTACTGAAATGCCAGGGCGCTCAGTGAGCGGCGCCAGCGCCTCGTTCACCAGCTGCTCGTACTCCTCGATGGTGGCGCGGGGCAGTCTGGGGAGGATGTCGCCGAGCGGTGACCGGGCTACCTGGGCAGCCGTGACGTTCACCTGGTCAACGAGATTGGCGACGATCGGGAATCCTGCAACCATCTGCCGGGCGACAGTTCGAAAGTGACGAAGCCGTGCGTAGGCGCCGCGAACATGGGGTGGCAGCCGGGAGAGATCGACCGAGCGCGCTCCCGTGACAGCTAGCCACCCGACGATCTCGAGAACGACGACGCTCGGATTGCTACGGAGCGCGGTGCCGAGGGCTCCGGCAAAATCGGCAGGGTGAGGAACTGACTCGATCACGTAGTCGATCGTGACTTCGGGCCGCCGTGCTGCGATTGCGCGTCGTGCAACTTCGAGGAACGTTGACTGGGGCGGCACGCCGTCGTAACCGGTGGTATGACACTGCCCGAGGAATGCGATGGTGACGTTTGGCATGAAGGGGTCAGCCGGGCTTCGATTCTCTCACATGAGGAAAAGACACTGCGAGACTGCCGCGAAGCCATGGGGGTCGCGCGGCTCGCGCGATCGCCGATGGCGGCTCGCCATCGGTGGCGCTCAGCAGGAGCTCGACGACCCATGAGGGGCATCTCGGAAGGCGATTCACTGATGGGTTGATCTGCACCTGCAAAGCCCGCCGCCGGCCAGCGGCCGGCGGGGATCGCGCGAGGCCGCGCGCCCCCCACGGCTTCGCCTTTCGAGACACTATTGCTCAGCGCGGCAGCGGTTCCGGTGAGCGTCCCTCGGCGATCAGCATCCGGAGCGCATCATTCACCGACTTCTCGTCGCGGTAGAACTCCGCGACAACGGCGTCGATCTCGACCTGAATCGGACCACGAGGTGCGATGTAGTGCCGGCCGCGAACGCCATGGCCGAAATCGATCGTTGGAATGCTGTCCGTGTCGAGTGCTTCGTCGCTTCGATCTTTATCCATATAGCGTCTTCGTTCGACACGCTCCGCGTGCCGGGCGTTGATGATCCACGGTTCATCGTCGCGAATTGCATAGGCGACGACCCGGAGCTCTCCCGAAATCGAGCTGCCGATCGCGACGAACCGTTCCTCTCCTGCGTGCCGGGGATCGTGAAAAGAGAGAACGAGTGGATCGTAGAAAATTGTGCGGGCCTCTTCGAACCGCACACCATGCTTTCGCCAGTTCGAGGTCGCTTTCCTCTCATCCCAGCTGACGCGTTCCGGCACGAATCCGAGGCTACCTCGGAATGGGCATTCTCACAACCGAAGCCGCTCGGGGTGACATCTGCTCATCACGTCGCGCGAAAGCGCTTTGGAGTGCGGCGGGCTCAGACGCCGCTTTCGAACGTGCGCGATTTGCCGAACAGAACAACGATCGGCAGGAAATAGCGCGAATCCAGCCCGTTAGGCTGTCATCCTGAGCGTAGCGTGAGGATCTGGGTGGGCGGGCGGTGCGATGAACGTGTTTGGCACCGCCCAGATCTTCCAATGACAAACCTGCGTGTGGGTGCTGATGGGTCGTCGGCAAGGGATCCCTCTCCGTCCTCCGCCCCTCACCTCCGCCCACCCACCCCCGGGGCTCCGGCGGCTCGGGATGACAGGCTTTGACGTGACGCGGTGTGCAAGATGTGTAGTACGGAAGACGAAGTAGCCGCACACTCTCTGGCTGCGGCGTTACGGAGTACGCAGCTTGCCAGGCCCCTCGCATGCCCGCCCACCCGCCCGCTCGGGGTGACATCGGGCAGAGTCTGGAAGAAAGTGGGACAGGCTTTCATGCGCCCAGGACGTCGCGCGAAGCGCTTTGGAGT
>DASVLC010000428.1:0-4028 GCA_036385045.1 Thermoanaerobaculia bacterium | reverse complement strand
CCCCGAGCATTGTTGCCCCTCTCCCCGCGACCGAGCGGGGAGAGGGTGGCCGAAGGCCGGGTGAGGGGTCGCGCCACGCGCCCGGCGCGCGCATCGCCCACGCAGCAACTGGCGAAGCTTCGCACGTCCCAGAAACTGCTGAGCTGAATCCACGTAGGATGTAAGCATTCCGCGCGGACGCGCGGCCAAGGAGAAATCGGTGGTCGCTTATCGCAGGGTTCTCGTCCTGGTTCTGGTTTGCAGGCGGACGCGATGGCATTCTCGTCCGATGCGCTAAACCCGGAGTTGGCGAAAACCACCGTAAAGTTGTTTAGTGTCCAGCCCGACTTTGCAGGGGTTGGCAGCTACCGGTACATGCCGCGGACGCCTCCAAGGAGAGCATCACACAGAACAGTATCAACGCCGAACACAACAAGACCGGGCCGCCTCATCAGTGGCGCCTCCGTACACTGCTTCCGCCTCGGCTCCGGAGTTCAGTCAGAAAGTGTTGCGGCCTCTCGTCATCGCGCGCGCGCGCTACCGCCGATCGTCCCCATGGGCGAAGCGACTCACCTCGTAACTCAAACACGCCATCGTTGCCTCTCACCATCCACCGCTCAGAGTAAGGGTTCCAGCCCAGTAGAAGTACGTATTCTCGGCCAGCCCGAAGCACTTCCCTATCGCGAACTCGAACAACTATGCCATTTGATTCAACCTCGCCGGCCATCTGGTAGACCGTCAGTTGCCACTCCTGTCGCGTCCACTCTATGTTTCCCTTGAAGCCTTCAAGAATTTGAAGACGAACCGGCGTGAAAACCGTCCCTGCTGTTCTGACACTTGGACTCGCCGCTATCACTCGCGCATGAACAACGGCCGCAGCATCATCCCACAGCTCATCGAATGATGACGGCTGCACCTCGAGAATCTCTTGCTCCATGAGTTTCTTAGGGTCACCAGCGACAACATCTAGGGCTGATCCCATAGAAATCAAAGCCACCAAGACGAGGAGACGTGTCATGTGACCTCCATATACTGAGTTAACGATATAAGGTTTTTGTCGGATTTCAGGTCGAGTATCAAGACCAATCGATGGAAGGGTGGCGTCGCCCAGTAGCAGGCGTCAGGGCGGGCGAATCCCTGCCGCGCTTGCAGCTGCTGTTCATGGAAATAGCTCATCGCTATCGAACGTGGCGAGGCGTACCGAAGGTCGAACCGGTCCATCGCTCGTGCCTGACCCGAAGCGAATGACGGGGATCTGAGCGACCCCCGTCTCCGGTGGTGGCATCGGTCACGGCGCTCGGGCCGGAAACGGATCGGTCAAGCGAGCGCGTGTGCAATTGGAAGGTGCACAGAACTCGTGCCTCACCGGTCGGGCGGTCGAACAGGCTGCCGCGAAGTAAGTCTCGAATTGGCGATGCCCGAACGCCGGCCTCGTGGCCGGCGTTTCTTTTTGGGCGCTTGTAGCAGACCCCGCGGGCGAGACGCCCGCATGCGGACGCGAACGTCCGCGGTACGGCAGGCGAGGACGCCTGCGCTATGAAATCGAGGATGCCGAGGAAACCCGAAGATGCCGAGAAACCGGAGGAAAACCGAGGAACTCCGAGGAGCCGAGGAACCGAGGAACTCCGAGTCATTGGCGCCCCCGACCCCGAGCATTGTTGCACCCCGAAGGCCGGGTGAGGGGTCGCGCCACGCGCCCAGCGCGCGCATCGCCCACGCAGCAACTGGCGAAGCTTCGCACGTCCCAGAAACTGCTGAGCGGAATCCACGTAGGATGTAAGCATTCCGCGCGGATGCGCGCCAAGGAGAAATCGGTGGTCATTTATCGCAGGGTTCTCGTCCTGGTTCTGGCTTGCACATTCACAGCAGCGTGCGTTTCGACAGATGGGCCGAACGACAACCGCAAGACGAAGCGGGGGGCAACGATCGGCGCCGTGGCCGGAGCGATCGTCGGCGCAGTCGTCGGGAACCAGTCAGGCGATCCTCGAACCGGCGCGATCATCGGCGCAGCGGCAGGCGCCGCGATTGGCGGCACGGTCGGCCGGCGCATGGATCGGCAGGAAGAAGAGCTGCGGCAGATCGAAGGGGTGGAGGTGACCCGCTCCTCGGAAGGTGAGATTTCGCTCCGACTCACCAGCGACGTCCTGTTCGACTATGACTCCGCCGCTCTGAGGCCGGAATCGCGAACGACGCTCAACGATCTGGCCGGCAACTTCTCTCGTTACCCCGACACCGTGATCATCATCGAGGGTCACACCGATTCGATAGGATCGGAAGCCTACAATCAGAGACTGTCGGAAGCACGCGCCTCGAACGTTGCGGACTACCTGATCGACAACGGCGTTCCGGCGAGATCGGTGACCCTGTACGGCTACGGCGAGCTCCGCCCCCGCGCTACCAACGAATCGGTGGAGGGCCGTCAGCTCAATCGGCGGGTCGAGATCCACATCCGGGCCATCGACGAAGGCGAGATGAATCCGTAGCAACTCACGCACTCGATGCAACGATTTGGCGACGCAAGAGCGCTTTCCGCTTCCGCTCGATGGAACCTTGCTACTCTGGATCGCATGCAGAAACTCGCCGCGATCCTTCTCGTAGCCGTAGCCGTCACCTCCTGCTCGACTGCTCCACCGGCTGACGACAGAGCCGCGGGGGCGATCCGTCAGCTCGAAGAGTTGATCGCGCAGCAGCCGGCCAACATGCCCTACATCTACGTCCTGGCGACGTATCACGACACGACGCGCAACACGGCTGAAGTCGTCCGCTGGCTGAATCGCCTTCACGATCTCGGCTGGGAGCATGGCGTCGCACTCGACTCTTTTCCCAACACGAGAGATCACGCCGAGTTCCGCGCAGCGACTGCGCGACTCGAGTTGCTCGAGCCACGAGTGAATCGCGCCACCGCGGAGTTCACGATTCGCAATCAGCGCGAGCTCGTGCCGGAAGGGATCACCTGGGATCCTGTCGATCGGGTCTTCTACCTGAGCAGCATCTATCAGCGAAAGATCCTGCGAGTCGAAGCCGACGGTTCGCATCGCGAGTTCGTGACTGAGGCCCAGGATGGGATGCTCAGCACAATCGGCATTCACATTGATCCCCGGCGACGGCTTCTCTGGATTGCCTCGACTGATCTTCCTGAGATGCGCGGGAGGACGAAAGAGAACGAAGGGCGCTCGATCCTGTTCGCCTACGAGCTCGCGACCGGCCGTATGGTCAGAAAGATCGAGTACGGCTCAGCGGAACAGCCATCGCTCCTGAATGACTTCGTGCTGCTCGACGACGGCTCCGTCCTCGTGACCGACACGCTCGGACAACAGGTGCTGCGTCTGGCACCCGATGCATCCGCCTTCGAGATATGGCTTGGGGACTTCCGCTACCCCAATGGAATCGCTCTCGACGACCAGGGCCGCTATGTTTACATCGCCGACTTTCGCGGCATCACTCGCGTCGATCTCTCCGACCGGAGCCGTCAGCGCATCGAAACGAGATCGCTCCTCAACGGCATCGATGGCCTCGCGTTCCACGCAGGCACTCTGATCGGCATTCAGAATTCTCTCGGCAAGCCGCGCGTCATCCGGATTCACCTCGACGGACCACGCACGGAGATTCTCGAATCGAAGAACGACCGTTTCGACATGCCGACGACCGGTGTCGTCGTGGGCGACGACTTCTATTTCATTGCGAACACCGGGCTTCGTTCATTCAACACTGACCACACGATCTGGCCCGCTGAGAAGCTCGCCGACCCGGTGATGATGAAGATTCAGCTGCGGTAATCGGGTTCGCGCCGGTTAGGCGCGGGCGTATTCGCCGTCAGGCCACTGCTGGGCGCCCCATGCCCCCCTCATCCGCCTTCGGCACCTTCTCCCCCCGCAAAAAACCGCGGGGGGAGAAGGGCAACAAGGCACCGGGAGCGGACTCTCCGAGGAACCAAGGCACCGAGGAACTCGGAGGCACCGAGGAACCGGGGGAGTCTTGTCGCCCCTCTCCCCGCGATTTTAGCGGGGAGAGGGTGGCCGAAGGCCGGGTGAGGGGCTGCGCCACACGCC
>DASVLC010000427.1:0-5891 GCA_036385045.1 Thermoanaerobaculia bacterium | reverse complement strand
ACTCCAGATCTCGACCGAGCCGTGACCGCAGTACGTGATCAGCAGTTGTCCCGAATTGAATGTGTTGGTGATGTTCGTTCGATTCACCGCGGTCGTTCCCGTCGCGAGAATCGTCGACTTCGTGAGCTCCTCGGGTACGAGCGGCTCCAGTTCCGCAGCGTATGCCGCGAAGTCGTACATCCCATCGAAGCGGTCGGCAACGAACGCCACGCGGTTCGACCAGGGACCGGCGGCATCCGGCGTCGTGCCGCGCGCGACGATCTTTCCGATCATCACCTGCGCCTGCGCCAGCGTCCGTGCGGGGAGGCGGCCAAGTGCCAGCGAAGGAATACCGGTCCCGTCGAAATCGGCGAGCCAGACGTCGGAGGCCGTCTTGTTGTACTCCGTCGGAATGAGTCTGGTCGGCACGAAATCGTACTTACCGAGGCCGTAGTAGTTGCGTGGATCGAACGAAGCGTCGCCGAGCAGGAGCACGTACTTAGGCTTGCGTGTCCAGTCGCGAGTGTGTTTCAGGAAGTCGCGAATCGCCTCGGGACCGCGAATGCCGAATCCGAACTCGTCGTACAGATCCTGCACGTTGATGACCGCGACCTTGAGGCCTTCGCTTTCGCGCCGGGAGACGAGCGGCTCCGCGGCTGGGATCAGATGGGCCGCGGAGAGGATCAGCAGATCTGCCTCATTGTCGAGAGCATTCCAGCTCGAACCCTGGTTCGAAACGATCGCAGCCGGTGACTTGATTCTCGTATTTCCGAACACCAGAACCGTTCTCGACCCGCCAGCGGGCGCCACGAACGATGCCGACCATTCCGAGCCGCTCGGCGTCACATTGGTCTCGAGCTCGAGAGGCGCTGAAGGGTCGGTGACATCGACTGCACGAACGTTCTGCACCGTGAACCCTGTCACGGTGGCGGCCGACGATCCCGCGATCTGTACCTTCAGCGCGTCGCCATCGGCAACGAGCTTGTGCGGGTAGGTGAACCGTAGGCTTTCGACGAGGCTGAAATCTTCGTTCCCCTCGAGAGCGGTGAGGTGGAGAACGTTCACGCCGTCGAGCACCGCGTGGGGCGGGACGCTGAATGTCGCTACCCTGCGCTCTCGATCGACGAACTGAACGGTTCCGAGCAAATGACCATTGAGCTCGGCGCGAACGCCGTGCGGGCCCATCGTCCCGCCCTGGATCACCACCTCGAGTGTCGCATCCCCGCGAGTGCGATCGATGTTCTCGACCGAAATGTTCTGAGCAGCCCGCGAGCTCGAGATGATTGCGCCGTAGAAGTTGTCACGATCGCCGTTCGTCGTCAGCGCGGCAAAGAAGGAACTTCGCTCGATCCGTTCGAACACCATCGGCGTGAATTCGATCGCGGCCCCACCCGAACTTCCGGGCGCATGCCCGACGCGCCGGTTCTCACCCGCGCCTGCGACGAGCCAGTACGGACGTGCTCCTGCGGCCGGCGTGTCGATTCCAACGCCATGGAACTCGATCGCGCTCTCCTCATCGAACACGCCATTCGGTGCGTTGATCAGAAGCGGCTGCTCTGCTCCATTCATGAACAGCGAGAGCCGGTGAGGGTCGGTTCCCGGGTCGAATCCGTTGTCCAGAAGCTGCCGCTTCGTGACGCGATACCACCCTTCCTCCGTAACCAGGAGCCGGGCCGCGTCGCCCGCGGCGAGCTCCCACTGCTGACTGAATGCCTGCTCGCCGGGGACGACGGACGGGAAGACCGGCGCTCCGAGACCACGCGGAGAAACGAAGATCCCGCTGTTGGTCCCGAGGTCGGATTCAATCTGACCATCAGCGCTGATCCGGGCATTCGAGGCGATGCCTCGCGATGAAACCGTCTCGCCGAACGTCGCCACGTTCTCGACGTCATCGACCGTGGCGACGATCTTCGGCGTGACCGGACCGTGCAGGGTCCTGCTCCGGTTCAGGTCGATATCCTCGATCCAGTACTGAACGAAATCACCTGGTTGACGGAGCGTGTCCTTCCATCGATAGGTTCGCCCTGAGCTCAAAATCCTGTTGGCCGAGAGGAACGCGGAACCGACAATCAGCCGGTGATTGACCAATTCGCGCCTGCCGTCAGACCCCTGACGATAGACGTTGAAGCCGAGGTTGTCGGTCTCGAAGCTCGTCTCCCAGGTAACCACGACGCGGCCGTTCCTATCCTGGACGGCGGCGACGTCGACCATCCGCACCGCGGTGGGTGCAAGGATTGCCGACTGCACCGTTGCCGAGTCGTTACTCGGATTTGTGTCCGTCTCGGTCCGAGTCACGGTGGCCGTGTTCGTCAGCATCGTCGTGTTGACCGTGACCACGCCGGTGATCGTGATGTTGTGCGTAGCACCGGGATTCATCGCGCCGAGATTGCAGGTCACCGTCCCCATCGAATGCGAGCAGGTCGGCCCCCCCGGGACGACACTCGTGAACGACAGTCCTGCCGGGAGCGGATCGCTCATCACGACGTTCGTCGCGCGCGACGGTCCGTTGTTGGTGACGACGAGTGTGTATGTCAGCGTGGCTCCCTCGAAGACGGGAGTCGTCGGGCTTACTGCTTTCGTAATCGCTACATCGACACGCCTCTGGACCAAGGTCGATGCAGAGAGACTGTTATTGGCGAGCGTCGTCTCGGGACTCGTCGTCGAGACGCTTGCCGGCTGAGTAATCGTGCTGCCGTCGGCGAGCGCGGGATCGGTTGCGACCACGAAGATGAAGTTGGGCGACGAGGTGTTCGCAGGGAACGGCCCCGAGTACGTGCAACTCACCGTGCCCGTCCCTCCGATCGACGGAGTCGTGCACGACCAGCCGGCAGGAGGTGTCATCGAGACGAACGTCGTCCCTGCAGGAGTCGTCTGCGTGAACGTCACGTTCTGCGCCGGAACGTTGGTCGAATTGTTCCTCACCACCTGCGTGTAGGTGATGTTGTTGCCGGCGAATACCGGATCGGGAGAATCGCTGTTCGTCGTCACTTGCATGTCGACGCAGCCCGACCTGACTCCGGTGATCTGATCGAAACTCGCGCTCAGCACGACGTTGCCGGGAGCGCCCGGCTGTGCACCAAACGTGTCGTTCACCGTCGTAGTGATGCCGGAGCCGCCACCTGTGACGCTGGAAACCGCGGGAGTTCCGTTGAGGGCGATGTAACCGCCGCCCCCACCCCCACCGGGTCCGTGTCGCTCGCCAGGGTACGTGAGGCCGGGAGGTGGTTCCGTGCGCCACGCGTCGCCGCCGCGGCCACCGTTGGCGCGCACCGTCAAGCCTCCGAGACCGCCGCCGCGTGAAAGAATGACGATCGAGCCGCCGGCCCCACCGCCGCCACCGCCGTCGTTGAGCGTGTCATTGAATGCGTTGGCGCCGTTCGCCGTGATCGTTCCGGTCCCGGTCAGGTTTCCTGCGCGGATCAGGACGATGCCGCCGCCGGCGCCGCCCGCTGCTGCGATTCCTGAGCTGTTGTTGCGCGTCCCAGCACCGCCACCGCCGCCGAGAACGACACGACCCGGTGAGTCATAGAACGGTCCGCCGCCGAATCCGCCGGTCGCAAGGTTCGTCTGCCAGCTGTTTCCGCCGCCTCCGCCGCGGCCCCAGTTTGCACCGCCACCGCCGCCCGAGTTCTGGTCGTTCGCCGACGGATTCGCGTCGGTGCCGCCGCCTCCCGCGTTGCCAGGCGCGCCGCGCGCGAAGTCACCGTTGGGATAGCCCTGAGGGCCGGTGTCGGTGTTCACTCCGCCGTCGAGCACCCATTCTGGCGTACCCGCGATCCCTTCGCCCTTCGCACCATGTGCGTTCGTACCGACCACATTGCGGTAATCGGTGGCAGTCGGCGTTGGAGTGCCAGCACCCGTTCGTCCCAGGCCTGCACCTCCGCGGAAGCCAACACCGTTGACACTGACGGTCGTGCTGCCGAGCGCGAGATCGCCGGCGATATCGACCGCTAGGACGCCGCCTGTCGTGCCGTTCCAGGTTGCCGCCGTCAGCGTCGCTCCGAGCGTTGCCGATGCGTACTGCGGCACGCGGATCACCTGGAAGCGGCGCTGGCCCATCGTTCCGGTCGCCGCGGCGTTGGTGTAGGCGTACATCAACCCGTTGCCGCCGCCGACCGCGGTGAACGTGAGCGAACCGCCACCCGCACCGATCGTGTTCGTCGCGATCGCATACTCGTAACGACCGGCGTTGTTTGCATTCGTATAGCCGGAGCCGATTCCGGTGGTTCCACCAGTGATGCCGAGGCCGTCGCCGTAGCGATCGTCGTTCTCCGAATTGATCCCCGCATCCTGCATTTGCATGATGAGGATGAGATCACCCGCGGTGATGTCGACGCCTCCGGCACGGCGCGTCCCGACCGTAATTGAGGTCGCACCGACCGAGGCGTTCGCGGTGCCGGGCCAGTAGGAGTTGACGATGCCGGCAAGAGTCCCGCCCGCTCCGTCTTTGCCGGGCTGCGTATTGCAGACGGTTCCCTGCACGAGTACGTACGAGGTTGCGGACGCGGTATTCGGGGTGACCGGATCAGTTGACGTCGTCGTCACCGTTCCTGTGTTAGTCGCGATCAGTCCGCCCGTCATCGGCGCCTGCACCTGGATCGTGACCGTCGCGGTGGCGCCCAGGGCCAGCGTTCCGATGTTGCACGTTACCGCCGGACTCCCGCTGCACGAGCCTTGCGTCGTGTTCGAGCTGATGAAAGTCGTCGTTCCCGGGATCGTATTCGTCAGCGTCACCCCGGTAGCGGTCGCCGGTCCGTTGTTCTGAATGAGGAAGACATAGGTGAGGACGCCACCCGGCTCGACCGGATCGGGAGTCGCGTACTGGCGGACCTCCACGTCGGCGCCTGGTGGCGCCACCTGGATGCGGACGCCGATCATGGTCCAGTAACGATTGGTTCGGTCGAGCGTCCAGCTCATCGGGGTCGAAGGGGCAGCACCGAGCCGTTGACTCGACGCCCCGATGACGCCTCGGTCCCCGTTCGGTGATCCCGGGCTTTCCGTAAGGTTATATCTCAGCGTTTGTGAGCCCGAGTGTGTCGCGGTGACCCCGCCGTTATGCTGTTGGACGCTCAGATAGTCGAGAATGATGTCGGTGGTCGTCGTTGGGTTCAGGGTGACCGATGCTGGCGAACTTCCGGTGCTGAAGTTCGTGGCGGTATCCGGAGCCGCCTGATTGGCGTTGCTGAAGGTGACTGCACCGGTGACGGCACGAATGGAGTTCCCAGGCGAGATCGAGCCGAAAGTGACGACGACGTTCGCCGTGACACTCGGCGGAGCCAGCATGTACCAGACCTCCGTGCGCGTGGTCGCCGGGCTGCCGTCACTGATCGCGTCGCGGAGCGTGAGGGGAGAGCCGTTGTACGTCACGGTCGAAACGGTCGCACCCGTCGAGGTGACGACGTTCGTCGACACAGAGACGAGCATGATGCGCGAGACGCCCGGTGCGGTCGTGTGCGACCAACTCAGCGTTGGACTGCCCGACGTGACGGTGGCGGTGGCGGTGCTCTGCGCATCGAACACCGGCTGGGCGAAGAGCGAACGGCCACCGGCGAGAACGATCGCGACGAGCAGCAGGGAGAGTGTGAAACGGGAGACTCGTAACATGAGACCCTCAATCAGTTGATCAGAACGGAACCTGGAATCGTGGCCTCAGCGAGTAACCGAGCCACAATAACAATTGTGGCAACGATTTATGCCGGTCACAATAACATTTTCAAACAAAGAAGCGGGCTGATCCTTCTCCACTTCTTCACGCCCAGTTTCTTACCGGCGGCGTGATTCCGCCGCTCCCTTATCGTCACTCCGACGTGAAAACCGCAAATCACGTGTTTCGTGAGGGATCAGTCGAGGAAGTTCCTCGGTTTCTCGGAGTTCCTCGGAGCCGTCCGTGAGTTCGCTTCCGAAGGGTCGGG
>DASVLC010000426.1:0-1624 GCA_036385045.1 Thermoanaerobaculia bacterium | reverse complement strand
GTCCCGTAGGGACGGTTGAAGGACCCCGCTTCAATCGTCCCGGACTAAGCACGGTGCGATGCTCGTGTTTGGCACCGCCCATCCGCCAGATCCCTCGCTACGATTCTAAGAAACTCCCAGTGTTTATGCGGGTTTCAGCGCCGCGTAGCGGCAGCCGGATGGTAGCCGGGGGTGCGAAGCGGAAGCGGAGCACCCCCGGAAAGATCCCGAAAAAAGTGTGCCGCGTAGCGGCACCGGACAAACACCCGGCATGGTGGTGGTCCGGTGCCGCGATGCGGCACTCTGTCTTGCAACGGTGACCGGGGGTCTGATCGCTTCCGCGCTCAGACCCCCGGCTACCATCCGAAGCCGCTACGCGGCTCACTGGAAGCCGAATCTCAGTTTCTTTCTCTCAGTCGCGGCGTAGCGCCCTCGCTACGCTCGGGATGACAGGCAACCTCACACACCCCCATTCTCAATTCTCAATTCCCAATTCTCAATTCGCGACAGCGCTGTACGCTCTTTCATACACGTCCAATCAATCAGACAGCGCCAACCCGCCACAACGCCGAAGTCGTCCTCGGCAAACATCCCATCGATATCTTTGATAAGAAGGAACTTATCCCGCCACTCCGCCGTTCTCCGTCGTGCAGTTCGTGGTGGCACCGCCCTCGCCCTTACCAGGCTGTCAGCAGTCCACTACGAAATCCGGAGAGTCCCCATGAAACGCCTGTTGCCGTGCCTGCTGTTCGCCGTTCTCCTCCCCCTCCATGCCGCGGCTCAGGAGGTGTCGTTCCCGATCGAGTCGATCGTCGTGCGCGGTGCGCGCTTCGCCTCCGAGTCGGTGGTGCGGAGCGAGACCCGTCTGGTCGAAGGACAGACGTACACCGAGGGCGAGCTCCGCCAGGCGATCCTGCGCGTGAACCGGCTCCCCTTCGTCCTCGACGCCTCGTTCGCCCTCGAGAAGGGGGCAACGCACGGGTCGTACATCCTCGCCGTCACGATCCAGGAAACGAAACCGCTGTTCGTTCTTGCCGAGTCGCAGACATCCCGCATGCACGGCAGCACCTTCACCTCGGAACGTTTCCAGACAGGGGGCCGCTGGTTCATCGGCGGTAACTCTCTCGTCCACGCATCGACTGACTTCGAGAACAACTACGAGGCTGGATACACGCAGTACAACCTCTTCCGCCGCGGCGGTTATGCTGCCTTGAACATCGGATGGACGACGAACGACGGCAGTGTGAGGTTCATCAATCCTGGCGGCGAGGTCTACCGCGTCGAGACGGACGTCGATCCAGCAGTCGAACTGCGCGTCGGAGTCCCGGTTCGTGGCGACCACTCGATCGTCGGACAGCTCAACCGCCACGCCTTCTCCTACCGTCGCGACGACGAAGTGGGTGATGGAGGCGATCAGCTCTCGTACGGCGGGCAACTCGCCTGGGTCTTCGACACCACGGACGACCCGATGTTCCCCACCTCCGGCACGCGCTGGGAGGCCGGCGGCGGCTTCGGACGGACAGCTCAGGAACTGCGCACCGATGGACAGATCATTGACACGACGGCGCGAAGCTACCTGCTTCGCGGTGAGCTGGTCCGGCACCATCCCGTCACCGACTACGTGTCGCTGTCGTACGGCATCGCC
>DASVLC010000425.1:0-6471 GCA_036385045.1 Thermoanaerobaculia bacterium | reverse complement strand
AAGGGATTTACTCGACTGCCGTCCGGCGGGCACCAGTGACACAGATGATCTACAACGTCCTCGAGCAGGATCCGGGTCGCGAGTTCATTCTCGCGGCGGAGACAGCGGAGAAGGGCGCGGACTATGCCGGTGTCGACGAGGCGATGCGAGGGGAGACGAACAAGCGGCTCTGCGAGCCGAGCAGCGCGTTCGACCACTCGTTCCGCGCATGGAAGACGCCGTCGCTCGAAGGCGCCGGGCCTCAGTTCCTGATACGGGTGACGCATTCGTCCGGCATGCTCGAAGGGAAGTACACGATGGAGACGACCTTCGACGAGAGTGATCACCGCTCGCACCGGCCGCGGTCCTGGCTCGTCGAGGGGCTTCAGAAGGTCGAGCGACTGGCGCCTCTCTGCGAGTCACGAGGTGTGACGATCGGGCAGCTCGCACTGCTCTGGCTGTACGCGCATCCATCGATCGTTTCAGCGCTGCCGAACATCTACGAGGAGGCACAGCTGGAGGAGTTCGCCGCGGCATCGCAGCATCCGCTGCTGACCGATGAAGAGATGGAACAGATCCACCAGATGTACGTGCGTAATTTCGACATCACACCGTATACGGAAGAAGCAGCAGCCGGGTGATTGCCGGCGGTGCTCAGCGAAAGTTGGGAAACCAAACGTAGCGGGTATCGCACTTGCTTCACCTCGCTGAGAGGTTTCGTTCCCACAGTAAGTCGATGTTTCCGAGAGAGAACTGTTTGTCCGCGACCCCTCGATCGCCGCTCGCATTCGTGCGGCCGGAAGACGTGTGGGCGACGCCGTACCGGCGGCTGGTGAGGAACTGATGGCAGGCGGTTCGTCTCACGGCAGCAGCTGGCGTGGCTGGGCGATCTCGCTCATCCCTCTCGGCTTTCTGATCTGGTTCCTGGCGTTGTTGCCTGGAGCTCTCAGGGGAGAGATCTGGAGCCTCAGCGTTCCCTGGATACCGCAACTCGGAGTGTTCTTCTCTCTGCGGGCGGACGGTCTCGCGCTCCTCTTCGCGATTCTCATCAGCGGAATCGGCATGCTGATCTTCGGATACGGCGGCCACTATCTCGCCGGGCATCGGTATTTCGTCCGCTGCTACGTCTATCTCGTCGCATTCATGATCTCGATGCTCGGGCTGGTCCTGGCCGGAGATCTGATCACGATGTTCGTCTTCTGGGAGCTGACGAGTATCACCTCCTACCTGCTGATCGGGCTCGATCACGAGCGAGAGGCCGCACGGAAGGCAGCCCTGCAGGCGCTGCTCGTCACCGGCGGCGGCGGACTCGCTCTGATGGTCGGGTTCCTGATGCTCGGCCGCGTCGGAGGGAGCTTCGATCTGGTGACCCTCGCGCCGCTGGGTGACGTCGTTCTCGCCGATCCGCTTTATCTGCCGATCCTGCTGCTGATCCTCGCCGGTGCATTCACCAAGAGCGCGCAGTTCCCGTTCCACTTCTGGCTGCCGAACGCAATGGAGGCCCCGACTCCCATCAGCGCCTACCTCCACTCGGCGACGATGGTGAAGGCAGGTGTCTATCTGCTCGCCCGGCTGACGAGTGTTCTCTCGGGAAGTGTCGAGTGGACCGTGTTGCTGACCAGCTTCGGCGCAGTGACCATGCTTCTCGGCGCTGTGATGGCGTTCCTTGTCAGTGATCTCAAAAAGATCCTCGCCTATTCGACGATCAGTGCACTCGGGACGATGGTGCTGCTGCTCGGACCCGGCACGCCGGCCGCGGTCAACGCCGCCATCGTGTTTCTGCTGGCGCACGCGCTCTACAAGGCGGCTCTCTTCATGATTGCCGGGATCATCGATCACCAGACCGGCACGCGAGACGTGACGATCCTCAGCGGGCTTCGTCGTGCGATGCCGGTTACGGCGGCCGTTGCCGCGGTGGCCGCGATCTCGCTCGCCGGATTCGGTCCGGTGCTGAGCTTCATCGCGAAAGAGATGCTTCTCGAGACGGTGCTGGCCGCCGGCAACGCGTCGATCCTCGTGCCTGTCGCGATCATTTCTGCCGCGATCCTGACTGCGACCGCCTGCATCCTCGCCATCCGTCCCTTCTACGGACTGCGATGCGTCACGCCGATCGCGCCGACGGAAGCCTCGCCCGGCTTCCTCGCTGGCCCCGTGGTTCTCGCCTCTATCGGACTTCTCTTCGGCATCGTGCCGCAGTTCGCCGGAACGATCTTGATCGCACCGGCCGTCGCGGCCATCATGCCGCAGTCGGAGGCGCTGCATCTCGCTCTCTGGCACGGGCTGAACGTTCCTCTGCTTCTGAGTGTGGTCTCAGTGACCCTCGGCGTCGTGCTGTTCGTGACGTGGGAGCGGTTCTCCACCTTCCGTACGCGGCTGCCGCAGGCTGCGCGATTCGGCCCGGCAGCGCTGTGGGACAACACGGTCGAGGCGACGGTCTCTTTTGCGGGTTGGCAGTCGCGCATCCTGCAGAACGGTTATCTCCGGATCTACCTGCTGATGATCCTGATGGCGACGCTGCTGTTCGTCGGCTTCAGCTTTCTCGACGGACTGCCGCTCGTCTCGATCGCGGACCTGAACGATGTGCGCCTTCACGAGGTGGTGGTGGCCGCGGTCATTCTCGTCGCCACGCTGTTCGTCATCCGAACCGACTCCCGGCTCGGAGCGGTCGCGGGACTCGGCGTCGTCGGCTACTCGGTCGCCTTCATGTACACGGTGTTCAGCGCCCCCGATCTGGCAATGACCCAGTTCGCGATCGAGACCCTGACGGTCGTCCTCTTCGTTCTGGTGCTCTACCATCTGCCGCGCTTCAGCGCACTCTCCCCGGCCCGGACACGCCTGCGTGATGCGCTGGTCGCCATCGCCGTCGGAGCGATGATGACCATGCTGGTTCTCGGAGTGACAGCCACGAATGCGGGAGGGCGAGCGACGAGCTTCTACGCGGAGCGATCCGTCATCGAGGCCCATGGCCGGAACGTGGTCAACGTGATTCTGGTCGACTTCCGCGGGCTCGATACTCTCGGCGAAATCACAGTGCTCGCGATCGCGGGACTCGGAGTCTACGGGCTTCTGAAGCTCCGGGTGGAGAGGAGCGGCTCATGAACTCGATCATCCTGAGGACCGCCGCGCGCTACCTGATCCCCTTGCTGTTTCTCTTTTCGATCTTCGTGCTGTTCCGTGGTCACAATCTTCCAGGAGGAGGGTTTTCCGGAGGACTGCTCGCGGCAACGGGGTTCGCGCTGTATATCTTTGCCACCGATGCCAGAGAGGCGAAGAAGGCTCTGCAGATCGACCCCCATCTCCTGATGGGCGCAGGACTTCTCGTAGCGATGGGGAGCGGACTCCCGGGACTGATCCAGGGACGCCCGTTCCTGTCGTCGATCTGGGGACATATCGGGAGCGAAGTGGTCGGTACTCCGGTGCTGTTCGACATCGGCGTCTATCTCGTCGTGCTCGGATCGTCGCTGACGATCATGCTGAATCTGGGGGAGGAGTAGATGAGAATCATCCTGGCCCTGGTCATCGGATCGCTCTATGCGGCCGGCCTCTATCTGATGCTGCGGCGGAACATCGTCAAACTGATCATCGGCCTCGCTTTGCTCAGCCATGCGGCGAACCTGCTGATCTTCGTCGCCGGTCCGGTGAAAGGTCTGGTGCGGGGGAGTCCGCCCATCATCGAGGCGGGGGCCATGGCCCTCGAGGCGCCGTACGCGGATCCGATTCCGCAGGCGCTGATCCTGACGGCGATCGTGATCAGTTTTGCCGTTCTCGCGTTCGCGCTGGTCCTGCTTCACCGAACCTACCAGCTGATCGGAACTGACGATCTGGATGAGATGAGGACGACGGAACAGTGAATACGATCCTCGTTCTCCCGATCCTGATTCCGCTGGCCGGTGCGGCGCTGTCGCTGATCGCATGGCGCTCCAGGCGCCTGCATCGCGCGGTCGCCGTGATCTCTGCCGGGGGACAGCTCGTGGCGTCGATCGTGTTGCTGCGCAACGTGCTCCAGGACGGGATTCAGGTGACCTCGTTCGGAAACTGGCCGGCTCCGTTCGGGATTGTTTTCGTTGCCGATATTTTCAGCGCGGTGATGGTCTGCGTCGCGGCGCTCACCGGCTTTGCCGTGATGATCTACTCGCTCACGGCCATCGATCGCCGGCGCGAGGCGTACGGCTATTACCCGCTGGCGAGTCTGCTGCTGATGGGAGTCTGCGGAGCCTTCCTGACCGGCGATATCTTCAATCTCTACGTCTGGTTCGAGGTGATGCTGATCTCGTCATTCGTCCTGCTGGCGCTGGGAGGAGAGCGGCCGCAGTTCGAGTCGGCAATGAAGTACGTCACGCTCAACCTGATTTCTTCGGCGATCTTTCTCGCCGCGGTCGGCCTGCTTTACGGGCTGACGGGAACTTTGAATATGGCGGACCTCGCCCGCCAGCTTCCGCTGGTCGCGGAACAGCAACTGGTCGTCGCGATCTCGATGCTGTTCCTGATCGCGTTCGGCATCAAGGCAGCGGTCTTTCCCCTCTTCTTCTGGCTGCCGGCCTCGTATCACACCCCGCCGGCGGCGGTATCGGCGATCTTCGCCGGCCTGCTCACGAAGGTCGGGGTCTATGCACTGATCCGAGTGTTCACGCTGATGTTCGTGCAGGACGTGGGGCTCACGCATCGGATCATTCTCGTGATAGCAGCGCTCACGATGCTCACGGGCGTGCTCGGAGCGATCTCACAGAACGAGTTCCGGAGGATCCTTTCGTTCCACATCATCAGCCAGATCGGCTACATGATCGCCGGGCTCGGGATCTTCACGAAGCTGGCACTTGCGGCTTCGATCTTCTATATCGTCCATCACATCATCGTGAAGACCAATCTCTTCCTCGTGAGTGGGGTGTCGTACCACCTGACGGGGACGTACGAACTGAAGCGATCGGGCGGGCTTTACGCGAAGTACCCCTTCCTGTCGCTGCTGTTCCTGATCCCGGCGATGTCTCTTGCGGGGATCCCGCCACTCTCGGGATTCTTCGCCAAGCTGGGGCTGATCGAGGCGGGCCTGGCGCGTGAGGAGTACGCCCTGGTCGCCGTAGCAGCGTTCACAGGCTTGCTGACGCTCTACTCGATGACCAAGATCTGGGGTGAGGCGTTCTGGAAGCCTCGACCGGACGAGGTGGACGCCGGTCCTGTTGCCGAGGCGCACAGCAGACGGATGATGGTTCCCATCACCGGGCTCGCCGCGATCACGCTGGCGATCGGCTTCGGCGCCGGATGGCTCTTCGAGATCAGCATGACCGCCGCGGGACAGCTGCTCGACACATCCCTCTACATCAAGGCGGTGTTGCCATGACCGCGACCTCGACCCTCCTCTGGAACACCCTGCTGGCCTTTTTCTGGGCGCTCGCAATGGGTGATCTCACCATCAGCTCCCTGATCACCGGGTTCGCCATCGGCTTCTTCGTACTGTTCGTCGGACGCCGCGTAATGGGCAGCCACGAGTACTCGACAAAGGCGGTCAAACTGATCCGGCTGATCGGTTTCTTCCTATGGGATCTGGTCGTAGCGAATCTGAGGGTCGCCTACGACATCGTCACGCCAAAGCACCACATGAAGCCGAGTGTGCTCGCGATCCCGCTCGACTGCGAAACCGACGGCGAGATTACCGCTCTCGCCAACATGATCACTCTGACACCCGGAACGCTCGCTCTCGACGTCTCCGCCGACAAAAAGACGCTCTACATTCATTCGACCTACACTCCGGATGCGGCCGAGATGCGCCGAAGCATCAAGGAAGGGGTGGAAAAGCGGATTCTCGAGGTGACGCGATGACTGTCGTCATCGAGATCTGTTTCGCGATGCTGAGCATCTCCCTGGTGCTAGCACTGATCCGGCTGATCCTCGGTCCGGGCCTGCCCGACCGCGTCGTTGCGCTCGACCTCATCGCGGTCATCGTCGTCGGCATGATCATCGTCTACGACATCGCCACGGAAATGCCCGTATTCCTCGATGCCGCGATCATGCTCGCCCTCGTCGGGTTCGCAGGCACGGTCGCCTTCGCGAAATATCTCGAGAGGAGGGCCGGCCCTGACTGAGATCATCACCTCCGTCCTCGCGCTCACCGGCTGTCTCTTCCTGCTGCTGGCGGCGATCGGTCTGCTCCGGATGCCCGACCTCTTCATGAGGATGTCGGCGTCGTCGAAGGCGGTCTCTCTGGGAGTCGGACTGCTGCTGCTCGCGCTTGCCGTCCACTTCCAGAACAAGGATGTGACTGCCAAGGCGGCGCTCGTCATCGCCTTCTTCCTGCTGAAGGCCCCTGTCGCCGCGCACGTCCTGGCCCGAGCTGCCTACCGCATCGGCGTCTCTCTCTGGGAGGATACGCAGGTAGACGAACTGCGCGCCTACTACGACCAGCCCCCTCCTTTTCCTGAGACCGGCGAGGCGGTCAGGGACCCCGAAGAAGTCTGAGGGGTTGGCGCGCGGGGCGAGACGCCCCGCTGCGGACGAGGA
>DASVLC010000424.1:0-1601 GCA_036385045.1 Thermoanaerobaculia bacterium | reverse complement strand
CCTCCGCCTGTCGGCCCGGTGACTCTGCCGGTGAGCTTAACGCCGGTGTCGAGCTCCATCTCGACGTCGGCGAGCGTTTTTCCTTCCTCGACGGTGATGTTCATCCTTCCGCTCGTGTAACCGGCCGCGGAGGCGACGAGCACGGTCGCGCCCGGAGGGACGTTGTCGAGCCGGAACGTTCCGTCGTCGGTGTTGAAGTCGCGAACCTGCGGTGGCCCCATCCGCACCATGCCGCCGCCGGCCCCCGAGGTGGAGATGCCGGCCTGAAACGTGGTGACCGGTTTCCGCGAGGACTTGTCGATAACCCGGCCGGTGACGGTTCCACCGGGAGCGATCTCGATGTTGTAGTCGCGTTGCGGCGCGGTTACGTTGCGCCTCTCACCGATGAATTCATCCTCTTTGCGGATGTCGAGGAAGACGCTTCCCGGCGCGAGGCCGGTGATCGTGAAACTGCCGTCGGGACCGGTCGTTGCGCTGCTGTTCGTCTGGCTGACGCCGGTGCTGAACGCAGACACTCGAACGTTCTCGATTCCCGCACCGCTGCGCGTCACGCGCCCGCTGATCTCGACTGCCGGATCGAGAGAGGTCTCGACGATGAGCGGCTGGGTCGCCGAGACGATCTGGCCCCGAACCGATTTGGGAGCGTATTCGTCGTGGTTGAAGGAAAAGTCGTGCGCCCCTTCCTTCAGTCGCATCGAGAAGGTTCCGTCGGACGCCGTACGCACGACGTCGTCATCGCGAGACGGGGCTCCAATCATGATGACGGTCCGCATGATCATCCCGCGGCCGCTCGTCTCCGCCTCCGTCGCCGAGACTGCAACTCCCGACAGCGGCTTTCCGTCCGAGTTGACGACTTTGCCCGTGACCTCGATCCCGGTCGGAATCGTGAGCGCGAGTCCAGCTTTGCGTTCGCCGGGGCTCAGCCGGAGCGTGTCGCTCTTGGCGGCTGGGAAGCCTTTCTTCGTTGCGCGGACCGCGATGTCTCCTTCCGGGGAGACACGGGCGACGAACCGCCCGTCAGGACCGCTGACGGTCATCTCTGTGAACTGACTCGGACGCCGGACGCGGCCCATCATCGCCAGAGCATCGCCGGCATCCTGTGTGTCGATGACCGCGGCGGCGACCGGCCGGCGGTTCTCGTCCATGACCGTTCCGCTCACGCGAGCGTACTGAGTGAGGGAAAGATCCTTCGAGGTCTTCTGGGCGGGCGCCGTCGCTGCCGGCTGAAACACCGCCTCGTATGAAGGATGAGAGGCTGAGAGAGAGTAGCTTCCCGCCGGCACGGAGAGAGAGAACGCCCCCTTCGCATCGGTCTGGGCCGAGTGGAGCCAACCGACCAAACCGGGACGCCCCGGGCCGGCGTTCACGATCGCTCCGGCAATCGCCGAGCCGCTTCCGGTGTCAGTCACACGTCCCGAGATGGTGGTCAGCGGCGTCAGACGAATCGTTGGCGAGGTTTCTTTCCCCCGCGCGTGCGAGCCGAATGAGTTGCCGCTTCTGGCGCTGAGAGAACGCCAGTTCGACGAGACGCGTGCGCTGAAAGACCCGTCCTCACCGGTCGTCGCCACGGGCCACTGATCGGCATGAACTGTGGCCGCGGC
>DASVLC010000423.1:0-1946 GCA_036385045.1 Thermoanaerobaculia bacterium | reverse complement strand
CGAGGAACGCCGAGGAACTCCGAGGAACAAACTCAAAGGAGAAAACAAAAATGACAACCACAGCAGAAGTCACCCCCCGCAACGGCGTTGATGTTCCGGTCCTTTTCGCAACCCTGGATGCCGTCAAGTCTCACAAGGAGCTGGCGAAGTTCAAGTTCCGGGCAACCAACCGCTGGATCTCCGGCACCCACAGCCAGAGCACGATCGAGGGCTTCTATGGCGCAGGAAGCGAGCAGATTCACGCCAGACGCTTCGTTTTCGACGGAGACCACCCGGCAGTTCTGGTCGGCGGAGACAACGGCCCGACTCCGGTCGAGTTCCTTCTCCATGCGCTGGCCGCCTGCCTCACAGCCGGACTCGGAAACATCGCTTCGGCTCGCGGCATCAACCTCGAGGAGGTGGAATCGACAGTCGAGGGTGACATCAACCTGCTCGGCATCTTCGGCATGGACCCCGACGTCCGCAACGGCTACGAGGGCATCCGCGTCTCGTTCCGGATCAAGGGCGATGCGTCCACAGAGACGCTCGAGCGTCTCATCATGCAGTCGAAGAGCCGTTCGGCCGTCTATGACGTGATCACCAACGGCGTGCCGGTGAACATCCTCGTCCAGGCCGAAAGCGTCTGACCTCGCGGCGCCGGCGGAGATCCTCTGCCGGCGCCCTATTGAACCGAGATGGAAGGAGCGAATCGTGAAACGGATCCACACCCTGATCATAGGCGGAGGCCAGGCCGGACTGGCAATGAGCCGCTGCCTCAGTTATCGGGGAATCGACCACGTCGTCCTCGAGCGCGGCCAGGTCGCCCAGCGCTGGAGCGAGCGATGGAACTCCCTGAGACTGCTATCGCCGAACTGGATGACACGTCTGCCCGGCTGGCGGTACCAGGGCTCAAAGCGAGACGGCTTCATGACGCGGGACGAAGTGATCCGCTACCTGGAGGCCTACGCCCGTTCATTCGACGCTCCCGTACAGGAACAGACCACCGTTCTCCAGGTCGACCGCTGGCTCGAAACATGGCGCGTCGTCACCGATCGCGAAACGTGGCTGGCAGACAACGTCGTCATCGCCACCGGGCACTGTCAGACATCAAGCATCCCGCGACTGGCCAGCGGACTGTCGTCCGATGTCTTTCAGATCGGAACTGGCGACTACCGCGAACCGAATCAGCTTCCCGAGGGAGGCGTTCTCGTCGTCGGTGCGTCGGCCTCCGGGGTTCAACTCGCGGCCGAGTTGCGGCGTACCGGCCGGGACGTGGTCCTGGCAGTCGGTAGACATACCCGCCTCCCGCGACGCTACCGTGGCAGGGACATTCTCTACTGGCTCGACCGGCTCGGAGCACTGGAACGGCCGCTCTCCGACATGCCCGACGCGGGGAGCGCTTCACGGGAAGCTTCGCTTCAGCTTGTGGGGAGCGACAGCGGAGAGAACGTCGATCTGGCGACGCTCCGTTCGGAAGGGATACAACTCGCCGGACACCTGAATGGACTCGACGGCTCGCAGGCGTGGTTCGCCGACGACCTTCATCAGAGGGTGGCCGAGGCGGACGAAAGGCTGCTCGGCGTCCTGAATCGCATCGATCGCCACATCGCGGCTCATTCGATGGAGTCGCAGGTCGGCAGACAGGAAGCGGTGGCATTGACGCAGCCGGGCGAGCCGCCGGTACAGCTCGATCTTCGGGAAAAAGGGATCCGATCGGTGCTATGGGCCACCGGCTACAAACGCGACTACTCGTGGCTTCACGCGCCTGTCCTCGATGCGCGTGGTGAGATCCGCCAGCAGCGCGGAGAGACCATCGCTCCCGGCCTGTTCGTGCTGGGGTTGCAATTCATGATCAGGAGAAACTCGAGCTTCATCGACGGTGTGGGACGAGACGCCGAAGAGATCGCGGAAGCGATCCACCGCCCCGAGGCGAAGCTCCGAAGGGAGGCAGCGTGATCAGGAAACGG
>DASVLC010000422.1:0-6405 GCA_036385045.1 Thermoanaerobaculia bacterium | reverse complement strand
AGAAAGGAGACGCCGTGCGACTTCAAAGAACGATCCTGGTAGTGGCCATCATGTGTGCTTCATCGGTCGCGGCCCAGGAGCAGCCGAAGGGAACACTTTGCTTTTCGCAGAGCAGCGAGTGCCGCCCCACGACCGGAATGCAATTCGAGGTTGCTCCGGCCGATGCGCTGCGCCGCTGGGTCTGGAACAGTGAGGATCACCGCACGCTCTTCGCCGGCGAGCTGTCGGCGGGAGCGACCACGATCGATCTCGAGTCGAAGGAGACTCCACGACGAACGATTGCGCTGGCTTTTCGTGGACAGGTCACCCGTGGATGGCCGGCCGACGCGACGCTGACGATCTACGAGTCGCGGGAGAAGGAATGGAAGTGGGAGCTACCCGCGGAAGTCGCCGGGCGCGAGGTGAAGATTCACGTGCCGGTTGCCAACTACGTCATCTTCGGCGATGCCCCGCGGCATCTCCGTATGGCGCGCCGGCTGCCGTCGGAGAATCCACTGGCCCTCGGCACGGTCGAGCTCCAGCCGATCCCTTCGCTTCGCGGCCGCGTCGTGCGGCTCGATGAGGAGCGCGTCGTCGCGGTGAACGGCGCGCAGATCCTCCTCGGCGATGGGAAGGCAGGCGGTGCGACGAACGAGCAGGGCGAGTTCCGCATCGAACTGAGCGACACGCGGCTGAAGGAGATCGTCATTGCCGCTCCGGGCTTCGGCTCCCGTGTCGTGACGTTCGAGCGTCTGGAAGCAGAGAACGATTTCGGTGAGATACGCCTCGAGACCGGCGTGACGCTGACGCTGCAGGTCGAGAGGCCGAAGGAGCTGCGGGATAAGACCGTTGTGGTCCGGCTGCTGCGGGAAGAGGAGAAGCGTTACGAACATGCGCGGGTGGCAACGGGTGAGCTGGCCGCGGGGGATGAGGAACTGCGATTTCCCGATCTGGCACCAGGAAAGTACTACGCGCTTTTCGAAGGATTTGATCCGCTGGAGCGGATGCTGTCGGAGATCGAGGTTGGAAAGGAGAACCTCGTCAAAGAGATTGAGATTCGGCCTTTCCGTTTGCAGGGGCGTGTGTTGATCGGAGAGGAACCGCTTCGGAAGGGTGAGGTGGAGATGATGCCAGCCGCAGCGGGAGAGACATGGCGAGCCAGACTTCCGATCGAAGACGACGGCCGTTTCGGTGGTGTGATGTGGCAGCGCGGCGTCCTCGGCGGATTCGTTCACCAGAAGGAGAACGTCGGAGGAATTCTCATTGATGAGTCTCCGGAGCTCGGTAGCGACCCGTCGGTCTGGACGATGTCGTTCAAGGATCGGCTGATCCACGGGAGGATCTTCGATGCGGAGAGCGGCAAAGCCGCTGAAG
The DNA here is from genome assembly GCA_036385045.1 of Thermoanaerobaculia bacterium. Lineage (GTDB taxonomy): Bacteria > Acidobacteriota > Thermoanaerobaculia > Gp7-AA8 > Gp7-AA8 > QHVT01. The sequence goes on along the minus strand of DASVLC010000422.1, from coordinate 5,052 downwards.
GCGTCCAGTTCGCTCTCAAGACGATCTCAACGGACAACAAGAGAGGGTCTTCGCAGGTAAGTGTCACGCCGGACGGCGAGTATCGGATCCGTGCGTGGCAGGATGGCGCGTACGATCTGATCGTCAGCGCCCGCGATCTGTTGCCGGAGACGAAGACGATCGAGCTCTCCGAGGTCGACGGCTCCCGGAAGGTCGACTTCGCGCTGGAGCAAGGCTTGAACGTCAAGCTCGAGTTCTTCTGGTCCACTGGAGTGAAGATCCTCTTGTCCAACATCTTCGAAGGTGTGGCGCGCGACGGTCACAATCCGGAGCGGATCCATCGGCAGGATGCGGGTGGAATCCTCACCCTTCGTGTGCGTCCCGGCGAGACGCGCGCGCTCTATGTGCTGCCGACTGAAGGATCGTTTCTGCCGGTGCGGATCACCGCGGGTCGCTCTTCCGACGACGAGCCACAGCGGGTGGAAATCCCGGCGCCGGCGGGGAAGTTGCGCGTGCGCTTGAAGGACCGTGACGGAAACCCCACGCAAGGCCTGGTACTGATGCGTTACAACGGCGAGTGGATCCCGTATCCCGTCTCGGCGCGCCTCCGCAACAACGCGAGCCCGGGGATGATCGAGTACACGGCCCTGCCGGCCGGAGCGTACGAGCTGTGGGCCGTGATCCCACGAGGCCGTGAGGCGATAGCGAACATGCCACCGTCACACCCTCCCGTCCGCGCGGGAGTGGCGGCGGGCGAGACGGAGGTGGAAGTGACAGTACTCGCCCTGCCTTGAGCCATAGGCTTGGTCACGCGGCAGAGCGATCGGATCACTCTGATCCACCAGATGCGTGCAGATCTGGGCCTCGACAGAGGCGATGTCATGTCTGGTTTATCTTGAAGGCTTAGTTACTGTTGCATCTGCCTGTGACCGACTTCTGCTCTGCCGGACTGATCGGCCGCGGAATGATCCGGTTCATGATCCAGCAATTGGAGAACCTGGCTGGCGGCCAGGAGGAAAGCACCCGGCCCGTAATTCAGATTTGTGGTCTCGTGATCCGAAGCCCACAACTCGCAGCCCGGACCAATCGAAGGCGGCTGGATTCCTGTGAGGGTTCCGTCGGCGGCGACGCGTGTCATCAGCAACTCGAACGCCCGCAGCACGACCGGAGCGTAGATGTGTCGATCGAGCCATCCTTCGTTCACACCGAGAGTCAGGAAAAACGTAAGAAGGCCGGTAGCTGATGTCTCCGCGGTCGGGCACCGGCCGGGATCCGTCAGGTAGGGAGGCCATCCGCCGTCAGGCGTACGCCGATCGATCAGGGACTCGGCAGCGAGTCGCAGCAAGTGGCGGATCTCGTCGCTCGTGAGCACCTCGTCGTAGCGGTCACCGGTGTAGGGCGCATCAAGGTACTTCGCCGCCCGCGCCAGTGCGACGAGAGACCAGCCGTTCCCGCGGCCCCAGAAGTACTGCGTGCTGCCGAGATTCCCGGGATCGTGCTGAAACAGCCGGAAGTCTTCGTCCCAGAGGAGAGTTCCGCGGCGTGACCGCGAGGACGGCACCGCGACCTCACGAGGATCGTCCGAGATCGGTCGATGGTCGTAAACGTAGGCTTCGATCCACTCGTACGCGAGATTTCGCGCGAGCTCGTTGGCCGGCAGTCCTTCCCGTATCGATCCGTGCAAGGCGAGCCAGGGGACCACCATGTAGAAGTCGTCCTGCCAGAACCTTACGCCGTAGCCCCCGTCGACCCACCACGGATCCCGCGGCGGGCCGTCGGAGGGAGAAACCCCGACCGCGTGCTCCGCGAACTCCATCGGTCCAACGAGCGTGACCAGCAGGTCCGCGCGACGCGGGTCACTCGGCGGCAACACGCGATAGAGATCCATCGCAGCCTGAGCGAAGGCGGTCGCATCGCCCCAGTAAACCGTCTCGATTGCATCGTCGCTCTCGAGGAGCACCGATGCTGCACGCTGGAGAAAGCGATCGCCCGAGCCCGCGGATTCGAGTTCCATCTGCTCGCCGAGAAGAACGAGCCCGTCGAAAAAGACTGCGTTCTCCCAGTGGAGGCGTGGGGCATAGGTCCAGACCACGCGATCGGCAACCTTCGCCGCCGCCGCTTTGATCACTTCACGAGTCAGCGGGACCGGATGCCTCACAGATCGCCTTTTCGCGCCTGCCGGGGCGTCAAACGCGAAAAGCAGGAGAAGCACGGAGCAGAGGAGGTAGCGGGGCATCAAGGAAGGGAACCTGATTTTCCTGCAACAAATACTAACACCCACCGCGGTCGGCGGACGCCGGCCGCAGTTCCTGCTAGACTGACTTCATGCCATGCGCCGCGTGGCCTGCGGCAGGGGCGTTGCGAACGAGAATGATATTACTCGCCTCTGTACTACTGGCATCCGTTGCCGCGGGACACTCCAGCGTGCCTGTGGAATGCGGCGACTGGCCTCAAAAGCCGGCGTGGGAATGGACCGATCGAGAGCGGCTCGACCGTCGCTTCGACCAGAACTGTCTCGCGGCGCGGCGGTTGCGCGCCGGGGAGCACACCCGTCGCGACGGGTCGTGCCAATCGTCAGGCAACATCACCGACTTCGTGTTCGGCACTGATACGCCGGAGCTTTTCTTGCCCTGGCAACTGTACGACACACTTCTTCGGCGAGTGTTCGTCGCCGGCGAGAACTTCGCGCGCCTGCAGCGTCGTATCATCGAAGACCGCGCGACGTCGCAAGATCTCGCTTTGCCGGACACCTTCTGGGAAAGGCTCGCGCTCGCAAGTGGAGACTATCTCGCCCTTCTGCGCGAGCAGCGAGGGATGGCTTCGAACCTGGACACCGCTTCGCCTGCCGAGCGACGCACGTTCGTCACTGAGATTGAGAAGTCGCAGCGTTCGAACTGCGCGTCGCGGCAATTGGCGTTGAGTCGCGTACGCGCAGAGTTTGGTGAAGGTGTGTTCAATCAGTTTCTCTACGTTGCGGTCGCCCCAGAGCTTTGTTCGGTTGGGCACTCTGATCGTGCAATGTTCGAGTGGGTAAGTCTCGGCTGCGAAGGCCGCGATTAGAAATGCCAGTCCGGCGGCATGTTCAAGGCCGACAAATGACGATGCGTGTGATAGCCGGGTTCCTGCTCGCACCTTTGGGTGTCTGGCCCGCCGTCATTCTGTGCATTCTTCTGGCGTCTGCAGTAGGTGGCCCCCACTTCGATTTCGCGGAGAATCCGATCGCAGCGATCGTTCAGTTCGGAGTTGGTGGAACGGTGATTGCCGCTCCGTGTACGCTGGTGTGTGGCGGGCTGGCTCTCATGATCGCCGCCAGGCGAGAGCGGAAGCCAAGACTTTTGACCGCGATATCCGTCGGTGCAACGGTCGGCATCTGCCTGTGGCTGATGTTTGCCTTGCCGGGGCTACTTGATCATGGCTTGCTGGAACTGTGGGCGATCTTCGTCGGATCGCTGGTAGCTTTGAGCGGAATGCTGGTCGCGGGTGCATTCTGGCTCCTCATCTTCGCATCGGCTCATCTTCGGGAGCGTGTGCCCGCGACGCACCCATGACGACGCCCAACTGGGCGATTGCAGAGGACGACGGCCCTGACGCGAGGCAGGATCGTTGCGTAGCATCAGGCTTTACTCAACGGAGGGATCATGACGAAGTACTGGTTAACGCTTGCCGCGGCTACGACGCTCTTCTATCACTCAATATTGCTGGCGAGCCCGAGTGACATCCGCGGTACGGCGACGGATACCGAGATCGTGCTCATGGTCGCTGGACATGTTCCTGGCGGCGCTGGTTCCAGATGGGAAACCGATATCCGTCTCGTTAACCAGACGTCTTCCACTGCCAGCGTAAACCTGGAGTTCTTTCCCAGCGGCAGTGTGGGCAATACCGCTCCCGCACTCTCCCGGCAGGTCGAGGTTCTGGCGCATCAGCAGACTGTATTGAATCGCTGGACCAACATCTTCCCGGGTGCTGAACCGGGGATCGGCGCGATTCGCGTCATTTCTGATCATCCCATCGTCGCTGTAGCACGCGTTTACAACGACCAGCGCCCGCAGGGCGGCGGGACATTCGGGCAGTTCGTTCCAGGTATTCCCGCCGGCATGGCACGCACGACCGGTGTGCTGCCTATGCTTGCTCACCAGGAGTACTTCATCGGTAAGGGAGGATTCCGTACGAACATCGGATGGTTCAACAACAGCGCTCATTCAGTGACACTCACCCTGCGTGTGCACATGCTGCACGCCGTCCTGGTAACGGTAACGCGAGAAATCGCTCCGTTCAGTCAGCTTCAGCTGCCCATTGGCGACATCTTCGGTCCAACCCTGGAGCCGTGGGATCAGCTTCACGTCACATTCGAGGCGACGGAGCCGGGCCTGCACGTCTACGCCTCCGTGGTCGACAACGTAACCAATGATCCGATCTTCGTCCCGGCGCAATGACGTACCTCCGTTCCCCCGACCGGCAGAAAATGAAGTGCTCCATTGCTCAACGATGCGGTATAGCGGACGCCGGCCCCACTCCTTGCCAGACTTGAATCCACACGCTGCGCGGCGGACGGCGCCGCTGAACCGCCGCGCCGTCCCAACGAACCATCCCGCCCGCCCGTACCATGCATCGTGACGAGGCAGTTGATACTCGCGATGGTGTTGTCACTAATCGCGACGGACTCCAGCGGGCGGCCACGAGCGGTCCGTCATCCCAGCTCGTTTCCGATGCCGCAGTCGGTCCTTTGGATCGCTGCCCATCCTGACGACGAAGCTGTCGTCGCGCCCCTGCTCGCCAAGTGGTGTCTCGACGATGAAGCACGATGCGGCCTGCTCGTTCTGACCAGGGGTGAGTCCGGGGGCTGCGTTCTCGTTGGCGGCTGCCTGCCCGACGTGGCGTCGACGCGAAGTTCGGAAGCGGGCGCCGCGTCCGAATTGTTTCGAGCGGAACTGGTCCTCCTACGCTATCCGGATGGTGGTGGACTACTTCCCCCGCTTTGGAGCCAGGTGCCGGGTGATCAGCCTGCCCTTGTCGCCAGGATCGCCGCTCACATCGAGGCGTTCGCTCCAGAACTCGTCCTGACGTTCGATCCCC
>DASVLC010000421.1:0-13580 GCA_036385045.1 Thermoanaerobaculia bacterium | reverse complement strand
ATCCCTTGATCATGCGCCAGGGTGGGTTGGGCGGTGCTTTCTGCCCGGTCGTCGATGACGGGATCCTTCGACCGTCCTCCACCCCTCCCGCCCACGCCCCCACCCTCGGGGTTCCGGCGGCTCAGGATGACAGGCAAGGGTTCACGGCGGCGACACGCATCGCCACCTTCATGAGCGCACCACGAGGACCCGCACCGATGCCCCCGTCGCAACATTTCGCCCAGTGACCCCCGTCACGCCTCAACGTGCCCCCCGTCTTAGCCCCTCGGACGCCGCCACCATATCGTTCAAAGCGGGAGGGCGACCTGCCGATGACAACGACTGTCACACCGCCGCCGAAGAAAGAAAAGCCGAAACCGTTTCTCGTCGAGGAGTACTGCAAAGGCTGCGGCCGCTGCATCGACGCTTGCGCAAAGCACTGCATCACCGCCGGCACCGAGATCAATCCGCTGACCGGGTTGATGCCCGTCCATCTGAATCTCGATGCCTGCAACGGCTGCTCGCTCTGCATGGACGCCTGTCCTGAGCCGTACGGGCTGCGACCGCTGCCCACCGGTCTCGAAGACTACGAGCTGGAAGATCCAGCAAAACTCTTCGGCGACAAGCAGACGTCAGCGCCGGTGCCGGTCACGATTCCCAATCAGATTCTGCCGCTGCCGAAGCTCGAGCCGCTGGTGATCAAGGGGACGTACGCGTCATCGGTCGGTGCACTGCTCGCCGGCTGCCGTCACTTCTTCGGCTATCCGATCACCCCTTCGACCGAAGGGGCCGAGCTGATGGCGAAGCTGCTGCCGAAGCTCGACGGCGTCTTCATCCAGGCGGTCAGCGAAGTCGCGACCGTGAACATGATGTACGGCGCAGGCGGCGCAGGCATGCGCTCGATGACGTTCACTTCGTCACCCGGCTTCACGCTCATGCTCGAGGGGATCAGCTACATGATCGGCGCCCAGCTTCCCGGCGTCTTCGTCGACATCATGCGTGGCGGGCCCGGGCTCGGCAACATCGGTCCCGAACAGTCCGACATCAAGCTCGCCTGCCGCGGCCTGGGTCACGGCAACACGCACGCGATCTGCCTCACGCCCTCGACGCCGCAGGAGATGCTCGATCTCACCATGCTGGCGTTCGACCTCTCCTTCAAGTACCGCAACCCGGTCATCATCCTCGGCGACGGCTACCTCGGTCAGATGACCGGTAAAGTCAATCTACCCGAGTCGATGGTGAAGCCCGGCATCCCCGACTGTGCCGTTTATGGCGACGCGATGCATCGCCGCAACATCAACACGTCGATCTACCTCACCGAGGCCGATCTCGAAGCACACAACGTGATGCTCAACGAGAAGTACGCGCTGATGTCACGCGACGAGCAGCGCGCGGATCTCTTCTACACCGATGATGCCGAGGTTCTGATCGTCGCCTGCAATACACCGGCACGCATGGCAAAGGGCGCGGTCGAACAGCTCAGACGTCTGGGCATCAAGGCAGGACTGTTCCGTCCGATCACGGTATGGCCCTTCCCGATCGATCTTCTGCGCGAGCCGATTCAGCGCGCGAAGCGGGTCGTGGTCGTCGAAGCGAGCAGCGGACAGCTCGAAGACGAGATGCGGCTCGCACTCAGCAAGGCCGGCATCCGCGACTATCCGACGCCCGAATCGGTACGACGGATGGGCGGCATCCTCCCGCAACTCGACGAGATCGTTGCCAAGGTCATCGCAGGAACAACCGAGGTGTCAGCATGAGTGCCATCTTCTATGAGAAGTTCGAGCGCCACGCACACGGCGAAGGCTTGAAGGCCCGCTCAACGCACTACTGCGCGGGCTGTGGTCACGGTCTCGCCCACAAGTACCTTGCCAAGGCGATCGAGACCCTCGGCATTCAGGATCGTACGATTGCAGTGTCTCCGGTCGGATGCTCGGTCTTTCTGTACTACTACTTCGACGTCGGAAACACGCAGGCGCCGCATGGCCGCGCACCCGCTGTCGCGATCGGCCACAAGGTCTCCAATCCAAACTCCATCGTCGTCAGCTACCAGGGCGACGGAGATCTCGCTTCGATCGGGCTCGCGGAGATCATTTCGGCTGCACAACTCGGACTTCCGATCACCGTCATCTTCGTCAACAACGCGATCTATGGAATGACCGGTGGTCAGATGGCTCCGACGACGCTGATGGGTCAGAAGACCTCGACCAGCCCGTTCGGCCGCGATCAGTACATGGGGCAGCCGCTCCGGATGGCCGAGATGATGGCGCAGATGGACGGACCGATCTACGTCGAGCGAGTCGCTCTCTACGACGCCAAACAGCGCGTCCGTGCAGAGAAGGCAATCCTCAAGGGAATGCGTCTGCAGGTCGAAGGGAAGGGATTCACCTTCGTCGAGGTCCTCGCCGAGTGCCCAACGCACCTCAAGATGACCCCTGAAGAGACGGAGACCTGGGTCAAGGAGTGCATGACCCCGATCTTCCCGCTCGGCGTGAAGAAGGACCTCGTCGATCAGGAGTCGTGGTTCCATCCGCCGGCCCCGATCTTCGAGCCGCAGCTCGTCGTCGACGTAATCGGTGGAACATCCGAAGTCGCTGCGCGCCACTGCGAGTCGTTCCCCTCACACATCGCACAGAGCGACATCTCGCTCAAGCTCGCCGGTGCCGGTGGAGACGGCGCGCAGACGGCAGCCATGCTGATCGCACAGGCCGGAATCAACGAGGGCTTCGATGCGACTCACATCCCGAGCTACGGACCGGAGTCGCGCGGAGGCACGTCCTACGCCGACGTTCACATCGCAGCCGATGAAGTGCTGTCGCCGTCGTCGCCGAATCCCGACATCCTGCTCGCGTTCAACGCGCCGAGCCTGACGAAGTTCGGGCCGACGGTCCGGCAGGGCGGAACGATCATCTACGACAGCTCCGTCATCGCCGATCCACCAGCCCCGCCAGCCGGCGTCAAACAGTTCGGCGCTCCCTTCACCGGCATCGCCATGGAGCTCGGAAAGCCGGTCGTGAAGAACGTCGTCGCACTGGGAGCTCTCCAGGCCGCCACCAACCTCTTCCCGGCCGACACGATCCTCGGGTCGATCCGCATGGCATTGAAGGAAAAGGCGAAACTCATTCCGCTTAACGAGGAGGCATTCGCGAGGGGGATGGCGTCGATCTAGGGGGGGTCCGCTGCGAGGTGTCTCCAAAATCAGCGAAGCCGAGGGGGTCGCGCGGCTCGCGCGATCGCCGATGGCGGCTCGCCATCGGTTGCGCTCAGGAGAAAATCGACGACCCATTGATGAGCGTCTCGGGAAGGCGATTCACCCATAGGTCGTCTGCACCTGTAAAGCCCACCGCCGGCCGGAGGCCGACGGGGATCGCGCGAGGCCGCGCGACCCCCAGGACCCCGGTAGCGTCTCTCACCGCCTCCCGTGCAAAACGTTTCGCGGTGAAACTCACATATCCGAGTGAGAATCATCACGCCTCGCGGCACGCCCAAAACCGAAAATGACAATGGATGGTGAAGTCAATGACGCCGAACCAGATCAAATGCCGCCGCCTCGAACTCGGTCTTACGGTCGACGAGTTCGCCTTCGCGTTGAACATCTCCGAGGATGAGATGCTGCGTATCGAGGCGGGTGAGAGCGACTACTGTCGCTGTGAGGCATTCGAAGAGGCGTTCGCCGTTCTGGAAGAACGCGTGTTCGGTTTGATGGTCGGCGCCTGAGGCCGAATCAGGACCGCTCCACCATCCGTCCCTCCCGCGCGCCGATGATCTCATCGGCGCGCTGCTTCGGGAGCTTGCGCTCGTAGCCCCAGATGCCATCGAGCCACTCGGTTCCGGTGGTCTTCTCCTGCGACTCCGAGATCATCCTCAGCGACTCGACGACACCCGGCACGACATAAGTGTGACCGCGCACGTCGCGACGCATCGTCCAGAGCCAATCCTGCATCGTGCCGAGATCCGTTCGCGCGAGTGACAAAAGTCTGCCGAGTGCGCGTAGACGGTGCACGACTGCAAGCAGGCCGCAGGTGGCGAAGAAGGAGTACGGCTCGAGCGTCTCGAGACGGCGCGACAGCGATTCTTCGTCACGATGCTCCGAGACGCTGCCGGGCCGCAGCTCTGCGGCGAGTTTTGCGGTCGACACGATTGCGACCGGCCGCAGGTCGATGAATCCGTTCACTGCCATCTGGAACGCTCTGTACTCCTCGATTGAGGCTCCGCTTCCCGAGCGTTCGTAGCCTTCTGCGAAGAGCCGTCGAAGCGAGTCTTCATCGGTCACGATGTCGCCAAAGGGAGCGATCCAGTATCCGGCTCGCACGATGCTCGATCCACGATCGTCTTCGACCACGATGGGAGATCCGAGCGAGGTCACCGCAAAGACGGCGTCGAGTACGACCTTGAGGACCGCGAGATGAGCCTCATCACGTCCGCCGAACTGGTTCGGATCGATCAGCGGTTTGAGCGGTAGAAGCTGGCCCGGCTTGTCGGCGAGGACGAGTGTGCGAAGATCGCGGGCAAGCGTCTCGACGTTCCACTGCTCGACGTCTCGGAATGTCAGAGGCCGTGAATTCTCGAGAAAGAATCGGCGGGGATTGAACGAGTCGTCCGGGTACTCCTCGATCGCCTCGATGTCGAGCGTGCGGAGGCGATGAAGAAGAATGAGGAGACCGAGGGTATGGAGCTCGGCCTGATGTTTGGCAGACCCGAGGTCCTGAAGCGCCATTGGATCGAGTCCGGCGAGCTGCGTGCCGATGAGAATCGGCTGATAGAGAAAGTCGAAGACCTGAGTCGAGTTCGCCGTCTCGGTGTAGTAGCAGATGCCGTCCTGGAACCACGGCACGTTCGGATCCTCACCGAGGAGGCCGACGCTCGCGAGCACATGACCGAGCTCGCTGACCGAGGCCACCTTCATCACGCGATAGAGCGCATCGGCGTTGGAGACGCTGAAAAACCCGTTCTCGCCGCTGCGGATCGCGTACTCCGGTTTGAGCTCTTCGCCGCGCTTGAAGAACAGCGGCTTCGATGCGGCGCCCGCGCCGTCCAGTCGCAGCGTGGTCGGCTTGAACAGCTGAATGAACTGCTTCCGCTCTCGGGAGCCACGGAAGAGCTCGTGCGGCGCATCGCGAAGCGCCTTGACGATCCCGCCGTGAAGCGGAATCGGCTCACGCATCCGCACTTCGTCGATCCCGATCGCTGCCGCGGTGACCAGCATCAGGATGCCGCGCCGCGCGTATTTGTGTGTCAGGTGAACTGCCTCGTGGTGTTTGGTCCTGAGAAACTCGTCGCGCGCGGCATGAGCAAAGCCGAGCCGGAGCGACGCCTCCCCTTCAGGCGTCTCGTCGTACATCCCGCCGACTCCGGTCGTGTGGGCGACGAGGACCCGCGCCCCCCACGTCTGATCGACGGCCGCAAGGTCGTCGGCAAACGTGCTTTCGAACGCGTTCTTCACGCTGCTCGTGAACTCGCTATCGAGCCCCAGCTCACTCGCAACGACCGTGAGCCCGCCCGTCTGATAGGCGAGGATGCTCGGGAGCGGAAAGCCGAGAATCACGGAGCGGAACGGCTTATCGCCGTACTCCTGCAGTCGCCCTCGACGGTCGTCGAGGAACGACGTGATCGGACGCGATGCGCGGACATAACGCATCAGCGCCTCGCCCACCGCCTCCTTCGCCATCGAGCGGCTCGCTCCCGCCATGGAGAGAAACTCGTCGACGGCGGAAGCACGTGACTGCAGATCGGCGTCCGTGACGATCTCGAGCCCGGGAATCGGCTTCATTTCGAATTTCGAAATCTCGACGTAAACCCCTCCGGGCGAAAGGAAACCATCCGCATAGGGACGGGGCAGACTGCCAGCGCCCCAGCGAGTCCGTGTGAAGCGCCGCAGTCGAGCTTCGAATGAATGCACCTCATCGTCGGTACGGCCGGTGACGATCAGCACCGGTACATCATCGGCGGACGCTGGCGGCGAGATGGTCATCATCTCTTCGAGCATCGCCACCATCTGCAACGCTGCCGCACCGCCGACCGCGCCGGTCCCGCCGATCAGGACGTGAACATCGCGGTAATGACGGCCGGAACGGGCTGCTGCAACGAGTCGCGGTCCAAAACGGCTCTTTTTGAAGCTCATCGGGCGGAAGGATATCAGCGCGCGGAGGCTTCGGCGCGGTGATCCAGACGGGCAGTCGAGGTGATCTATGTCGGGGTGTGTGCGGTCAACATGCCGGTCTTTCATGTTCCGGCGCAGCAGGGAATCAAAAGTCCGGTGATCCTCGCAGTTCAGTAGCGCGGGCGTCCTCGCCCGCCGTACCGCGGACGTCCTCGTCCGCAGGGGGGGCTCGCCCCCCGAGCCCGAAGGCACGAGCATTCGTGCGGATCGAACGTGAGCACCCTTCGGCGGCTCAGATGCCGCGATGTGCGGGTGCTGGGTCCTTGTGCGGGCGAGGACGCCCGCGGTACGGCGGGCGAGGACGCCCGCGGTACAAAAGGCGAGGCTATTCGAAGCGACCCGAGGAACCCCGAGGAACTCCGAGGAACCCCGAGGAACTCCGCAGGAACTCCGAGGAACTCCGAGGAACTCACTCCAGGGGATGCGCAAAGTTCCCGATCACCGCGGGACGGATGTTCCAGATGTCTCGCGCATACTCGCTGATCGTCCGATCGGACGAGAACTTGCCCATGCGGGCGATGTTCAGGAGCGACTTGTGAAGCCATGTCGCACGGTCGACGTACGCACGATCGACTTCGCTCTGACGCGCGATGTAATCGGGGAGATCAGCAAGGTGCAGGTATTCGTCCTGGTGCGAGACGAGTTTCGCGACGATCGGCCGGAAGATGTCGCGATCGCCACGTGAGAAATGTCCTGATGTGAGCGAGTCGAGAATGCGGCGCATCCAGCGGTGCTCGTTCAGATGCTTCTGCGGGTCGTAGCCTTCGCTGATCACCCGCATCGCCTCGTCGGTATTCAGCCCGAAGATGAAGATGTTGTCGGCTCCGACCTCTTCCCTGATCTCGATGTTTGCTCCGTCCATCGTTCCGATCGTCAACGCACCGTTGAGCGCGAGCTTCATGTTGCCGGTTCCGGAGGCTTCCTTCCCGGCGGTCGAGATCTGCTCGGACAGTTCCGCCGCCGGCACGATCATTTCGGCCAGCGTGACGCGGTAGTCCGGCAGAAACACCACGCGCAGATGTTCCCGGGTTCGCGGATCGGCATTCACGACCTCGGCGACCGAGTGAATCAGTTTGATGATCAGCTTCGCGTACCAGTACCCCGGCGCGGCCTTGCCGGCGAAGATCACCGTACGCGGGTGCGCGGGGACCTCGCCGTCTTCGACGATCGCCCAGTAGCGATGGATTACATGGAGCGCGTTCAGAAGCTGGCGCTTGTATTCGTGCAGTCGCTTAACCTGGACGTCGAACATCGAGAGAGGATCGACCGGCACACCGGTCAGCTGTTTCGTCATGCGTGCGAGTGCGACTTTGTTCCGTCGCTTCACGCCGTCGAGCCGCTCGAGAAGCGACGAATCATCGGCAAAGAGCTCGAGTTCGCGCAGACGGTCGAGATCGGAGATCCAGTGGTTACCGATCGTCTTCGTGATCAGCGCCGAGAGCGGCCGATTCGCATGCAGCAGCCAGCGTCGCGGCGTAACACCGTTCGTCTTGTTGTTGAACCGCTCCGGGTGAAGCCTGTGAAAGTTGGGCGCCAGTGTCGTGGTGACGAGCTTCGAGTGGATCGCCGCAACGCCGTTAATCGAGTGGCTTCCGGCCATCGCGAGGTTCGACATCCGCACCTCTCCGTGCGAGATGATCGCGACCTCCTCGTGCATCGCGACATCACCAGGGAATCGACGGTCGACCTCCGCGAGAAGCCGTCGATTGATCTCCTGGATGATCTGCATGTGGCGAGGCAGTACGCGCGCCATCAGCTCGTAAGACCACTTCTCCAGAGCCTCCGGCAGCAGCGTGTGATTCGTATAGCCGCACGTCTCGGTCGTGATCGCCCACGCTTCTTCCCATGGCATCCGCTCCTCGTCGACGAAATAGCGCATTAGCTCCGCGACGGTCAGTGCTGGATGCGTGTCATTCATCTGAATCGCAACGTACGAAGCGAAGTTCGCGTGCGTCCCGTGCTGCATCCGGTAACGGCGCATGATGTCGCGGACCGAGCAGGCGACCAGGAAGTACTCTTGCAGAAGGCGAAGCTCCTTCCCCGCCGCTACGACGTCGGACGGATAGAGCACCTTCGAGATCGACTCGCCGGTGATCTTCTCGTGAACCGCGCGGATGTAGTCGCCGGAGTTGAAGATTCCGATGTCGAACTCGTCCGAGGCACGGGCCGAGAACAGCCGCAGCACGTTCACCGTCCGCCCGCCGTAGCCGACGATCGGCATGTCGTGCGGAACGCCGACGATCATCTTGACGTCGACCCACTTCGGCGCGTACGCCCCCCCATCATTCTGATGCGCGATCGAACCGAACACCGGGATCAGCACCGACTCGTCGAGCCGCTCGATCAGCCATGAAGATCCGCCGTCCATCCAGTGATCCGGCTTCTCGAGCTGGTAGCCGTTGACGAAGTTCTGGCGGAACATCCCGAACTCGTAGTTGATGCCGTACCCGAAGCCGGGCAGGTCGAGTGTGGCGAGCGAGTCTAAAAAGCAGGCGGCGAGCCGGCCGAGGCCGCCATTGCCGAGTGCTGCGTCGGGCTCCAGCTCCTCGATCTCCTCGAGATCGGCGCCAAGCTCCTGGAGAACGTTCTTCGCCTCGTCGTAGATCCCGAGATTCGTCAGATTGTTGCCGAGGGAGCGCCCCATGAGGAACTCCATCGAGAGGTAGTAGAGACGCTTCGCGTCCTGCTCCCGATAGCGCCGCTCGCTCTCGCGCATTGCGTCGAGAGCTGGCCGGCGAACGGCGGCGGCGAGCGCCTGCAACCGTTCAGTCCGTGTCGCTTCGCTCCACACCCGCCCCTTCGCACTCCTCAGAAACGCCTCGATCCCCTCACGCAGACTGATCTGCCCGCGCCCCGCTCCGGTCTCACTCTTCTGCACGTATCAATTCCCTCGCTGCCATTCTATGGGCCAAAGGGTACGCATCAAGGTTTGGGCCATGGGAAAGGTCTCGGAGCCCGCCAGCGCAGCCTCGCACCAGACAAAGTCAGAGCCATGGCTCGCAGGGGGCGTCAGTCGGAATCCGGAAGGAGCGGCAGGATGCGCGCGCGCATCCGGTGAGGCTCAACCGTGACGAGCGCGCCGCGTTCGAGCTGCGCGCCGTGAGCTCTCAACGCCGCGATCACCATGTCACCGACGGCTTGCGGAGTGGGATCCTGAGTCCGCACCTGAATGACACTCGGGCCTCGCGCTGCGGTCACCGCCAGAATGTTTCCGAAGTCGAGGTCATGCGTGAATACGGTCCCGATGCACGGGCGAAGGTCATGATGGTCCGATCGGATGCGCTGAACTCACCGACGTTTGACCAATGTTCGGCAATGAATCCTCTGTTCGCGAAGAAGCGAACCCATTCAGGGCTCAGATTCATGTCGACAAGGATCTTCACTGAGCGACAGGCACATCGAACTCATCCGCGCGCCAGGCGGCGTACGCCAGCGCCTCGGTCACATCCTCGGCCTCCAGGTATGGGTACATCGCCAGGATCTCTTCCCGCGAGTGGCCTGCTGCCAGAAGACCGACGATCATCCCCACCGTGACGCGCATGCCGCGGATGCACGGGCGGCCACCCATGACTTCGGGATCTGCAGTGATCCGGGAGAGCGCATTCATGCCGAGGAAGTATATCCCCGTGCGTCTGCCGCTATTCCCCGGGCCACCACGAAACGGTTCAGACCGTCGCGGTGGACGGGCGCCTCGTCAGACTCGCTTCACCCTCTCCATCATCCCGCCGAGGAAGTCGCTCATACGTCCGCATCCGTTCTGGGTCCAGCCGCCGTCGACCGGAATCACGGCGCCGGTGATGTACGACGCGAGGTCTGAGGCGAGAAAGAGGCAGGTGTTGGCGATGTCGGCGGGTGTACCGAAGCGGCCGAGCGGCACCCCCTTCACCGTCATCGCGCGGACTTCTTCGGTCGGCGCGAGACGCGCCATCCCCTCGGTTCCGTCGATCGGCCCGGGAACGACCGAGTTCACGCGCACGCCGGCGCCCCCCCATTCGAGAGCCAGCGTTCGCGTGATCATGTCGACGCCCGCCTTCGCGGCGCTGACGTGAATCTGCGCCTTCGACGCGATGAACGACTGCGGCGCGGAGATGTTGATCACCGAGGCGCCCGGCTTACGGAGGCGCGGGAAGGAGGCCGACATCACGTGGAAGGTGCCAAGCAGGTCGATCTCCATCACGGAACGGAAACCGTTCGACGAGAGGTCGGCCGCAAGAGCCGGGAAGTTTCCAGCAGCGCCGGAGACGACGACGTCGAAGTCCCCGAAGCGCTCGTGCACCGACGCGAGCCCGCGCTCGATCGCCTCCGCATCACGTACGTCGGCCGCAAAACCCATCGCCTCGGCGCCGAGCGCCTCGAGCGCCGCGACGGTGTCGTCGACCTTCTCCTGCTTCCGGCTCGCCACCGCGACCCGCGCTCCGTGCGCCGCGAACCCTTCCGCAATCCCGCGATTGATCCCACTCGTCCCGCCCACCACCACGACCGTCCTGCCGGTGAAATTCAGATACGCCATCGACCGTACCTCCCTGCCGCGGCAGAGTACAACGAGTCGCGGCACGTAGAAGTGCCGACGCCGCGCCCGCTTCCGCCCTACCCTTCCAGCAACTCTTCCAGTTCTTCTTTGGAGAACTGTTTGACGAGGGTTGGGTCGTCGGGTTGGAGGATGTCGAGGGAGAGGGCCGCTTTGCGCTGGATGAGGGCGTCGATCTTTTCTTCGATGGTGCCGCGGGTGATGAGTTTGAGGACCTGGACGCCTTTGTTCTGGCCGAGGCGATGGACGCGGTCGGTGGCCTGGTCTTCGCGCGCCTGGTTCCACCAGCGGTCGTAGTGGATGACGACCGAGGCGCTGGTGAGGTCGATGCCGAGGCCGCCGGCGCGGAGCGAAGCGGTGAAGACGCGGCAGTCGGGATCGTCGCGGAAGCGGGCGGTCTCGTCGCCGCGGTTGCGAGTCGCTCCTTTGATCGAGGCGTAGCCGATGTCGTTGCGGAAGAGGTGGTCTTCGATTTTCGCGAGCATCGCGAGGTATTGACTGAAGACGACGACTTTCAGTCCGCTCGCCATGCATTCTTCCACGAGCTCGATGAAGAGATCCCACTTCCCCGACGAGACGTCGCCGCCGAAACCACCTCCCGCGGTCGCCGGATGATTGCAGATCTGCTTGAGGAAGTTGAGCGCTGCGAAGATGTGCACGTAGGAGACGTTTCCGCCCGAGCGTAGCTGCGCCCGGAGGGGGTTCGCGCGCGACTGCAGCACGCGACGATAGAGCATCTGCTGTTCGGGGGTCAGCTCGCAGTAACGCTTGTCGACGATCTTCGGCGGTAGCTCGGTGAGGACCTGCGACTTGGTCCTCCGCAGCACGAAGGGGCGTGCGAGCCGCTGCAACGCATGTCTTCCTTCGACATTCGAGGGCAGATAGCCCGGAACGACGAAGTCGAGCAGCGTCTTGAGTTCTCCCTCGTGGTTCTCGATCGGCGTGCCGGTCAGGCCGACGGCGATCCGCTTGTCGATCGCTCGCAGCGCGTGACTCGTCGCGGTATCGGCATTCTTGATCGTCTGCGCCTCGTCGAGCACCAGCAGGTCGAAGCTCCGTCCGCGAAACGATTCGACGCGGCTCCGTACGATGCCGTAGGTCGTGAGCACATGACTGCCGCCGGCTGCACCCTTCGCCGCCTCTCCTGTACGCCACGTCTCGAAGCGGACCTCGGGCAGATAGCGCTCGAGCTTCTCGCGCCAGTGATCGAGTACCGACGTCGGACAGACGATGAGCACCGTCCGCTCGGGCATCGTGTGGACCAGCGAGCGGATCAGCGCAATCGCCTGGTGAGTCTTGCCGAGCCCCATGTCGTCGCAGAGCAATCCGCCGAAGCCGTTCTTCTGCAGGAGCCAGAGCCACTGGTAGCCGGTCTGCTGGTAGCCATAGAGATCGACGCCGAGAGCCGCGGGCTCCGGAGCATCGCTCTCTCCTGCGATCTCGTCATACAGCGCGAAGATCTGTTCGCACGAAGGATCGCCCTGAAAGACGGCCGTTCCGCGGATCGAGCCACGGATCCGGAGCAGTTCGAGCTTTGTCAGCAACACGCGTCCATTCGGTCCGAGCGTGACGCTGTCGAGCCAGACGAACTGCGGATCGCTCACGTCGATCCAGAGACTGCCGCGGATGAGTGCCCGCACGCCGTCCCGCCGAGCTTTCGCGATCTCGGCAGCGGTGATGATGTCGACATTCTCACCGGCAGCGGAATCGGGGATCATGAACCTGATGTCGAGCTCCAGCAGATCGCGGTGCGGCGCAGCAAAGTCGAAGATCACGTCACCGTCCAGACGCACAGCCGAGGCACTGCGGATCACCTCAGGGGCGAGCTCCGCCGGCATGGCCGCGAGCTCGTCTCGATGCCGCTCGATGAAAGCGAACGCGTCGTCTTCGGACACGACCGAGTCGCGGTCGTACGGAAGTCCCGCGCTGCGACGCACTTCGAACAGAAGGCTCTGCTCGCGCGACGCCTTCTCGACGAACATCGGAGGCGCGGGCGCAGGAGAAACGAAGCGATCGCCGATGAGAAAGAACTTCCCGAACCTCGGAAGTGTCTCGCGATCGTAAATGACGCCGCCGCCGGCGACGACTACAGGCGAGAACCGCAAAGACCGCCCATCGGTGACTTCAATGCGTAGCGACGGCGCCACCGATTGGGCTGCAAGTTCGAATCCACTGCTGGAGATGATTTCGGGAGCTCCTCCAATGAGCTGCTCCACCGCCGCCGTGGGAAGCGGGAGCTCCTGCTCACCGGTGCAGAGCCGCACTTCACCCTCGCGGATCGTGATGCGTGCCGCAAGTGCATTCGCATCGAGAAACATGCCCTTTGCCCAGCGATACCAGCCTGAAGATTCGAACAGCAGTCGCGAAGATCCCGCGCCGCGTTTGAGCAGCGCCTGCTCCTGCTGTGTCAGAACGTACTTGCGGAGCAACTGTTCACGCGAATCGGCGTCGGGCATCACGATGTGACGCCCCTCGCTGAACGCGGCGAACGCTACTGCACGCCAGACACTCGGCTCGAAACGCTCGGAAGGAAGTGACCCGTCGTCTCCGACGAGACGGCCGAGAAGGATCGCGATGTGCTGACAGAGATCACCCGGCCGGAGCACCGCGGAGCATGTGCAGCGAGGCGACTTGATGCCGGAAGGGTCGGCGACGACGAGCGGCTGAAACGTACGACGCTCGTTCTCGGTGACGTTACCTGTGTAGGCAGCACGGAAAAAGAGAGGCGAGCGGAGCAGAAACCGATTCGCGTGTGTCTCGATCGTGCTCAGTGTGGACGAAGAAAACTCGGAACGGAGCCGTGCGGGAAGGGGCATGGAGGACGGGAGTCATTCTACGCGATGGGGGGTGGAAGTTTCGTGGGGGTCGCGCGGCCACAAAGAGTGCCTGTCATCCTGAGCCGCCGGAACCCCGAGG
>DASVLC010000420.1:0-15398 GCA_036385045.1 Thermoanaerobaculia bacterium | reverse complement strand
GGAAATAGTCCGAGGAAAAACTCGAGCGCCATGGGGTTCTCGTTTGCCTGAAGCTCCCGTGCGATCATTCGCGCTCTGACGATGACCAGCGCGATCGACTTCGACTCTCTCCGCAGCCAGTACGACATCATCCCGATCGTCCGGGAGCTGAGTGCCGACACACTCACCCCACTGGTGGCGTTTGCCGCGCTCGCGGGTTCCTCGGAGGAGGCTTTCCTCTTCGAGAGCGTCGAACGTGGCGAGAACGTCGGTCGCTATTCATTCGTGGGCTTCGAACCGCGCCGTACGCTTTCGTTTCCGCGCGGGATGAGCGATCCCGTACGCCTTCTGAAAGACGAGCTGATTCCCCTTCGCGTCTGGCGAGAAGAGGAACTGCCGCCGTTCTTCGGGGGCGCCATCGGCTACTTCGGCTACGGGGTGTCGGGCTGGAGCGAACGCG
This sequence comes from Thermoanaerobaculia bacterium, assembly GCA_036385045.1. GTDB lineage: Bacteria > Acidobacteriota > Thermoanaerobaculia > Gp7-AA8 > Gp7-AA8 > QHVT01. The sequence goes on along the minus strand of DASVLC010000420.1, from coordinate 14,959 downwards.
TGCCCGACTCGCGTGGCGCAGAGATTGACCTCCCCGATGCCAAGCTGCTCTTCTTCGACAACATCGTCGTCTTCGACCACGTCCGACAGCGGCTGTATGTCATCGCGAATCTCTTCTCGGCGGATGGGTCGCTCGTAGATGCCGGAAAACGGCTCGACGTCGCAGTCGAAAGGCTGCAACAGGCGGCGATCGCACCGCTGGCGATTCCGTCGGGCCTCCCGGATCCGCCAGCCGAGACATTTCGAGCGAATCACACCCGGGAGTCGTTCGAGACGATGGTCAGGGAGGCGAAGCGGGAGATCGTCGCAGGAGAAATCTTCCAGGTCGTGCTGTCGCAGCGGTGGGAGACCGAGTATCCGACGTCCGAGGCGCTCACGCTTTATCGGTCGCTGCGATCGGTCAACCCGTCGCCCTACATGTTTCTGCTGCGGACGAATGAGTGCACGATCGTCGGTGCCTCGCCCGAAATGCTCGTCCGTGTGACGGACGGTGTCGCCGAGACACGGCCGATCGCCGGCACCAGAGCGCGGGGAAAGAGCCGCGACGAGGATCTCGCGGCGGAGCGGGAGCTTCTCGCGGATCCGAAAGAGAACGCCGAGCACCTGATGCTCGTCGATCTCGGAAGAAACGATATCGGGAAGGTCAGCATCGGCGGGAGTGTCGAAGTAGCCGACTTCTGCCATGTCGAGCGATACAGCCACGTCATGCACCTCGTGACGGACGTGAGCGGGAGGCTCCGGGAGGATGTCACGCCGGTCGATGCGTTTCTTTCCTGCTTCCCAGCGGGAACCGTGAGCGGAGCGCCGAAGATTCGTGCGATGGAATTGATCGACCGTTTCGAGACGACGCGCCGTGGCCCTTACGCGGGAGCGGTCGCCTACTTCGGATTCTCCGGAAACCTCGATTCATGCATCACCATCCGGACGATCGTCCTCGCGAATGATCGCGCCTGGATCCAGGCCGGGGCAGGCATTGTCTACGACTCGGATCCCGCAAAGGAGTACGACGAGACGCTCAACAAGTCGATGGCCCTGCGACGGGCGATCGTGATGGCAAAGACGTTGGTGTCGTGAGTAGGGGCAGGACCGAGCCTGACTGCACTTAGAGAGCTGTCATTCAGCTGCCATCCCGAGCGTAGCGAGGGCTCTGGGTGGAGGCGGCGGTGCCATTCACGTGCATCGGGCCGCACGCTCACCCGGACCGGCGCATGTGCGTTTGTGGGTCGTCGGCAAGGGATCCCTCTCCGTCCTCCGCCCCTCACACCCGCCCACCCCCCCGGGGCTCCGGCGGCTCGGGATGACAGGCGGATGTCATCGTTGACAGGCAGAAAGATTCTCAATTTTCAATTTTCAATTTTCAATTTTCAATTCTCAATTCAGAGCCCCACCCCACCAGATACAATCCGCCCCCATGCCCACCGACCCCATTGCCCTTGCGCGTCAGTTGATCGATGTCCCTTCGACCACTGGGAGCGAGGCGGCGGTTGGCGAGTTGCTCGAGCGGGAGTTGAGGCGAATCGGCTTCTCGGTCGAGCGGCACGCTGTAACCGATGAGCGCTTCAACCTGCTGGCTCGTGCTGGTGGGGTGCCTCGTGTCGTGTTCAACACACACATCGATACCGTGCCTCCGTGGTTTGCGTCGAGTGAAGACGACGAGTTCGTCTACGGTCGGGGTGCCTGCGACACGAAGGGCATCATCGCCGCGATGCTGGTCGCCGGCGAGCGGCTGATCGAGCGGGGGATTCGCGATTTTGCCTGCCTCTTCGTCGTCGGAGAGGAGACCGACTCGATTGGGGCACGCTCGGCCAACGAGGCGTTCGCCGATCTCGGCTCCGAATACGTAGTCGTTGGCGAGCCGACCGAATCGCATTTCGCGCGCGCCTCGAAGGGGGCGCTCACCTGCACCGTTCGTTTCGAAGGTGTTGCCGGACATTCGGCTTATCCGGAGCGTGGCGACTCCGCCATCACTCATCTGGTCGCCGCCATCACGGAGATCAATGCCGCCGACTGGGGCTCTCACGAGATTCTCGGCGCCACCACCGTCAACGTCGGCGTCGTGCGCGGCGGCCAGAAGCCGAACATCATCGCCGCGGAAGCGGAATGCGAAATGATCTTCCGCCTCGTCACGACCCCGGAGGAGGTGCAGCAGCGTCTGGAGTCGATCGTCGCCCTGCACCGCGGAACAGTTACGGCCGCTCGGGGAAATCCACCGCAGTTCATGACCGTGCCCGAAGGCGAACCCTCAGCCGTCGTCTCCTTCAATACCGATGTCCCCTGGCTCGGCAATCTCGGCAAGCCGCTGCTGTTCGGTCCCGGCTCCATCCTGGACGCGCACGGCGTGAACGAACGGATCCGCAAGGCCGACCTGTTCGCAGCCATCGACACTTACGAACGGCTGGTGGCAAAACTGCTGGTTTCGTAGATGGCAGATCAAACAACCATGAACACCCGAAACCAGATGGACCTCTTTCTCATCGCTGCGCTTCGTACTCCCATCGGCAAGTTCGGTGGAGGCCTCGCTTCACTCACCGCTGCCCAACTCGGGACGGCCGTCGCGAAGGCGACGATCGACAGGAGCGGGATCGATCCGGCTGCGATCGACGAGGTGATCTTCGGGAATGCAAGGCAGGCGGGAGTCGGCCCTAACGTCGCCCGACAGATCGCGATCCGAAGTGGATTGCAGCACGAAGTGCCTGCCTACACGGTGAACCAGGCATGCGGGTCGGGGTTGCGCGCCATCATGAACGCGGCCGATCAGATCCGTCTTGGACAGGCGAAAGTCGTGCTCGTGGGCGGCACCGAGTCGATGTCAAACACGCCGTACCTGCTGCCCCGAGCGCGGTGGGGCTATCGGATGGGGAATGACGAGGTCGTCGACGGCATGATCCGCGACGGCTTCATGTGCCCTCTGGCCGACGAGATGATGGGAGCGACCGCGGAGACACTTGCAGACCAATATCAGATCACGCGCGAGGAGCAGGATCGATTCGCCGTCGAGTCGCAGGTAAAGGCAGCCCGCGCCGTCGAAGAGGCCCGGTTTGCCAGTGAGATCATCGCGGTGACAGTCGACGGAAGGAAGGGTCCGGTGATTGTCGATCGCGACGAGCACCCGCGCTTCGACGCTTCACTCGACAGCATGGCGAAGCTCCAACCGGTCTTTCGCAAAGGGGGAACCGTGCATGCCGGCAATTCGTCGGGAGTGACCGACGGTGCGGCAAGCATGCTGGTCGCCAGCGGCGTCGCAGTCGAGCGGCACGGCCTGAAGCCGATGGCGCGTCTCGTCGGATACGCGCAGGCAGGAGTCGATCCGAAGGTCATGGGGATTGGCCCGGTCCCGGCGACGAGGCGGCTGCTCGAGCAGATCGGGATGTCGCTCGAGGAGATCGACCTGATCGAATTGAACGAGGCCTTCGCGGCGCAGGTGATTGCCTGCGATCGCGAGCTGCATTTCGATCGCTCGAAGCTCAACGTCCACGGCGGCGCGATCTCACTCGGGCATCCGATCGGCTGCACCGGCGCACGCATCACGACGACTCTGTTGCATGCGCTCGAGACACGCGGCCTCAGGTACGGTCTCGCCACGCTCTGCATTTCCGGCGGCATGGGGATGAGCTTGATCGTGGAGCGGGGAGGGTAGACTCCGCCGATGAACTTCACCGACTCGCACTGTCACCTGACGATGTCCAATGCCGAGGCGAATCTCGCCGCGGCGCGAGCGGTGGGGGTGCGGGGATTCGTGGTGCCGGCGACGAAGCTCGACGACGCGGCGCAGGCGATTGCAATCGCCCAGGCGCACGACGACGTGTGGGCGGCGGTCGGCTTCCATCCGCACGACTCGAAGGACTGTGATGATGCTGCCTTCGCGGAGATCGCACGGCTTGCGCGCGAAGCGCGCGTCGTCGCCATCGGTGAGGCCGGCCTCGACTATCACTACATGCACTCGCCGAAGGAGACGCAGCGCGATGTGCTGCTGCGACACATCACGCTCGCGAAGGCGCTCGATCTCCCGATCATCCTGCACAACCGCGAGTCGACCGACGACCTGCTCGCCATTCTCGAAAGCGACGAAGCGAAGGGATCCCGCGGAATTCTCCACTCCTACACCGAGTCGCTGGAGGCGGCGCGGCGGTTCGTCGATCTCGGCTACGTCATCTCGTTCTCCGGAATCGTGACGTTTCGTAACGCCGATCCCCTGCGCGAGGTAGCACGTGCGCTCCCACCCGATGCAGTGCTCATCGAGACCGACACGCCGTTCCTCGCACCGGTGCCGCACCGCGGCCGCGACAACGAGCCGGCGTTCGTGGTGCGAGTCGCCGAACTGCTCGCAGGGCTCTGGGACGTCCCCCTCGCCGATGTGGCTGCGCAGACCACGGCCAATTTCGAGCGGGTCTTCTCAGTTAAACTGCCGCGCTGATCGCATTGCCTCTTCAGGTGGGGCGTCGATCCGACCAACATGCAGCCCGACCTCTCGATCGTCTTCCCTGTCTACAACGAGGAAGAGAACCTGCCGATCCTCCTCGGCGAGATCGCCGCCGCACTCGAGGGGCAGGGATGGAGCTACGAGATCGTCGCCGTCGATGACGGCTCGACCGACGGCAGCCTCGGTCTGCTCCGCGAGCGGCAGCGGAGTCATTCGTCGCTGCGCGTTCTGCGGCTGCTGAAGAACAGCGGACAGACCGCTGCCCTCGACGCCGCCTGGCGCGCGGCGCGGGGGAAGCTCGTTGTCTCGCTCGATGCCGATCTGCAGAATGACCCAGCCGACATCCCGGCGATGGTCCGGAAGCTCGAAGAAAGCGGCGCCGACATGGTCATGGGCGTCCGCGTGAATCGTCGCGACAGCTGGAACCGCCGGATGCAGTCGAAGATCGGCAACGGGGTGCGCAACTGGATCACCGGCGATCGGATCACTGACACCGGGTGCTCGCTGAAGCTGGTCCGTCGCGAGGCAATCGAGCGGGTGAGGCTCTTCACCGGCATGCACCGTTTTCTGCCGACACTGGTCCGGCAGGCCGGGTATCAAGCGGTCGAGATGCCTGTGAATCACCGGCCGCGCCGCTTCGGGACCTCGAAGTACGGCGCGATGAATCGGGCGTTCCGAGGGCTCGTCGACTGCTTCGCTGTCCGCTGGATGGGCTCCAGGACGCTTCGCTACGATGTTGAGGAGACCGTTCCGACGCGCAACGCTGCAGACCGCGAGGAGGTGCACTGATGGGCGGCTTCAAGTTCGATCTCTGGGTACTGTTCGGTCTGACCGGCCAGATGCTGTTCGGCTCGCGCTTCATCGTCCAGTGGATCGCGTCCGAGAGAAAGAAGTCGAGTTACATCCCGGTGGTCTTCTGGTACCTCTCGCTGTGCGGCGGCATCATCACGGCCATTTACGCAATTCACATCCGTGACACCGTGTTTACGATCGCGCAATGCGGCGGACTGATCGTTTACATGCGGAACCTCATGCTCATCCACCGCAAGAACAGTCATGCTGAGCCAATCCCAGAGGCAACTCCTCCTGTCAATCGCACGCCGTTCGATTGAAGCCGTTCTGAGCGGTAGCCGGCTCGACTTCGACAGCGTGGAGACTGACAGGGAGTTGAGCAGGCCCAGCGGTGTGTTCGTCTCACTGCACACGCTCGCCGGTGACCTGCGCGGATGTATCGGCTCAATCCAGGCGGTCGCTCCGCTGGCTCGGGCGGTGGCGTCGAGTGCGGTAAATGCAGCGACGCGGGATCCTCGGTTTCATCCCTTGCGTCCCGACGAGCTCGCCTCTGTAAAGATTGAGATCTCCGTGATGAGTCCGATCGTTCCGGTCGAATCGCTCGACGAGATCGTCGTCGGTCGCGACGGGCTGATCATCTCGATGGGAAGAGCTGCGGGACTGCTGCTGCCTCAGGTTGCGTTGAGTTACGGCTGGGACCGCGAAGCCTTCCTCAGTCACACCTGCACCAAGGCAGGGCTGGAGCCAGAAGCCTGGCAGAACCCCGAGTGTCGGATCGAGCGATTCTCCGCTGAGGTATTTGGCGAGTGAACTATCTGATTCTAAGGTAGTTGGAATCCAGGAGCCGTTCCGCCGCAATATTCCAGCACGCCTGCCTCGTTCTCGTGAGTCGCTTTGGGAACTTCAAGTTATTGTGATCGTAATAAGAGATGATTGCGCTCCCGCGCCGTATGCGCGAGACGCCTGACCGAGGGAGGCTGATGGCTGCTGAACCAACCGTGACTGAGAGAATCTCGATTCGCCTGGCGGCTGTCCGTCGGTGGACGGAGCGCCACGCTGCAGTCAGACTCCTCGGCGGTCGTGGAGCCCTCGCCATCATGCTCGGTGCCGCTCTGTCGGTCGGCGGAATCACCGACACTCTTGCCAACGTCCAGTTTCTCGTTCGCAAAGATCTCGACACCGTGAGCGTCCTCAAACGCAACGGCGACGAGGAGACGGTCATCGCAAACATGAAGGGCGACTTTCGTGGCAACACGCTCTTCAAACTCTCCCAGGTCCTGCCCGACCGCTATGTCTCGCGCGAGCTCTCCCTGTTCGACAGCCGCTGGGCCGACAGCGAGAGGTGGCTCGCAGGCGACGCGAATCCCGAGCGCCGCGAAGTCTTCTACGAGGAAATGAAGCGAATCAACAACTCGATCCGTGCCGAGTTCTTCGCCACCGAGATCCCGTTCGGCCAGCTCATTCACGAAAAGTCCGAAAAGTACGGCGTTGATCCGGCGCTTGTTGCGGCCGTGATCGAGCAGGAGTCGCGATTCAAGCCCCGCGCGGTTTCACCCGTCGGCGCCCGTGGCCTCATGCAGCTCATGCCGCGCACCGGCCGCTGGATGGGCGCACGGAACCTTTACGACCCGCAGGAGAATATCGACGCGGGTGTGAAGTACATCAAGTACCTCGACAAGCGCTTCAAAGGTGACCTCACCCTGACCCTCGCCGCCTACAACGCCGGCGAAGGCAACGTGGAGCGCTACCGCGGAGTCCCCCCCTTCCGCGAGACCCGCCAGTACGTGAAGAAGGTCAAGGACAACTACGACAAGCGTACCCGGGAGTTGGAGGAGTACCAGAAGGCGCAGCTGACGCGGTGATAGAAGGGGGAAGAGGGAAGAGGGAAGCGTGAAGGGTAGGAGTTGAGATAGGTTGTCGTTTTGCGTTTCCTCCCCGGAGCGCCCCACCAGCGCCTTTGCGTATCGTTCGAGTTCGGGTCGTCGGCAAGGGATCCCTCTCCATCCTCTGCCCCTCACACCCGCCCGCCCACCCCCGGGGCTCCGGCGGCTCGGGATGACAGGCGTGAGAGCGGCAGTGCATGGAAGGTGAAGCGACAACGCGTCAAAAAGCCCCCCCACCTGCCGTCTTCACCCTTCACTCTTCACTCTTCACTCCTCACCCTTCCCCCTTCGAAAAGCCGCCGATTGACCAAAGAGGCCGCTTGCGCTAACTTATTCAGCTATCGAACTGGCGACAAGACCAGGGAGGGGCAATGGTTAGTGTGCGTGGTGTGGCTCCCGTTCTCCTGCTCGTGATTGCGACGAGTGTGCTCGCGCAGAGTGCAACTGCGCCCCCTCGCGATCTTCATCGGATTGGCGATCACTGGACGGCTTACTATCCGCCCGATCCCGCCACCTATCCGCCAGGCGCCAGAACTCACACGATCGTGCGAGGCGATACGCTCTGGGATCTTGCCCAGCAGTACTACGGCAGTGCGTATCTCTGGCCGCAGCTGTGGGAGTCGAACACCTGGATCACCGACGCTCACTGGATCTATCCGGGTGACGTGTTGCTGGTGGAAGGCGAGGCCGGAATCCCCCGGCAGGTCGCCGACCTTCCGCTCGAGGCGGTCACGCCGCGCCTGGAAGGTGAGGATGTCTTCAGCACCGAGCCGAGTGACACAGGCCTGCCGGTCGCACGTTTTCAGGCTGAGAGAAACCCGATTCCGCTCGCCACCGAGTCCGATCTCTATTGCTACGGCTACATCGGCCACCCTGACGAGGTGATGCCGAATTACATCGAGTCGCACGAAGACCTCGACGTTAAGTACGTACCGCGATCGATTCCGGAGATGCCCGGTTCAGCCGCGACCGACGATCTGATCTACGTTCGCGGCGGCGCCGAGACAGGGCTCGTCGCAGGTGAGACCTATCTCACCGTCCTTCCGGGAGACCTCGTGCTGCACCCGGTCACCGGAGCCGTCCTCGGCCGTCAGTACCATTACACCGGTCAGGTGCGCATTCTCTGCACCGAGGACGGGCGCTCGCGCGCGATCGTGACGCAGGCGTGCCGCGAGATCAGAATCGGCTCGCGACTCAAGCCGGTCCCGCAGCTGCCGATCCCGATCGCACGCATTCCGGACCTGCCGGAGTGGTGCGATCCGCCCAGCGGCCGCACGAGCGGCTTCATCGTCGACTCGCGCGACTGGACGCTTGGCGTCGTCGAAGGCAATCTGGTGCAGATCGACCTCGGTCGCGAAGACCGGCTCGAGCCAGGCGACTTCCTCACTGTCTTCCGTCCGAGTCCTCGCGCCGACCAGCCGCGCATCGTCCTCGGGCAGATCGGCATTTTGACCACGGAGGCACGGACGGCCACGGCCATCGTGCTCGCAGCACGTCGTGAGATGATCGTCGGAGACCAGGTCGAGATCCGGTAGGGAAGCTGAAACGCGTGTCCCAAATCGGGCGGTCGCAGAGCAGCCTCTGTCTGCTATGATCCTCCGTCCGGGTCCATAGCTCAGCGGTTAGAGCTACCGGCTCATAACCGGCAGGTCCCAGGTTCGAATCCTGGTGGACCCACCAGAACAGATGCGCGATAAAACGGGAAAATTCGAATGTAGAGGCGCGGTGCTACGCGCCATGAGCCCACTAAGGCGTTCCGACGAAGGAACGCCTTTTTTGTTTGCGGGGAGGCAGCTGGCGGCTGGCGATCGGCGTAACGAACGTCCACCTTCAACCGGCACCCGTCACCCCGTGATGGAGGTTTCTGAGTGACAGATATCGACAGGTTGTGGGAGTTGCAGTCTCTTCTCTCGGTGCTCAACGACAGAGAGAAGCAGATGGCCGTGAAGCCGGAGTCCTTCGCGGCCATCGATAGCGAGTACGAGGCCGCGAACGCGACGATGGCCGGCCTGAACCAGCAGCTCGAGGTTCTGGCAAAGGAACGCCGGCGTATGGAAGGCGAGTTGTCCGACCAGCAGGAGATACTGAAGAAATATCAGGGACAGCTCATGCAGGTGAAGAATCAGCAGCAGTACGCCGCTGCCTGGAAAGAGATCGACGCTTCGCGCAAGCATGTGAAGGACCTCGAGGAGTCGGTCATGAAGAACATGGCCGACGCCGAGGTGCTGCAGGGTCAGCTCGACGAGAAACAGCAGTCACACACCGAACTCCAGGCGCGGTATGACACGGCCCATGCTGAATGGCAGCATTCGCTGGCCGACCTTCGGAAGGAAGCCGAGGATCTCCGCAAGAAGGTCGAAGCGGTCGAGGCAACGATCGCTCCACGCCTGAAGGCGGAGTTCCACAAGATTTCCAAACAGCGGCAGGGTGTCGCGGTCACGCGAACGACGGGCGACAGTTGCAGTTCGTGCCGCAGTCGCGTCCGTCCGGCTGTTGCGCAGCAGATCAAGCGCGGTGAGCTGGTCTTCTGCGAAGGCTGCCATCGAATGCTCTACGGCAAGTGAGGAGATCCAGATCCTGAAAGTCACCGCCTTCATTGATGGTGCCGCGCGCGGAAATCCCGGGCCGGCTGGTTACGGTGTGTACATGACGACGAGTGCCGGAGAGGTCATCGAGCTCTGCGGCTTCCTCGGTCACACGACGAACAACGTGGCCGAGTACATGGGACTCGTCGAAGCGCTCAACGTCGCGAAGGAAGAGGGGGCGACGGAGGTCGAGATCGTTTCCGACTCCGAACTGCTAGTGAAGCAGATGCTCGGCGTCTACCGCGTCAAGCATCCCAACCTGATTCCGCTCTACCAGCAGGCGAAGGCGATGACCGGCAAGCTCTCACGCTTCAGGATCCGCCACACGCTGCGGGCCGGAAACAAGGACGCCGACCGGCTCGCGAACAAAGCGGTCGACAGCGGAGAAGCTCGGATCGTGGAGCGACGGCGTGTCGCGAGCTGAGGAGATCGCCGCGAATCTCGGCGCGCTCGAAGCGCGAATCGCCGCCGCCTGCCTTCGCGCGGGGCGTGACCGCTCCGAGGTCCATCTCATCGCGGTAACCAAGACCTTTCCGGCGACCGATGTCCAGTTCGCGATCCATGCCGGCGTGACCGACATCGGCGAGAACAAAGTGCAGGAGACGCGCGACAAGAAGCCGCTCGTCGCCGGCGCCGCGCGCTGGCACCTGATCGGCCACCTGCAGTCGAACAAGGCGAAAGACGCGGTACGCCTGTTCGATCTCATTCATGCCGTCGACTCGCTCGCACTCGCCGAGAAGATCGGCAAGGCCGCGGCGGCGGCCGGCAAGACCCAGCAGGTTCTCCTGCAGGTGAACATCGGCCGCGAGCCGCAGAAGAGTGGTGTTGACCCCGATGAGGTGGATCAGCTTGCCCGTGAAGTCGCGGCAGTTCCATCGCTGAAGCTCTCCGGCGTCATGGCGATCCCCCCTCCCGGCGAGCCCGACCAGATGCGCGCCTGGTTCCGCGAGATGCGCACCATCCGCGAACGCCTCGGTGTCTCGCAGCTCTCCATCGGTATGACAGACGACTTCGAAATCGCCATCGAAGAAGGCGCCACCATCATTCGCGTCGGTCGCGCCATCTTCGGCAGCCGGTAGCGATACACTTCCACCCGATGGACGTCGTTCTCGTTTTTCTCCGTGCCCTCGACCTGGTGCTCGACATCCTGCAGTGGCTGATCCTCATCTGGGTCATCCTCTCGTGGGTGCTCTTCTTCACCCGCCAGTCGAAGTTCCGCTGGCGCTATCGCGGCTTCTACGGCCTGCTCGAGCAGCTCAATGACATCTTCGAGAGAATGACTCGCCCGTTCCTTCGGCCGATCCGCCGCTGGATGCGTCGCTGGGATACGGCTGGGGTCGACTGGTCACCGCTGATCCTGATCCTGATCATCTGGATCACGCGGCAGCTCCTGGCAGTTCTGGCGCGACGGCTTATACTGACCACAGCACCATAACGGCTGCCGGATGGGCTGGCGGCGGGTAGCACCGGGAGGGCGGATATGTACCATCTGACGGCGCTCGAGATTCAGAAGCAGACCTTCGCACGTTCATTCAAGGGATACGACCAGGACGAGGTGCGGGCCTACCTGCACGCGGTCGCAGAGGAGATTGAAGGTCTCGTACGTGACAACGATCGGTTGTCACGCGAAGTCGCGATGCTGCGCGACGAGCTCCAGGATCACTCCAATCGCGAACGGATCCTCAAGGACACGCTCCTCTCGGCGCAGAAAGTCGCCGAAGACCTCACCTCCAGCGCGCGCAAAGAGGCGGAGCTGATCGTGAAGGACGCCGAACTGCTGGCCGAACGTGTGATCTCGCAGTCGATGCAGCGCGTCGGCGATCTCGAACGCGCCATCAGCGACCTCAAGATCGAACGCCGCGCTGCCCGCAACCGCCTCCAGATCACGCTCGACTCCATCCAGCAGATGGTCACCCTCGACGCCGAGACCGAGACGAACGAAGAGCCGCTATCGGCGATGTTCAAGCAACGGTAGGGGGGTGGGGGGGGGCGGTTCTGGCGCCGAGCCTGGCGGTTTTCGCCGGCGCCTGGTATCTCGTCTCATCTCTCATGCCTGTCATCCCGAGCCGCCGGAGCCCCGGGGGTGGGGTGGACGGGTGTGAGGGGCGGAGGACGGAGAGGGATCCCTTGCCGACGACCCACCACCGCGCTCTGTCATCCCGAGCGTAGCGAGGGATCTGGGTGGATGGGCGGCGCCATCCACGTGCATCGCACCGCCCGCCCACCAGATCCTCACGCTACGCTCAGGATGACAAGCTTTTTCGGTGTGTTTTGCCGGGATGACAGGCTCATTCTTCGTCAGCCCGGATAAACTCCCCCCCATGGCTCTACTCATTCGCAACCTCTCTCAGATCGCGACTCCGACCGGAAGCGGACCGTCACGCGGACGGGCAATGCGCGACCTGACGGTGCACGAGAAGAGCGTGATGGTGATCGAGGGCGAACGCTTCGCCTTCATCGGCCGCGAGAGCGATCTCCCGGAAACCCTGACGATCACCGAGGACTTTGACGCGAAGGGGGCAACGGCGCTGCCGGGGTTCGTTGACTCGCACACGCACATCCCATTCGCCGGTTTCCGCGAGTCGGAGTTCAATCGACGTCTGCAGGGGGAGACGTACGAACAGATCGCGGCGGCGGGAGGCGGGATCGCGTCGACGGTCCACGCGACGCGAAAGGCGAGCGAGGCCGAGCTGGTCGAAAACGTTCTTACACGTACGCGGACGATGGCACGCTACGGCACCACCACCGCAGAAGCAAAGAGTGGTTACGGGCTCGATCGTGAGTGCGAGCTCAAGCAGTTGCGTGCGATCCGTACCGCTGCGCCGCAGTCACCGGTGAGACTGGTACCGACCTGTCTCGCGGCGCACGAGTTTCCACCTGAGAGCCGGGGAAGCGAGGCCGCACGGCACGGCTACCTCTCGACTGTCATCGCGGAGATCCTGCCGGCGGTTGCCGAAGAAAGGCTCGCCGCCTTCTGCGACGTGTTCGTCGAACGAGGTGTGTTCACGCGGGAGCAGGGTGAGATGGTCCTGCGAGCGGGTCTCGAGCTCGGGATGATTCCGCGAATTCATGCCGATGAGCTCTCCGATACCGACGGCGCGAGGCTCGGCGCCGAAGTGGGCGCCGCATCGGCCGACCACCTGATGTACATCTCCGACGACGGCATCTCCGCGCTCGCGGCCTCCGACACAGTTGCGAACCTGCTGCCGGCTACCAGCTTCTTTCTGATGTCGGACCGTTATGCTCCGGCGCGCGCCTTCATCGACCGCGGCGCGATCGTCTCGCTCTCGACCGACTGCAATCCCGGCTCGTCGATGACCGAGTCAATGCAGACGGTCATTCAGCTCGCGACCCTGCGAATGAAGATGACCGTCGAAGAGGCACTCACCGCGGCAACGCTCAACGGTGCGTACTCGCTCCGCCTCTCCAGCGAAACCGGCTCGATAGAGACCGGCAAGCGCGCCGACTTCATCCTCCTCGACGCCCCGAACTACCTCCACCTCGTCTACCACTTCGGTGTGAACCTGGTGACGGGGGTGTTTCGGGATGGGGCGAGGGTGGGGTGAAATTGAAAATTGAAAATTGAAAATGGGGAGTTGGGGATTGAAGTTCGTCCTCGCTGACAGGCATGGTCAGGCTCGCGGCGTGCGATGCTCCAACGCACCGCCGACAAAGTAGCTTGTCATCCCGAGCGGGTGGCGAGGGATCCCTGAATCGACGACCCATGATGGCAAGGGCGCCGGGCATGCCTTGGGTCGTGGGCGAGGCGCGATGGTGGGTCGCCTGCAAGGGATCCCTCTCCGTCCTCCGCCCCTCCCACCCAACCGCCCACCCCCGGGGCTCCGGCGGCTCGGGATGACAGCGAAGGGGAGAGTTGATTCAAAATTTTCAGTTTTCAGTTTTCAATCTTCAATTTCCAGATCCCTGCCCCTTTGCCGGTCACACCCACGGATACCTCTCCGCCATGCGCTCGTACAACCGCTCCCCGATGTCCCGCTTGCACTCGAACGTGCAGCCGGCAATGTGCGGCGTGAGCACGAGGCGGGGATCGTCGGGAAGCGCGCCCGAGGGAGGTTCCGGATCTAAGACATCGAGCGCGAGTCCACCGAGGTGATTGGCGGCAAGCGCGTCGAGCGCTGCCTGCTGATCGAGCACTTCGCCCCGTGCGGCGTTGATCAGGAACGATCCTGGACGCATACGCTCCAGCTGGAGGGGACCAATCATCCGGCGCGTTTCTTCAGTCAGCGGGACGTGCAGGGTGACGATGTCGATCGCAGCCAGCAACTCGTCGAGCGATCCAATTCGCACAGCATCGCGCGCGAGAAAGTCGTCGTCGCTGATGTAGGGATCGTATGCATGCACTTCCATCCCGAACGCGCGTGAGAGTCTGGCGACGCGACGGCCAACCTCGCCGAGGCCGACGATACCGAGGCGGTAGTGGCGCATCTCGTGACGGGTTGCGCAGTCATCACGGAGCCAGCGGCCGGATACGACGTCGCGTGTGTAGAGGGGAATCGTTCGCGTCATCATCAACATGAAGCCGATCACCAGCTCGGCGACCGCATTCGCGTTCTCGCCCGGCAGGCTGACGATCGTGATCCCGCGTTCGCGCGCGGCGACTGCGTCGATGTTGTCCGTACCGCTCGTCCCCTGCGCGATCAGCTCCAGTTGCGGCGCCGCTTCGATCACGCGGCGCGTGACGCGGTTGTAGGCGCGCGTCACGAGGACCTGCGCGTCGCCGACGATCGCCACGAGCTCGTCCTCGCTGCGCACCGGCTCATGCCGCACGTCGAATCGCGCATCGCCCTTCACCCTGGCGATGAACGCCGGATCGACATCGGCAGCGATGAGCATGGCGGTCGGCATCGATCGAGGAGTGTATTACGGCCTGGAGTCGCGCTCACTTCTTTGCCACGATCACGATCTGGTAGGCAAAGAGGCCTCGCCACAGGCGAGTCAGCCAGGTCAGGAGCCGCTCGCCGACGCGGAGGATCGGCTCCGGAGTGAACGTGCCGACTACGAGCCGGATAGGAATCGAGGTGCCTCGTGTTTCGAGGATCTGAAAGCGAGCCCGTTCAATCTCGCGGCGGATCGTCCGTGCGGTGTAGAAGCGCAGATGCGTGCGATCGAGGATGCCGCGATCGCTGTATTCGAAACTGCCAAACAGAAGTCCCAGCCGTACGGTGATGTTGGCGACATTCGGAACCGAGATGAAGAGCCGACCGTTCTCCGGAAGCGCGTTCCACACCAGCCTGAGTGCGGCAGCCGGATCACGCAGGT
>DASVLC010000419.1:0-51646 GCA_036385045.1 Thermoanaerobaculia bacterium | reverse complement strand
TGAAAATTGAAAATTGAAAACCGGGAGCGCGGAGAGTTCGAGGCGTTTCAGGCGCCGCTGCTAGTGGAATTGAATTGAGAATTGAATTGAGAATTGAAACGTGAAACCTCAATAGAATGCCTACCCCAGGCCTGTCATCCGAGCGTAGCGAGGGATCTGGGTGGCTGGGCGGTGCCATTCACGTGCATCGCACCGCCCGCCCACCAGATCCTCACGCTACGCTCAGGATGACTGGCGGATGACAGGCAATATGCCACCCTCTGGCAGGCCCCTCGCAAGTCAGAATCGCCAGCTTCCCGAATTTTCAATTTTTAATTTTCAATTCCGCCTCTGACCAATGGTTAGACATTTCATCGAATGGGACTCACTCGAGGTTCGCGTCGACGGCGAAAAGCTCGGCGCGTTTGCTCGTGAGATCGTTGCCAGAGAGCCGATGATCGAGCGACTGGAGCTCCGTTTCACAAACGGGCTGCTGCGGGTGGAAGGTGCTGTCCGGAAGTTCATCAGCATTCCCTTCTCGGTGGAGATCACGCGGATGGAGGCAGAAGGAACGACTATCCGTGTACCGCTGGGGCGGATCTCGGCCGGCCCGATTCCGATCCCCTCGCTGCTCGTGGGGCTGGTCCGCGACCGGTTCCCGAAGGGGCTGGTGGGGTATGAGGAGCCGGGCACCCTGGTCGTATCAATGGAGCGTTTCTTGCCATCATTCATCGATGCGGAAGTCCGCAGCGTCTGGATCATCGACGGCGGCCTCGCCGTGACTCTCGGAAAGGGCGGCGCCGATCTACCGCCTGATGCTCTGTCTGGAGGAATTGGATGAGTGAGAGAAGTGACGAATTCGAAATGAGCACGGAAGATCTGAGCGAGTCGATGCGCGAGGCGAGTGTCGCGGGCGGGTCGATGAGCGAAGAGAGCGCCAATCGGTTTTACGACAGGATGCGCGAGAACATCCGCCGCTATCTCGATCGCAAGGGGAAGCTGGCCGGTACCACGGGCGAATACCTGCTGCTGGCTCCGGATGTCTTCGTGCTTCTCTGGCGTCTGGTGAACGATGCACGCGTCGACTCGAAGAACAAAGTGATGCTCGGTACTGGCATCGCCTACTTTCTCTTTCCTCTCGATCTCATGCCCGAAGCATTTCTGGGTCCCGTGGGATACCTCGACGACCTGGTCTTCGGCGTCTATATTCTGAACCGCCTGCTCACTTCGACCGATGTCGCGGTTCTGAAGCAGCACTGGAGCGGCCATCAGGACCTGCTTGCCGTGATCAAAAACGTCCTCGCGGCGGCCGATAACCTCGTCGGCAGCAACATGCTCGCTAGACTGAAGAAGATCGTGAAGAACGATTAGTCCTGCAGCGTGGCGCGGTAACAAAGCCTGTGCATCAGCCGGGCTCGCACGTTACTTAGTACATGCCTGCGAGGCCCCTCGCATGCCCGCCCGCTCGGGGTGACGCCGTGAAGTTGTAAGCGGGGCTGCCACCTTTCACCTTCAACGGACGTCTGCGTCCGGACGCGGGCGTCTCGCCAGGCGTGCATCGCAGTTTCGGGTCCTCGGTGGAAATTTGTGGACAATAGTGGACGAGAGTGGTACAAACGGGCTTCATTACAACGCATCCGGCCCTGTAAAGGCTCTACACGTGGTGGAACTCAACGTACTCATGGGGCACAGCCCCGCGAAAATCGACGAAAAGGGCCGGCTCAAGGTCCCGACCGGGTTCCGCAAGATCATTGAAGAGAGATTCGGCGCCGACTGCTTCATCACGTCGATGGACGGAGAGCGCGCGATCGTCTACCCGCTGGCGGTCTGGTTCGAGTTCCAGTCCCGCCTCTCGCGTGTCCCATCGTCGTCCAGGGCCAAAGCGAAGCTGCTCGAGCGGGTGAACTACTTCGGGCAGGTCGTCAGCCTCGATCCGCAAGGACGGCTGCTGGTCCCCGCGGTGCTCCGCGAGGTCGCCGGAATCAGCGAGGACGTCGTGGTCCTGGGAAATCAGGACCACCTGATCGTCGAGAACAATCAACGCATTCAGAAGCGCATGGTGGATCAGCCGCTGACGGCTGAAGACTTCAAGGAGCTCGAGCTTCACGGGGTTTAGTCCGTTTCACGGAGGCACGCGGGGTGTCTGCAGGCTTTCCGATGATCCATCAGCCTGTTTTATTGAACGAAGTAGTCGAGTACCTCACGCCGAGCCGCGCCGATGGAGTGATCGTCGACGCGACGGTGGGACTGGGAGGACACGCGGAGGCGCTGCTCGAGCGGCATCCGGCGGTCCGACTGGTCGGGATCGATCGCGATCCTGAGGCGTTGGAACGGTCGGCGGGGCGACTGAGCCGCTTTGCTGACCGCGTGACGCTCGTGCGCGGACGTCACGAATCGCTCATTGACATTCTGAAGCAGTCGGGAGTCACCGGCATCAGCGCGCTTCTCGCCGATCTCGGAGTCTCCTCGATGCAGCTGGACGACGCGTCGCGCGGTTTCTCGTTCCGCTTCGACGCCCCGCTCGACATGAGGATGGGCAGCGAAGGAGAGAGTGCTGCAGACCTGGTGAACGGCCGCGACGAGGGAGAGCTGGCGCGAATTCTCCGCGACTATGGGGAGGAGCCGATGGCGCGGCGGATCGCGAGAGCGATCGTCACGGCTCGCGAAGAAGCGCCGATCGAGACGACGACGCGCCTTGCGGAAGTGATTCGCAGCGTGAAGCGCTCGAGACCACACGACATCGATCCGTCGACACTCACGTTCCAGGCACTCCGAATCGCCACGAACGAGGAGCTGAGCGGTCTCGATCAGTTCGTGACTGACGCGGTGAGCGTTCTCGAGCCGGCTGGCCGGATCGGCGTGATCTCGTTTCATTCTCTCGAAGACCGGATCGTGAAACGGGCGTTCCGAAGGCTCGAGGGTGAATGTACCTGCCCACCGGGAATGCCGGTCTGCGGGTGCGGTGCCGTGAGGAGCGTCTATGTGATGACGGGAAGGCCGCTGACTGCTTCAGAAGATGAAATGAAAGTGAATCCGCGGTCGCGCAGCGCGAAGCTGCGGATCGCAGAGAAGGTGTGAGGCGGTTGCCGATCGAGGGCCGAGCCATGAGGCGAAGCACGAGAACGGAGATCGCGGAAGTGCCCGGAGTCGTCGGGCAAGGGTGAAGGTTGGGGAAGGGTCGGGTGTGTGTGCGGTAGGTGAGCGCGGGAGGGGTGGAGCGTGGAGCGTGGGTGTGTGCTGGTGGCTCGTCGCATCGTGCTTGTAGGCAGATCTTCACCCTTGTTCGTCGGCTTCGTGCAGAGACGAATGGCTCCCGGTCATGTACACGCAGAAGAAATCGATCGACAACACTCACATCGTCCGGGAGCGGGATCGCCGCCGGCACCGTGAGCTTCTGGCCGTCCTCTTTCTGGGCGTGCCGATCGGTCTGTTTCTGCTTCTCTTCACCTGGCAGAATCTCGAGATCATCCGCCTCGGACGTGAGACGGCGCGGTTGCAGAAGCAGCTGCAGGATGCCGAGACGGTTCAGAAGTCGCTCGAAGCCGAGCTCGATCAGCTCACATCCTTCGATGTCGTCGAGGAGAAAGTCTCGAGTCTCGGATTCCAGCCTACCAGTCCGGCGTCGATCGTGATGGTCGAGCCGGTGGCGACGCCCGTCGCTGCCTCTGCCACACCCCGTCATGCCGCGATACAGCAGCTCCCTGCTGCGGGAGATCGCTGATGTCGCGGTCGAACCGGCGTCTCATTGTCCTGTTTGCGGTGCTGACGGCATGGGGCCTTGTCGTCGTGATCCGCCTGGCGCAGGTTCAGCTTGTCAGGCACGATCACTACGTCACACGGGCGCAGCGGCAGCAGGAAAGTACGCTGACGCTGAATCCGAGACGCGGCGCGATTCTCGATGCAAGGGGACGGGTGCTCGCCGAAAGCATCGCGGCAGAGTCGATCTACGCCGACCCGCAGGCGATCGAAGATCCGGCGAAGGTTGCGAAGGCGCTCGCTGCGGTCGATGGAATCGGTCTGACCGTAAAGGAGATCGAAGCGCGGCTTGGGGGGACTCGCAGTTTCGCCTGGGTTGCGCGGCAACTGCCGCTGAGCGTGACGGCGGAGGTCCGCAAACTGGGGCTGCCGGGGATCTACTTTCTGGAGGGGCACCGTCGATCCTATCCGCGCAGTACGCTGGCGGCGAGCGTCATCGGATATGTCGGAGTGGACGGTGAGGGGCTTGCCGGGATTGAACATACGTTCGAGTCGCACGTGCGCGGGACGCCTGGGAAAGTGACGCTTCTCAAGGACGCGCGGCGTGGCGTGTACCTGGTCGGGGGAGACGGCGCCAACAGCCCGCGAGACGGTCATCAAGTGATGCTGACGATCGACTCGGTCATTCAGTTCATCGCCGAGCGCTCGCTGCGGGACGCGGTCGAGCGGCACCGCGCATCCGGAGGATCGGTCGTGGTGATGGATCCGAGAGACGGATCGATTCTCGCCATGGCGTCTTTCCCGACGTTCGATCCGAACCGGTTCCGCGACTTTCCCCAGGCTGCATGGCGTGATCGCAATGTGCAGGATCTCTATGAGCCCGGCTCGACGTTCAAGATCATCACGGCTGCAGCGGGTCTCGAAGAGAAGCTGGTCACTCCCTCGCAGGTCGTCGACTGCGGCAACGGAACCATTACCGTCGCGAACATCACGATCCGCGAGCACGAATATCACCGCTACGGGCTGCTCTCCTTCGAAGATGTGATGGCCCGTTCATCGAACGTAGGGACGGTACGGATTGGACTCGCGCTCGGCACCCGTCGCTTCGATGAATGGATCCGCCGCTTCGGGTTCGGCAGCCGCACCGGGATCGAACTGCCGGGCGAGTCGACGGGGTTACTGAGGCGTCGTGACAAGTGGACTCAGGTCTCGCCGGCGAGCATCTCGATCGGGCAGGAGATCGGGACCACTCCGCTGCAGGTCGTTCGCGCGGTTGCGTCGGTGGCGAATGGCGGAGCGCTGATTCAGCCGCGGATCGTCAAGCGCGTCGTCGATGGTGACGGCCGGACGATCTTCGAGCCGCCGCCGCAATCCGGTGAGCGCGTGATCACGGAGAAAACTGCGGCGGTACTCAACGAGATCCTCAAGTATGTAGTGACGCACGGTACCGGAGGGAACGCCGCACTTGCAGAACATGTGGTCGCGGGGAAGACAGGAACGGCGCAGAAAGCAGGGCGCGGTGGATATCTCGCGAATCGTTACATCGGTTCGTTCGCCGGTTACGTACCGGCCGACGATCCGCGTCTGGCAATTCTCGTCGTGATCGACGAGCCGCGCCCCGAACACTACGGTGGCATCGTGGCCGCTCCCGTCTTCCGCGAAATTGCGGAATCGACGTTGCGCTACCTTGGCATTCCTCCATCCATTCCTTCCCGAACGCTCGCAGTCGACCAGCCGCTGCTGGCGGCATTCTCGCAACCCTCCGATTCCGCGGTGGCTGCCTCGGCAGTGCCGGACCTGCGCGGCCTCGATGCACGCGCGGCGGTGGCGATTGCCGTCGCCGGCGGCTTCGAGGTCCGTGCGATTGGAAGCGGAGTGGTCATTTCTCAGAAACCAGAACCAGGCGGAGCTTTGCCGGCAGAGCGCCAGATGACATTGCGGCTCTCGGAGCGACCAGGAACCGACGAGAGGTTGGCTACCCCCGCTGCGCCTCCGGCTGTCGTTCCCGAAATCGTCCGCGAGGTATCGCGATGAAACTAGTCGATCTTCTCCAGGGGGTGCCGATCCGCTCGGTCCATGCGGAGCACGACCGCGACCTCACTGTCGTGACGGCCGACTCGCGCTTCGCAGTGAAGGACGCCCTTTTCGTGGCCATTCCCGGCACGCAGCGCGATGGTGCGGCCTTCATTCCGGAGGCGATGCAACGCGGCTGCGCGGCGGTGGTCGGCGTTTCGCGCGCGCGCGAAGTCGTCGATGCACAGCCGGGGTCTGAACGCGTAGCCTTCATCGAAGTCGACGACCCGAGGGAGGCGCTTGCGCGAATCTCGGCGAACCTGCACGGTCAGCCTGCGAAGAAGTTGTCGCTGGTCGGTGTGACCGGGACATCGGGCAAGACGACGACGACGAGGATGCTCGAGGCGATCTTCGACGCCGGCCGTGAACCGGTGGGGCTCATCGGTACGATCGAGTACCGCGCTGGCGCGGAGCGGCTCGTCGCAGACAGGACGACACCGGACGCTACCGTGCTTCAGGAATGGTTCGCCAAGATGGTCAAAGCCGGCGTTCGCCACGCCGTCATGGAGGTTTCCTCCCACGCCCTGGCGTTGAAGAGAACCCACGGGATCGATTTCGCGGCGGCGGTTTTCACGAATCTTTCCCGAGAACACTTCGATTTCCATCGAGACTTCGAAGACTACTTCGCGGCCAAGAAGATGCTGTTCGACCAGATCGACCGGAGCAGGCAGACGGCGGTCTTGAATGTCGATGACACCTACGGCAAGCGCCTCGTGGACGAACTGGGCAGCACAGCTCTCACCTTCGGTAAAGAGAGCGGCGCCGACATTCATCCTCTTCCGGGGTTCGAAATCAGCGTCGACGGGCTGCACGGTTCAGTTGCGACGCCACTCGGAGAAGTCCGGATGGATTCGCTGCTGCTCGGCCTGCCGAATCTCTACAACTGGCTCGCGGCAATCGGTGCGGCCGTCGTGGTGGGCATTCCGCGCGAACAGATCGAGGCCGGAGTGCGAGACCTCCAGTCGGTCCGCGGCAGATTCGAGCGGATCGTAGTGCCGGACGTCGAGTCGGCTCCCACGGTAATCGTCGACTATGCCCACAAACCCGATGCGCTCGACAAACTCCTGCGCGCGGTACGCGAGATCGCGGGAGAACGCCGCATCTGCATCGTGTTCGGCTGTGGCGGCGACCGCGATCGTGGAAAGCGGGCCGAGATGGGGGAGATCGCCGCCCGACTCGCCGACGAGGTCATCGTCACGAGTGACAACCCTCGAAGCGAAGACCCTCAGTCGATCATCGATCAGATCGTCACCGGGGTCGGGGGGGCACGCTGCTTCACGACTCCCGACCGTCGCGAAGCCATCGAGCGGGCCATCTCACTCGCACAACCGGACGACGTGATCGTGATTGCCGGCAAGGGACACGAAACCTATCAGGTGATCGGGGACGAGGTCGTGCACTTCGACGACCGGGAAGAAGCAGAAGTAGTGCTTAGAAATCGCGCTTCAAAACAAGGTCGATAATTGTGTTGATATCTTCCATGAAAACAACGTACTCTAATGGCTGGTTGTGCGGGTGCCGTGTTCCGGCTCCGTCGGTCGGTTTCGGTGAGGGTGGATGGTGGTTCGCCGGGCAGTTCCCGGGGAAGGGGACGAGCAAGGGCGACGAAACGCGGCGGAGCCGGAAGACGGCAAGCCAAGAGCCGGACGGCGCTGCCGGCCTCTCGTACTTACCCAGCCTTTGCATCCAGCAGCAGTCAGACGGGAGAGCGCAATGCCATCGCTGACGTACTCACAGCTCGCAGCGATGGTCGGCGGCGAGGTCGTCCAGGGAGGCGATATCGAAACCTCCTCGGTCGTTATCGACTCGCGGGAGGCGCGGCCCGGCTCGGCGTTCTTCGCGATCCGTGGTGAGCGGCTCGACGGTCATCAGTTTCTCGCCCAGGCACTGCAGCAGGCGAGCGGCGCCATCGTCTCCTCCTTGCCGGCTGAACTGCCGGCGGAGCGTGGAGTCGTGCGAGTCGCCGATACGACGGTTGCACTGCAGAGGCTCGCGACAGCCATTCGCGAGCGCTATCCGTTTCTGCTGGTCGCCATCACCGGGTCGGCAGGCAAGACGACGACGAAAGAGATGATCGCGACGCTTTTCGCGACCGAGCGACGGACGTGGAAGTCGTGGGGCAATTTCAACAACCAGATTGGCGCGCCTCTCTGTCTCGACAACATGCCGGATGACACGGAAGTCGTGGTCAGCGAGATGGGGATGAACCACAAGGGCGAGCTGGCCGAGATCGCCGGACTCGTACGTCCCGACGTTGCCGTCTACACGACGATCGCTCCGGTCCACATCGAGTTTTTCGGGACGATCGAAAAAATTGCCGAGGCCAAACGCGAGCTGCTCGAGAATCTCGCAGCCGACGGAACCGTAATCGTGAACGCTGACAACGAGCACGTCGTCAGGATCAGCCGTGACTTCGAGGGCCGCAAGGTTTCCTACGGCGTCGAGCAGGCAGCTGACTATCGCGCAACGGCGGTGGAGATGCGGGGACTCCTCGGCACGCGCTTCACGCTTGAAGCCGAGGGTGAAGCCCGCGACTTCGAGCTGGCGCTCCCCGGCAGTCACAACATGGAGAACCTCCTCGCGGCGATCGCGGCAGCGCGAGCCTCGGGCGTGTCGTGGGAAGGAATCGAGAGCGGCGTCCGTGAACTGAAGCCGGCCTACCACCGCGGTGTCATCGTCGAGTGGAGAGGCGTCACGATCTACGACGATACCTACAACTCCAATCCCTATGCGCTTGCGCGGACTCTGGAGCTGATGACGCAGGCGAAGACTGACGGCCGTCGCATCGCGATCATCGGTGACATGCTGGAGCTCGGAGAGCAGGAGCTCGAGTTTCATCGCGAGGCCGGCCGCACGATCCCGCGCAGCATCGACACCGTCATCGGTGTCGGGGAGCGGAGCCGCGCCTTGCTCGACGGAGCGGCAACCGCCGGTTTCGACGCGGGATCGCTGCATCATTTCGCCAACGCGGATGCCGCGGGCGCCTTTCTGCGCGATTTTGCGCGAGCCGGCGATCTCGTCCTGATCAAGGGCTCTCGCGGAGTCGGGCTCGACCGAATCGTTTCCATGCTGGAGGCGGAGCCATGATTCCGCTGGCCGATCGTCTTATGACCGATGCGAGGAGCGTCTAATGCTCTATCACCTCCTCTATGAGCTGCGCGATGTCTTCGTCGGATTCAACGTATTCCGCTACATCACGTTTCGTACGGCGTTTGCTGCGCTCACCGCGCTGCTGATCTCGTTCATCCTCGGGCCGTGGCTGATCGAGCGAATGAAGCGAATCAAGCTCGGCCAGTACATCCGTGAGGAAGGTCCGCAGTCTCACCAGATGAAAGCAGGAACGCCGACAATGGGCGGCATCCTGATCAACGTCGCGATTCTCATTCCGACGATTCTCTGGGCCGACATCTTCAATCCCTACATCTGGATCATCCTGTTCGTCACCGCTTCGTATGCGGCGATCGGTTTCATCGACGACTATCTGAAGCTGGCCAAGAAGCGGAACCTCGGTCTCACCTCGAAACAGAAGTTCAGCGCGCAGTTCGTCGTCGCTCTGATGGCGGCTCTGGCGATCGCCTACCTGCCGATGCTGAAGAACAACTACTCGACTGCGATCACGTTCCCCTTTCTCAAGGATGTCGTACTGAATCTCGGAGTGCTCTACATCCCATTCGTGATGGTGGTCCTGGTCGGTGCGTCGAACGCGGTAAACCTGACCGACGGGCTCGATGGCCTCGCCATCGGCTCCACCCTCATTGCGGCGGTTACCTACACGGCGCTCACCTATGCGGCAGGACACGCGCGCATTGCCGACTATCTCAGGATTGCCTGGGTGCCGCAGACCGGAGAGCTGGCCGTCTTCTGCGGGGCGATGGTCGGGGCCTCACTGGGTTTCTTGTGGTTCAACGCGCATCCGGCTGAGATTTTCATGGGCGACGTCGGTTCGCTGGCACTCGGTGGAGCGATCGGTTGTCTCGCGGTGATGATCAAGCAGGAGATTCTGCTGGTACTGGTCGGCGGGCTCTTCGTGATCGAAGCGCTCTCGGTGATTCTGCAGGTCGCATCGTTCAAGACGACGGGGAGGCGCATCTTCAAGATGTCGCCGTTGCATCACCACTTCGAGTTATCGGGGTGGAAGGAAACGAAGGTCGTCGTCCGGTTCTGGATCATCGCGATCATCTTTGCGATGGTGAGTCTGGCAACGCTGAAGCTGCGGTAGGGACGCGGTCGGAAAAGACCGCTGGATCCGCGATGGGCGCGAGATCCGAGGGTGGGGGGAAGAATGAGTCGGTATCTGGTGGTGGGAGCGGCAAAGAGCGGCGTCGCGGCGGCGAATTTTCTCGCCTCGCGTGGCGAGTCCGTGTCGCTGGCCGACCGGAACGAATCGCCTTCGCTCCCATACCCGGTCAATCCGGATGTCGTCTGCGCCTTTGGTCGGGATGACGACGCACTTCTCGACGGCGTGTCGACAGTGATCCTCAGTCCGGGAGTACCGTCGACGATCCCCTTGCTTCTTCACGCCGCATCGCGCTCGATTCAGGTCATCAGCGAGATCGAGCTCGCCTGGCGGCATCTCGAGGGGAGCGTCATCGCTGTCACCGGTTCGAACGGCAAGTCGACCACAACGGCGCTCATCGGCGAGATTCTGAAGATCGCCGGACGCGATCCCATCATTGCGGGGAACATCGGCGAACCTCTGATCGCAGCACTCGACGCCGGTCGCCCACGCACCTACGTGGTCGAGCTCTCGTCGTTCCAGCTCGAGACGGTCGACACCTTCCGGGCGAATGTCGCCCTCCTGCTCAACATCACGCCCGATCACATGGATCGCTACGCGACATTCGACGCGTACGCAGCAGCCAAATACCGGATCTTCCGCAATCAGACCGCAGCCGACACAGCGATCGTGAACGGGTCAGAGCGCCGGGCGGCCTCGCGTACCGCTGGTTCGGCGAGAGTGTGGCGATTTTCGGCGGCGATGTCTGTCGAGCAGGGTGCGTTTCTCGATGGCGACGATCTCGTGATGTCGGTCGGGGAGGAGCAGCGCCGCATCCCGCGGAGCTCGTTGCGACTGCAGGGAAATGCAAATGTCGAGAACGCTCTCGCGGCGTGGCTTGCTGCGAGGGCCGTGGGCGTCAGTGATCTCGACGTCCAGATCGCATTCGGCAGCTTCCAGGGTCTGCCTCACCGGATGGTTCTCGTCCGCGAGATCGATGGCGTCCGCTGGATCAACGACTCGAAGGGGACGAATGTCGATGCTTCTCTCAAGTCGCTCGAAGGTTTCGCTCCCTCCAGCGTGATCCTCATTCTCGGCGGTAAGGACAAAGAGGGCGAGTTCGAGCGGATGCGCGAGAGCGTCGCCGCGAAAGTCCGAACCGTCCTGACGATCGGAAGTGCATCCGATCGAATCGCCGAAGCGCTGTCCGAGACCACGGAGATCGTTGCCGCGGGCGATATGGAAAAGGCAGTCGAATGGGCGCGACGCAATGCCCGCGGCGGAGAGACTGTCCTGCTCTCACCCGCCTGCGCCAGCTTCGATCAGTACCGCAATTTCGAGCATCGCGGCGAGCACTTCGAAGAGCTGGTGGGGGCGCTATGAGGCGGGTATCGATGGTTGCCTGCAATCCGCGGTCAGTCAGCTCGCGCAACGGCGAGGTGAGGCGATGAGCCGGAAGCTGACCTATGACACGTGGCTCTTCGGCACGGCGACGCTGCTCGTCGTCTTGGGACTGGTCATGATCTACAGCGCGTCGGCGATGATTGCGACGCACCGGTTCGGCCATGGGCCCTATTATTTTCTGATCCGTCAGGGAGCATTCCTCGCACTCGGCGCGATCGCGATGCTGTTCCTGATGCACGTGAACCCCGCCCTGCTGCAGAGCCGGCGGGTCATCTACGGCGCACTCGCGGTGGTTGCCGCGGGACTCATCATCGCGTTGTTCCAGTCGCCCATCAACGGCGCGCATCGATGGATCCAGTTGCAGTGGTTTCACATTCAGCCCTCGGAGCTGGCAAAGCCGGCGATCATCCTTTTCATCGCATCGTTCCTGGCGAAGAGGGAGGAGCGGATCAACGATCTGACCACGACGCTGCTGCCCCTCGGATTCATCCTGACGATCTTTGCCGGCCTCGTGCTGCTCGGCCGTGACTTCGGAACCGCCGCGACCATGGTCGCCGTCGCCGGAGGGATGATCTTCGCCGCGGGGATCGCCTGGCGTTACGTCGCACTCGTCGCCCTCGGCCTGGCGCCGATTGCCGGGTGGCTGGTGTTCAGCGCTGCCTATCGCCGCGAACGACTCCTGGCGTTTCTGAATCCCGAGGCCGATCCGCTGGGAAAGGGCTTTCAGGCGATGCAGTCGCTCATCGCGCTGGGGACGGGTGGGATTCAGGGGCTCGGAATCGGCAATGGCAGGCAGAAGCTCTTCTTTCTGCCGGAGCCGCACACCGATTTCATTTTCTCGATCATCGGCGAAGAGCTCGGATTCATCGGTGCGTTGCTTCTCCTCGCCGCGTTTGCGGTGCTGTCGTGGAGAGGGTTTCGGATCGCGCGCTACAGCCAGGATCGATTCGCCTTCTACGCGGCGCTCGGTTGCACGCTCATGATCGCCGTCCAGGCGCTCATCAATGTGAGCGTTGCTCTCTGCCTGCTGCCGACCAAGGGCATCCCCCTTCCTCTCGTCAGTTATGGCGGCTCGTCCCTGATCGCAAGCCTCATCGCGGTCGGGCTGCTTCTCAACTTCTCACAACAGTCAGGCTAGGAGTCCGGAGTGTCACGTGGCTGAGACGCTGATGATCGGAGGCGGTGGAACCGGGGGGCACATCTACCCGGCGATCGCGATTGCCCGCGAGTACGTGGCGCGCGGTGCGGCGAGGAAGGCCGTATTCGTCGGAACGAGCAAGGGTCTCGAGACGCGCATCGTTCCTGCGGCGGGATTTCCGCTCGAGCTGATTGACGTCGGAGGTCTGAAGGGGAAGGGAGGGCTCGATCTGATTCGCAACCTCGCACGCCTTCCTCTCGGATTTCTCCAGGCATGGCGCCTCGTGGGACGGCATCGTCCTTCAGTCGTGCTCGGAGTCGGAGGCTACTCATCCGGCCCGCTGCTGGTGGCGGCGAAGCTGCGCGGCGTGCCGACGATCATTCACGAAGCCAACGCGTTCCCGGGGCTCGCAAACCGGATGCTCGCAAAGTGGGTCACTTCCGTTGCAGTCGCGTTCCCCGAGGCGCTGCCCAGGCTCGGGCGGCAGGATGGAGTGGTCACAGGGAATCCGATCCGGAAAGAGTTTTTCGATCTCGGTGCAGCCAGCCGAACCAAGGTCCCCGGCCCGACGCAGCGACTTCTGATCTTCGGGGGCTCTCAGGGTTCGCGGATCATCAACCGGACGATGACGGCGGCACTCGGATCGCTTACGGGACTCGCCGACAGGCTGGAAATCGTTCACCAGACTGGACCTGCCGACCTGGAAAGCGTGCAGAGCGCCTATCGACAGTCCGCATTCGCGAGCGCGCGGGTCGTCCCCTATCTCGACCCTATGGCCGACGAGATCGCAGCGGCGGATCTGGTCGTCTGCAGGGCGGGAGCGATGACGATTGGGGAGCTCGCTGCGGTCGGGCGAGGGGCGATTCTCATCCCATTTGCGGCCGCAACGAACAACCATCAGGAGCTGAATGCCCGCGTCGTCGAACGCGCTGGCGGCGCCGTGGTGGTGACGGAAGCGGAGCTCTCGGCTGAGCGGCTGGCCGTTGCAATCGTCGAAATCGCCGCCGACCAGGGGCGAAGCGCGCGGATGGGAGCGGCTGCAGCAGCTCTCGCGGCACCCGCGGCGACGGCAACGATTGTCGATTTAATCGAAAAAATAGAGAGAAACTAATTGCGTCTAGTGAACGGCAAACTTAAAATTTGAATTAAGACACTTTGATCCTGATGAATTTTGATGCGATTAAGAACATCCATTTCGTCGGCATCGGCGGAATCGGCATGAGCGGGCTGGCCGACCTTCTGGCCGGCGCCGGCTTCAGTGTGTCCGGATGTGACGTCAGGAGCTCCCCCGCGACGGATGCCCTGATCAATCGTGGCATCGGAGTCCAGATTGGTCACCACTCTTCCCACGTCTCCGGCCAGGATCTCGTCGTAATGACCGCCGCTGTGCGCGGAGTGAACGACGAGATCGACGCCGCACGTGCGGCTGGGATTCGAATCATGAAGCGCGCGGAACTCCTCGGCTCGATCGCCGACCAGAAGCGCAGCATCGGGGTCTCGGGGACGCACGGGAAGACCACTACCTCCGCGATGATCTCGGTCGTGCTGGAAGAGGCCGGGCTCGAGCCGACGATCCTCGTCGGTGGAATGCTCAGGAACCTCCGGACCAACGCGAAGAGCGGAGCGGGCGAGCTCATGGTCGTCGAGGCCGATGAGTACGACAGAAGTTTCCATCACATCCATCCCGAGGTCGCCGTTGTGACCAACCTCGAGGCGGACCACCTCGAGTATTACCAGACATTCGAAGCGATCGAAGAAGCGTTCACGATCTATCTCGAAGGGGTGCGTGACGGGGGCGCGATCGTCGCGTGCGTGGACGATGCGCCGGTAGGCCACCTGCTGTCCCGCCTGCGTCGCGATCGCGGCGTCGAGGTCATTCCCTACGGACTTTCCGAACGGGCAGAACTTCGAGCTGTCGGAGTCGAGTACTCCGAGAGGGGCTCGTCCTTCGAGGTGCCTGGGGTCGGGTTCTTCAAATTGTTCGTCCCGGGCGAACACAATGTACGAAACGCACTCGCCGCGATCGGCGTCGGCCGTTTCCTCGGAATCGCACCGACTGCAATCGCCGCGGGGCTCGCTCGGTTTCTCGGCGTCGATCGCCGCTTCCAGATCCTTGGCCAGTATCACGGCGCGATCGTCGTCGACGACTATGCGCATCACCCGACTGAGATCAAGGCGACGCTGCAGGCGGCGCGTTCCGGCTATCCGGGCCGTCGGATCATCGCGCTCTTCCAGCCGCATCTCTATTCACGCACGCGCGATTTCGCCGGAGAGTTTGGCCATGCGCTGCTCGGTGCGGACGTGCCGATCGTCACGCCGATCTATGCGGCGAGAGAGCTACCGACCGGGGTTCTGAGTGAAGTCTCGTCGAAGCTGATCGCAGATGCCGTTCCAGGTATCGAGTTCATCGAAGGCAGCAACCTGGAGATTGTTTCGGAACTGCGCCGGCGGCTCGCGCCGGACGATCTGCTCATCACGATGGGGGCTGGTGACGTTCATGAAGTTGCCGAAGAACTGGTCGAGGGAGACGTCGCATGAGCTACGACACGACCGCCTCGCGCTTTCTCCGGCCGCCGGACGTAGCGCGTCTCCGCCGCAATCAGCGGCGTATCCAGGGCCAGCGGCTGCTCGTCATCCTTCGAAACCTGCTGGTGCTCGCTCTCCTCGCCGGCGCCGCCGTCTGGGGCTACCGGCACACGCGCTCCAACGAACGCTTCGCCGTCCGGTCGATCGTCGTC
Source organism: Thermoanaerobaculia bacterium (assembly GCA_036385045.1). GTDB lineage: Bacteria > Acidobacteriota > Thermoanaerobaculia > Gp7-AA8 > Gp7-AA8 > QHVT01. The sequence continues at coordinate 36,402 of DASVLC010000419.1, read as the reverse complement.
GAGGGCGCAGTCCACTCGCCGCAGTCTGAGATCGAACGGCTGACGTCGCGGTACGAAGGGATGAACCTGTTTCAGCTCGATCTCGAGCGCGTGCAGAGTGATCTGGACCGCGTGGAATGGGTGAAGCGTATCGACATCGAGAAGACGCTACCGGGAACTCTGCGGATCAAGATCACGGAACGCACTCCCGTTGCGCTCCTGCGCACTGAAGATCGACTCTTCTACGTCGATGAAGAAGGGCTGGCATTTGCGGAGCTGACGCCTGCCGCCGGGAATGACGATCTTCCGATCATCAGCGAGGCTGCGGGCGCGGAGTTGCTTCGTTCGATAGCGCTCCTGACGCAGTTGCAGAGCAGCAGTCCCGAGATCTATTCACGCATCTCGGAAGTCTGGCCGATCGCACCGCGAGGCTTTGCTCTGTTCGATCGATCGGTCCGCGCGGTCGTCTACGCGAACAACGACGATCTGCCGCAGAAGTACGCACAGCTCGATGCCATCCTCGAGGCGGAGAACCGCCCGCGGATCGAATACGCCGATCTCAGATTCAACAGCCGAGTCATCGTCAAACCACACGTCACCGTGAAGAGCGGAGCGACGGACCCGACGTCCGCGCGTACTGCGCCCGAGGCGTCCCCGCCGCTAGCCCGGCATGACGGAGGAGAGTATGTCCAGAACTGAAGAGAAGTACGTCGTTGCCCTCGACATCGGAACGTCGAAGGTGTGTGCACTTGTCGGCGAGATCAGTGAACGCGGCCAGGTGGAAGTCATCGGAAAGGGCACATCTCCGATGAGGGGTACCCGCCGCGGAAACATCATCAACCTCGACCAGGCGATCGAAGCCGTCAAGAAGGCGGTGGACGAGGCAGAGGTGATGGCCGGCCAGCAGATCGAGTCGGCTTTCGTCGGAGTCTCGGGCGACCACATTCGCTCCGTCAACTCGCGCGGAGTGGTCTCGGTGATGGGGAAACACAAAGAGATCGGCCGCGAGGACATCGATCGCGTGATTGACGCTTCGAAGTCGATCAACGTTCCCGCAGAACTCGAGATCCTGCACGTGATCCCCCGCGAATTCGTGGTCGATGGCCAGGATGGCATCCACGATCCGCTCGGCATGACGGCGACGCGCCTTGAGGCGAATGTTCACATCGTCACCGGCGCCCGAACGCACGATCAGAACGTGCTGACCTGCGTCAACAAGGCAGGCATTGCCGTCAGGGAGCTGGTCCTCGAGCAGCTTGCGGCGGCCGAGGCGGTACTCACCCAGGACGAGCGGGAGATGGGCGTGCTGCTGATGGACGTCGGCGGCGGCACGACCGACTATGCCGTCTTTCACGAAGGGAACGTCGTCCACACGAATGTCCTGCCGGTGGGGGCCGGACATTTCACGAGCGACATTTCGGTCGTCCTCAGGACGCCGATGGAGGACGCCGAGCGGATCAAGAAACGCTACGGCTGCGCGCTCGCGGCGTTGGTGACTGCGGACGATCCGATCGAGGTGCCGACCGTCGGAGGCCGCGCACCGAAGATCCTGTCACGGCAGGAACTGACCGGCATTCTCGAGCCGCGTGCGGTGGAGCTGGCAAACCTCGTCTATCGCGACCTCGAAAAGGTCGGGCTGGAGAAGGAGCTGCGAGCCGGAGTCGTACTCGTCGGCGGAGGCGCCGAGATGGACGGTATGGTCGAGATCGTGGAACAGGTGTTCAACCACCAGGCGCGAAAAGGGGTGCCGCAGGGAATCGGCGGGCTCGCCGACACCGTCAGCGGTCCCGAGTGGGCAGCGGCGACCGGTCTGCTGCTATGGGGACTCAAAGACCGCGTGAAAGTGCGCAGGCGTCCGCGTAAGGGGATCGGAAAAGTCGCCGACTCCTTCCGGCAGTGGTTCGCCTGGTCTTGAACGTAAAAAAGTATTGAAACGAATAACAAAAATCTTTATGATCCGGAGACGGTAAATGATCACGTTTGACGAGAGACCTTCCGACGGAGCGCTCGCGGTAACACTCGAAGAGCAACAGCTTCCGGCGAGCATCAAGGTCATTGGGGTTGGTGGGGGTGGTGGGAATGCCGTCAACCGGATGATCCAGTCCGGCATCAAGGGCGTCGAGTTTCTCGTCGCCAACACCGACGTGCAGGCGATGCGTGCATCGCTCGCACCGGTGAAGCTCCAGATTGGCGGAAAGCTGACCAAGGGGCTCGGTGCCGGAGCGAATCCCGAGGTCGGGAAAGAGGCGGCTCTCGAGGACACCGACCGGATTCTCGAGGCGCTCAGTGGCGCCGACATGATCTTCATCACGACCGGCATGGGTGGTGGAACGGGGACCGGCGCTGCGCCGATCATCGCGTCGCTCGCAGCCGAGCTTGGAGCGTTGACCGTGGCGGTCGTCACCAAGCCGTTCGGCTTCGAAGGGAAGCGGCGCCGCGTGCAGGCGGAACAGGGCATCCGGGCGCTGCGCGACACGGTCGATACGCTCATCACGATCCCGAACGAGCGGCTGCTCGGCTTCGTGGAGCGCGGGACCTCGCTCAGCGAGGCGTTCAAGATCGCCGACGACATCCTTCGTCAGGCGGTGCAGGGTATTTCCGACCTGATCACCGTACCCGGCGAGATCAACCTCGACTTCGCCGACGTCAAGACGATCATGCACGGCATGGGAATGGCGCTCATGGGTACCGGCGTCTCGACCGGCGAGCACCGGGCAGTCGAGGCAGCGCAGCGTGCGATTTCGTCGCCGCTGCTCGAAGAGGCGTCAATCGAAGGCGCGCGTGGTGTGCTGATCAACGTCACCGGCGGCCCCGACATGACGCTGTTCGAAGTGCATGAGGCAGCCTCGATCATCCAGGAAGCAGCAGACGAAGAAGCGAACATCATTTTCGGCACGGTCATCGATCCGAGGATGAAGGACGAGCTGAAGGTCACGGTCATCGCAACAGGATTCGACTCGGCGACCAAGGGACTGCTCAACTCCCGGGGAGAGTCGCTTTCGCAACAGGCGGCGGCACGATCCGGTCATGCCGCGCAGCCGAATCCCTATCGGCCTTTTGCACCGAGAGAGATCGCAGCGCAGCACGAAGAACCGCTTCCACAGGCTCAGATCGGTGCGGAGGGGGAGATCTACGATCCTCCCTTTTTTCGAAAAGGATTCACGAGAGCCGACGGCTCCGGTGGTTTCGGGCCGATGGCGTCGAGCGATTTCGGCAATGATCTCGATATTCCGACGGTGATCAGAAACCTGAGTGATTAGCTTGCAGCACCTGTGTTTCGCGTTTCTTTGAACAGTTGATCATTCCGCCGGGACCATCGCCCCCGGCAGGCGCATCCCTCCTGTGCGCCATGGATCCCGGGGAGAGGGCCCCGGGATCGCTGCTCCGCAGGGCGCGGTTTCTTCCGAACCGCGCCCTGTTTTTTCATTCAGGCAACGTGCGTGACGCCGCGACTGAGAGAAATGACAGGCTGTCTTTCGTAGCGCGGGCGTCCCGGCCCGCCGTATCGCGGCCGTCTCGGCGGCGACCGGGGGCGTCTCGCCCCCCGCCCGCCCGGGCCGGCGAGGACGCCCGCGGTACGGCGGACAGAATGTCCGCGCTACGAGAGAGCGCAGCTTCGCTGCTGCTCCGTCCTTAGCCCAGCGCGGACACGCAGGCTTGTGTTGGAAGCGTAGCCTTGGGCGATTTCTTGCGCGACGCGAGGCCTTCGCCAGACATGAGCTTTGTCGCCCCTCTCCCCGCGATCTTAACGGGGAGAGGGTGGCCCTGAGCGAAGCCGAAGGGCCGGGTGAGGGGCTGCGCAATCGGCTAATGACGAGCAAGTTGCAGGTGCAGGGCGGTTGTTCGCCCCCCCTCATCCGCCTTCGGCACCTTCTCCCCCCACCGCGCAAAAACCGCGCGGCGGGGGGAGAAGGGCAACGTGGCATGGGGAAGGAAGGACCAACAAAGAGCCAGATTGTGAAGTGTGCCTTCGCGCACAACGGACTCTCGTTTCTTTTCCTCAGTCGCGCCGCAGATCGGCGTCCTTTGCTCAGGATGACAGCCTAACGGGCGAACAGCAGCGTGGGAGGTTCCTCGCTTCGGGGCCTGCCTCGACCTCTCATACCGCGATCCACCCCAGACCAAAGACTACCGTCCGGATGTCTTTCGCTGCCGCGCGGACGGTGATCTCTTCCAGATCGATCGAAGCGGGATCGAACGATGAGCCGAGCATCGCGACCTCATCCTCCACCTTCGCATTGAGTGCTGCCAGCTCGGCTTCCACCGCTTCGAGAGACTCCTGGGCGCGGGCGACGTCGCGCTGCTGCTTGCCGATTCTCGTCGCCTTGCCGACCGCGGTGCCGACGCGCGACGCAGAGGTGATCGAGACGCGCTTCCGACCGAGAAAGGCCCCGAAGATTGCCGTGCCTACCGAGATCGCCGTGTCGAGTTTGCTCTGGGAGGATTGTTCCGACTCCCGCTCAACGGAGTGCGACGCCCGCCGGATCCGATTCTCGAGAACGGTGCGCTTCGGTTCGTACTTCGCTCGCAGCTTCGCGACGTCGAGGTCGCGTGACTCCCGCGCCAGCTGCGCCAGACGGGCGCGGAATGAGCTCTCCGGTTCACCAGGCTTGCTCGTGACGCGGAACGCAGCGCTGCGGTAAAGCGTGACTCCCCTCTGCTGGCGGATGAACTGCTCGAAGGATTTCTTCCAGGCGGCGAAGCTCTTTGCGTCCTGCGCCGGCCGCGGAAGCTCGACGAAAAATGCGCCCGGGAGAGGCTCTCCGTCGAGATCGTCGGGACTCAGGTCGAGATCGGACGCTGCCGACCAGTCCACCGCGTGAGGTCCGGCGCCGATCTTCGCGGCAAGCGCGATCCGCTGTGTCTCATCGACTCCGTTGCGGCTGTTCACGAAGTGAACCTCGGCGATTCCGATCGCGCACGGAGCGTACTGCAGCTTTCCTCGGACGCTGGTCGAAGGTAAGACCCAGGAGTCCACCCCGGGCGGAGGAATCGGCATCGCGCCGGTGGTGGGCCCGGAGACCGTTGCCGCCGCGGCGGGTGGTTGCGGAGCAGGGGCAGCGAGACTGCTGTCGTTCTGCAGACGCCGGATCTCATCGCGTGTCATGGGGCCGCGCAGATAGGACATTGCCCATCGGGTCTCAAAGAGCACCGGTTCCGCTTCGTGCACGTTGTGCAGCAGAAAAACGCGCTTGCGCAGGCCGGCGAGAATCTGGTCCATTCGCTGGCGGTCGAAGCCACCGCCGGCGGCGGCTCCCTCGAGTCCTTCCATGACGCGGTTCTTGTCGCGTTCCGTCTGCAGGCGGCCGATCATCCAGGTGCCGGCGTTGGAGAGGCCCTTGTAGTCGAGGTCGACCGGGTTCTGCGTGGCGAGGACGACTCCGAGGCCGAAGGCACGCGCCTGCTTGAGCAGGGCGAGGAGCGGTGGCTTGGATGGCGGATTCGCGACTGGAGGGAAGAAGCCGAAGATTTCGTCGATGTAGAGGATTGTGCGAAGGCTCGTCGTTCCCGACTGCGTGCGGATCCATGACAGTGTCCGGTTGAGGAGCATCGTCATGAAGAACATCCGCTCGGCGTCGTTCAGATGGGCGATGCTGATCACCGAGGCGCGCGGCCGGCCGCCCTCTCCATAGAGCAGGTTCTGGATGTCGAGCGGCTCCCCTTCGAGCCACGCCTCGAATCCGGGAGAGGCGAGCAGGTTGTTCAGACGCATCGCCAGCTGAAAGCGGTCCTGGCTCGGGTAGAACGATTCGAGGTCGAGAACTCCCAGACGCTCGAACGGCGGCTTCTGAATCGCGCGGACCATGCCGGCGAGGTCGAGGCTGTGGCCTTCGGACCAGGTCGTATCGAGGATATTTGCAACGAGGATGTGCTCGCGACTCGCGAGCGGATCGACGGAGAGCCCCATCAGTGCGAGTAGACCGGTCGATGTGCCCTGAACGGTATCTCGCCAGAGGTCGGGATCGCTCCGCAGTTCGGCGGGTGGTGGATCGAAGCTGCGCAACATGCTGAGGGGGCGCCCCGACTTGCTGCCCGGCGTATAGACAGCGAACGACACCGCCTCACGCAGCTTGCGGATCCGTTCTCCGCTCTGGCCCCAGTCCGCAAGGCCGCGGGTCCAGAGTTCTGACTGACTCTTCGCAAACTCGTCGGGGGTCATCCCCGCGTTCACCGCGTCCTGCTCGTTGATCCAGGGTCGGAAGTCTTCGGGCCGGAGGTTCGGGAAGGTGAGGAGGAGATTCGGCAGATCGCCTTTCGGATCGATGGCGATCACAGGGATGTTGTCGATCAGCGCTTCCTCGAGCAGCGAGAGGCCGAGGCCTGTCTTGCCGCTGCCCGTCATGCCGATGATGACGCCGTGGGTCGTCAGGTCCTTCGAATCATAGAGAACGACATCGTCGCGCCGTTTGCCCGAGTCGAGGTCGAACTCTTTTCCGAGATAGAACGCGCCGAGTTTCTCGTAGTCCATTCGCCAGATCTCCTCACTCCCACTCGATCGTGCCGGGCGGCTTTGACGTGATGTCGTAGACCACCCGGTTAATCCCGCGGACCTCGTTGACGATACGGCGCGCGATCCGATCGAGAATTTCGGGCGGCATGCGGTACCAGTCAGCCGTCATGAAGTCGGTCGTGGTGACGGCGCGGACGGCGCAGACGTTTTCGTAGGTCCGCTCGTCTCCCATGACGCCGACGCTTCTTACCGGCAGGAGTACGGCGAACGCCTGACCGATCTCTCGGTAGATGCCGGCCTTGCGAATCTCGTCGATGACGATCTCGTCGGCGTTCTGCAGGATCTCGACCCGCTCGGCATTCACTTCACCGAGGATGCGGACCGCGAGGCCCGGCCCGGGAAAGGGGTGGCGCCAGACGAACTCTTCTTCCAGACCGAGCTCGATGCCGAGCTGCCGCACTTCGTCCTTGAAGAGCTCGCGCACCGGCTCGATCAGCGCGAATCCCATCTTCTCGGGAAGACCTCCGACGTTATGGTGCGTCTTGATGACGGCTGAAGGACCTTTGATCGAGACAGATTCGATGACGTCGGGATAAAGGGTCCCCTGAACGAGGAAATCGACATCGGGCAGCCGCTTCGCTTCCTCTTCGAAGATCGAGATGAATTCGTTTCCGATCCGTTTGCGCTTGAGCTCGGGCTCTTCGATGCCGGCGAGTCTCTCGTAGAAACGCTCGCGTGCGTCGACCTGAATGAAATGAAGCCCGAGCCGGTCGCTCAGCCGAGAGCCGACCTGAAGCGCCTCATGTTTTCGAAGAACGCCATTGTCGACGAAGATCGCTGTCAGCCTGTCGCCGATCGCCTCGGCGACGAGGAGTGCCGCGACAGTTGAATCGACGCCTCCGCTGACCGCTGCGATCGCCTTTCGATCACCTACCTGGTGCCGGATCTCTTCGACCTTGCGCCGGCGGTAGTCTCCGAGATCCCACGATGGCTTGCAGCCGGCGATCTCGAAAAGGAAGTTGGCCAGAATCTGTTCGCCCGCTTCCGAATGCGTCACTTCCGGGTGGAACTGGATGCCGTAGCAGCCTCGCTCACGATTCTCGAATCCTGCGATCGGTGCATTCGCCGACGAAGCTGTTTTCGTGAAGCCGGGGGGCGCGGCCAGGATTCTGTCTCCGTGGCTGGCCCAGACGCGCTGCTCACGCGGCGTTCCGGCGAAGAGAGGGGAATCATTCTCCACGCGGATCTCGGCACGTCCGTACTCGCGTTCACTCGCCGCCTCGACTTTTCCATCGAGAAAAAGGGCGGTGAGCTGCATGCCGTAGCAGATACCGAGGATCGGGATCCCGAGCTCGAAGATCTCACGCGAGCAGTAGGGTGCGGCCTCGGAGTAGACCGACTGCGGCCCTCCCGACAGGATGATCGCGCGCGGTGCGAGGGCGCGGATCTGGTCGGGAGAAAAATCGAACGGATGGACGACGGAGTAAACGCTCTTTTCGCGGATCCTGCGGGCGATGAGCTGCGTGTACTGAGATCCGAAGTCGAGGACGAGAACGGTCTGTTCTGGCTGCACGGCGCGCATTGTAATCGCGGGCGGGGTGGGACCGCCGGTGTGCAGCCATGCCACCGGCGGTCCGAGGGGGTCAGGAGGAGGGCTTGTGCATCACGGGGTGTGTGATGCGGCGAGAGTTGGGAGAGTATTCATTGCGATCTTTCAACGTCACCTGTTATGACGGACAGACCCCCACTCGGGTTGCCTTGCCGGATACGGTGTTTCCGGTTGTTAACAGGGACGCGCGGGGCGAGACGCCCCGTTGCGGACGAGGACGTCCGCGGTACGGCGGACGGGGACGTCCGCGCTACGCGAGCGTGAGTTCGATGCTGGCGTCAGCGGGATCGAGTGAGGGGGATCGAGTGAGGGGGATCGAGTGAGTCAGGGGGTTCCGTGTGACGAGTCCTCTGCAGAGCAAGGCGTCTCCTGCGCAGTCGTCTCCTGCGCAGTCGTCCCCTGTAGCGCAGGCGTCCTCGCCTGCCGTACCGCGGACGTCCTCGTCCGCCGGGCGGGCGTCTCGCCCGCCGAATTCTTGACCGGCGCCGGCGACGACGCTTTGCAGCTGCTCTTCCCCGCCGGCAGCTCATGCCAGCGGAGCGCCGTCTCTCCCGATGAATCGATCAGGTGGAGCGTGTCTCTGCTGACGACGATCATCGGAATGCCGAGGCGTGCGGATTCTTCGTGATCGTGGCGCGAGGGCTTCTGCTGCGTGCGTGGATGCGTGTGGGCGATGGCAATCGTGCCGGATGGAATCACGAGCCGGGTGCTGATTCGCTGGAACTGATTGGTGAATGGCCAGAGCTCGCAACGGACGGACCCGTCGCTCTCTCTCACGAGAAATGCTCCTCTCTCGAATGAATGAACGCCATGGCCGCTCAGCGACAGAAGATCGCGCAGCATCGGGGTAAGCTCTGCGATGACGGCGCCGTCGAGCGTGGCATGAGCACGAAGGGGAAGCAGGACGAGGAAAGCCGCCAGTGCGATTCGCCGGATCATGGGGCGAAGATCGGCCGCCCCGCGCGATGAGACTCAGGCGTTCGCTAAGAGAACGGCAGGATTTCAATGGGAGTGGACCGCCGCGCTCCGTACAATCAGCCGATGGGATCGAGAGTCCGATTCGGGGCCTTCGTGTTCGACGCCGAACGGCGTGAGCTGACACGGTCGGGAGTGCCGGTGCATCTCTCGCCGAAAGCATTCGACCTTCTGGCCATCCTGATCGAGCAGCGACCGCGGGCTGTTCGAAGCCAGGAGATCTACGAGCGGCTGTGGCCCGAAACGTTCGTCGAGCCGGCGAACGTGAACAATCTCATCTCCGAGATTCGCATGGGACTGGATGATCGAGAGCGCGTGCTAGTGGTGACGAAGCGCCGTTTCGGGTTCGCGTTTACCGCGGAAACGGTGAACGAGCGCCCGGCTTCGGCAGTGCATCCGGATCTGCTCTATCGCATCGTATGCGGCGCGAAAGAGATCGACCTCCCGCCGGGGCGTAACCTGATCGGCCGCGATCGCGACTGTGCCGTCGTGATCGACTCACCCGCGGTCTCGCGTCAGCACGCCTCGATCGAAACGAGGTCGTCCGGCGCCACTCTGGAGGACCTCGGAAGCAGGAACGGCACGTTCCTCAGAGGCCGGCGAATCACCTCTCCCGTCCTGTTGCAGGATGGAGACGAGATCGAGGTCGGCCGGACCCTGCTCCGGGTGCGCATCTTCGACCGGAGAGCAACCACGATCTCCGACGTGACGTAACCGCATGCGAAGCGATCACGAGGCGGGAAGTGCGAGACTGATTTCCACACGCCGGTTACGAATCCGTCCCGCAATCGAGTCGTTGGTCCAGGCGGGAAACTGCTCTCCACGCCCGAGGGCGGTGACCCTCGAGGATTCGACGCCAGAAGAGATCATGAGGTCGCGGATTCCGTCGGCGCGCCTCTGGGAGAGGCGCAGGTTTTGTTCTTCGGCGCCGCGGCTGTCGGTGTGACCTTCAATGGTCGCTTTCAACTCGGGTATGGCAAGCAGCTGAGCGGCGAGCTGACGCACGAGCGGCAACACCTGCGGCTCAATCCGCGCGCTGCCTGTGTCGAAAAGCGTACCGGGAATCGTAAGCACGACGCGTCGTCCATCGATACGAGCATCAGTCCATGGCGCCAGTTCTCGCTGAAGCCGCTCGAGCTGTTCGACCTGGTTGAAACGAGCCAGCTCCTCGCGATAGCGCCCGAGCTCCGTCTCGGCGCCAGTGACCCGCTGTCGCAGGGCGGACCGTTCGGATTCATTGCGCTTCACGTGGTCCCTGAGGTCGGCGAGGAGCGAACGGTAGGATTGTTCGAGGTCACCCCTGAGGCGGTCGCCGTTTTCCCGCTCAGTTTCCAGGCGCTGGATCTCCGCTGCCTTCCGCGCGACCTCCCGTTCACTCTCGTCGAGCGCCGCCGCGGCGGTCATCCTGGATTCGCGTTCGCGTTCAATCTCCGCTTCCAACCGGGCGATCTGTTTCTGCGACCTGAGCTCGTTTCCCCGCTCGAGAATCGCGGTGCCGGAGCCGTACAGAGTCAGAGCGATGAGCACAGCGACGAGCGCCACCGCCGGCCTCCTCCCGTGGCTGAGGAGGCGCCGAGCGGTGCTCGCCGGTGTAACGGCCGCGAGCGGGCGCATCGTCGCGTCGAAAAGATCGAGAGCGAGGTCGCGCGCGGAGTCGTAACGCTCCTCCCGGTCCTTGGCAAGACAGCGGTCGAGGATCCGCTGTAGCCGTTCCGCGAGCTGCAGATTGTCGAGCCGGATGCGATCCGGCTGACGGTGAACGATGGCGTGGAGGGTTTCGGCGCTCGTCTCTCCGCGAAACGGTGGCGCGCCGGTGATGCTCTCGTAGAGGATGCAGCCGAGGGCGAAGATGTCGGTGCGATGATCGAGCGGCAGCGCCTCGACCTGCTCGGGCGCCATGTAGCCGATCGTACCGAGGATCGCGGCCGGCTGCGTGAGCGCGCGCCGGGATGTGTTGTTTCGCTCCTCGTCGGAGGATCGCGGCTGGACCTCGACGAGTTTCGCCAGTCCGAAGTCGAGAATCTTCGGGAACCCGTCGCGCGTGATCATCACGTTCTCCGGCTTCAGATCGCGATGGATCACGCCGCGAGCATGTGCCTTTCCGATTCCCTCGGCGAGCCGGGCGAGCTGACTGATGATCGCGTCGAGAGCCGGCCGGGTTGCCAGCCAGGCATCGAGCGTCACGCCATCGATCAACTCCATCGCAATGAAGTGATGGACCTCCGTTGTCGACTCGAGCGCTGCTTCTCCGATCTCGTAGATCGTGACGATGGCCGGATGATTGAGCGCGGAGGCAGCTCTGGCCTCGACCTTCAGCCGCTCGACGCGAGTCGGGTCGGCCGTCAGGTGGGGAGGCAGGACCTTGAGTGCGATCTGCCGCTCGAGGACGGAGTCCCAGGCGGAGTAAATCTCTCCCATGCCTCCGGCGCCGAGGCGTGCATCGACGCGGTAGCGCCCGACCAGGGTTCCAGTGAGAGAGGCGTCGGCCATGACGAATCTCTCTCTTGATACGTTCGAAACCGCTTCAGGTTTGAAGCCCCTTTCAGAGCAGGTTTCGCAGTTCCTTGCCGGGCTTGAAGCGGATGGTGTTCCCCGGAGGAATCTTCACTTCGACGCCGGTTTTCGGGTTGCGGCCGATCCCCTTCTTCCGCTGCTTCACCTGGAAGACGCCGAAACCGCGCAGTTCGATCCGCTGGCCGCGGGCGAGCGCATTGCGTAGACCTTCGATCACGGTGTCAACGGCCTGAGCCGCTTTCACCCGCGAGATCTCCGATGCCTCCGCGACTTTGTTGACGATGTCGGCCTTGATCATTCGTCCTCCGAAGGCTCTGATTATACGATAGTTGCCATGGACGCCTCCGAACGCCACCGTATCGATCTCTGGCTCAAGATGGTCTGCCTGTTCAAGCACAGAACGGACGCGATCGAGGCTTGCAAAGGCGGACACGTCAAGATCAACGGGCAGCGGGTGAAACCGTCACAGCCCGTCCGGGAGGGCGATCTCGTTGAAATCACCATCGACACCCGTTACCGGCGCGTGGTCGTGAAAGAGCTGCCCCCTCGTCAGGCTTCGAAGGAGCTCGCCCGGACGATGTATCTCGACGAGACACCTGTGCAACCGAAGGTAGGACGTCCCGTCATCGAGCGCGAACGCGGCTCCGGCCGCCCCACCAAGCGCGAAAGGCGCGAGATCGACAAGCTGCGGGGGTGAGTGGCAGGGCCGAGGTAACGACCCTGCTCAGGCGTTCACATAGCGCCGCATATCGACGTTTCCGATCAGCCCGATGGCGATGAAGAACACCATCGTCGACGAGCCGCCGTAGGAAATCAGAGGCAGCGGAATTCCTGTCGTCGGCAGGATGCCGATCTGCATCGCCACATTGATCAATATGTGGAACATGAAGAAAGCGACGAGACAGATGACAAGGAAAGTACCACCTCGGTCTCTCGCATGTTTCGCGAAGGTGAGTGCCTGCAGCACGAGGTACAGATAGAGCGCGAGGACGATGGTGACTCCGATGAACCCCCACTCCTCGCCGAGAACCGCAAAGATGAAGTCGGTGTGGTGCGCGGGAACGTAGCCGAATTTTCCCTGAGTGCCCTGAGTGAAACCCTTCCCGTGGATTCCGCCCGATCCGATGGCGATCTTGGCCTGGGTCACCTGGTAGCCGGATCCGAGAGGGTCGCGCTCCGGATTCATGAAGACGATGATGCGTTCCTGCTGGTAGGGCTTGAGGAAAAAGGTCCATCCCACCGGCAGAGCAATGGCGGCCACGAGGATCATGGCGACCCAGACGCGCGCGCGGATACCGCCGAAGAACATGGCGACCGCGATGAGAGGGAAGAATGCTGCCGCGCTGCCGAAATCAGGTTGAATGATGATGAGGGCCACCGGCAGACCGATGATTCCCATCACCATCGCGAACGATTTCATATCGAGGTAGGCCCGATCGTTCGAGTCGAAGTATCGCGCCACCATGAGCGCGGTGAAGACCTTCATGAACTCCGCAGGCTGAAACTGAAACGCCCCTATGTGAATCCACGACTTCACGTTCGCGGTCAATCTTCCGAAGACCAGAAGGTAGATCAGCAGTATCAGGCCGATTCCATAGAGGATCGGCGCGATATCGAACAGGACGTGATAGTCGACGAACAGGATGATGATGGCGAGAATCAGGCCGACGAATACCCAGATGATCTGACGCTTGAAGATTGACAGTTCCGGATCGTTGAAGAACGTGGCGCTGTAGACGAGCATGCAGCCGATCGCCGCCAGGATGATGGCTGTCCCCAGGAAGTTCAGATCGACCGTCGAAATACCGCGTCTGCTGATCATCGTGTCGTCGGGAGCGGGAGCTCGCCCTCCTTGATCTGCTGGAGGGTCTCCGGATCGCTCAGGTCGAGCTTGCCGCTTGCCAGGTCACGTCGGAATCGCCCCTCGAACATCAGCTTCGCGAGAGGGGCCGCATCAGCACCGCCCGCGCCGCCGTGCTCGACGAAGACGACGACGACCATCTGCGGATTGTTGGCCGGCGCGTATGCGGCGAACCATGCATGGTCGCGGAACTTGAAGGGGAGGGCGCTCGCCTTGATCCAGCCCGAGTAGCCGATGACCTGGACGCTGCCGGTTTTTCCCGCGACGTCGAGCCCTTCGATCCGTGAGTTGCTGCCGGTGCCTCCCTGCTCGTTCACTACCTGCCAGAGTCCGTCCCGGACAGCCTTGAGTGCAGGAGGTGAAAGTTCGAGCTCGCTGAGCACGCGGCTCGGCACGCGGAACCGCTTGTACGAGCCATCTTCCTGGACTCGATCGACATAACGGACGACGTGCGGCTGGTAAACCTTTCCGCCGTTCGCGACCGCGGCAGTCATATTGGCGACCTGCAGAGGTGTGACGATCAGCGGTCCCTGACCGATCGATACCGAGATCGTTTCGCTTGGATACCACTTACGGTTCTGCTTGGTTCGTGCCCATTCGATAGAAGGGACGAGCCCGGCGCGTTCTCCGTCGAGATCGATATGGGAGATCTCGCCGAACGTCAGTTTTCTCGAGTACTCATTGATCTTGTCGACGCCAAGTCGCGACCCGGTGTTGTAGAAGTAGATGTCGCAGGAGACCTTCAACGCCCGTTCGACATCGACCGATCCATGCCCTTCACGTCGCCAGCAGCGGAACCGCCGGCCGTGGAAAACGCCGGTGCCGCCACAGCCGAAATAGGTATCAGGACCGACGACACCGTCAGACAGCCCGGCGATCGCCATGACGACTTTGAAGACGGAGCCGGGTGAGTAAAGGCCCTGGATCGCACGGTTCAGCTCGATCTTGAATGGGTTGCTGAGGATCGTTTTCCAGACGTCCGGAGGAAAGCGTTTCGAGTAGACGTTCGGATCGTAGGCCGGGGAAGAGACCATGGCGATGACTTCGCCGTTGCGCGGATCGAGAGCTACTGCGGCGCCGACCATTTCATTCTCGATGAAGTACTGCTCGGCGCGCCGCTGGATCTCGAAATCGAGGGTCGAATAGATATTGTCGCCCGGGATCGGCTCCTTGCGGGCCTGGACGTACTCGCTGAGCCGCCGGCCGCCCGCGTCGTACTCCCAGTACTCGGCGCCTGCCTTGCCCCGAAGATACATGTCGTACATGAGCTCGATGGCGCGTTTGCCGATGAGGTCGCCCTGCTTGAGCTCCGCGTTCTGCGCGATGTCCTTCTCGTTGACCTCACCAATGAAGCCGAGAACATGCGCTGCCATCGTGCCGTACGGATAGTTGCGGCGCTGTACCGGGACGACATTCAATTCCGGGAAGGCGATCGACTGCGCTTCGATCTTCGCGACCTGGGCCATCGACAGGTCTTCTGCCAGAGGGAACGGGCGCGTGATCGGATTGCGTCCGGCCTCTCTGTCCCAGCGTGTGATTACCTCTTCGGCTGGAAGCTCCAGCACCTGCGAGAGAAAGGCAATCAGCTTCTCCCTGCGATCCTTGTCGGCGCGCAGCAGCGGACGCATCACGACGCGGTCGACCTGCAGTGTGTAGGCGGCCTGGTTGTCGGCGAGGATCTGCCCGTTGCGGTCCATGATGAGGCCCCGCTTTGCCGGGATCTCGATCTCACGCAGGGCGTTGGCCTCCGAGAGGCCGCGATAGCGGTCCGCCTGAACTCCCTGCACGAACCAGAAGGAGCCGGCGAGAAACACGAATGCAGCAACGATCGCCCAGATCACCAGGTTGATCCGGAACTGCAGGAACTTCTGATCGTCTCGGTAGACGCGCATTGATCGATCCTAGGTCAGGACTGGAGACGCCGGTCCATGAGGTTCACCACTTGCCCGCAGCTTCGCAAGAACCGCACCGTCTCGACTCACCATGTGGTCTGACGGCGGGTGGCATCGATCGGTTCCTCCCGCAGGAACAGGACCAGCAGCTGGTAGACGAGCATCCCGAAAAGAAGTGTGAAGACTGTCTTGATGAGAAGCGCCTGTTCGAACATCTCGACGCGCTGCCGTACGAGGATGTTGACGAGCACGTAGATCACGATTTCGTTGACGATGACCGCGCCGCCGAGACAGGCGCCGAACGCCAGGGTGCCGCGCAGCATCAGGCGGGCATTGATGTAGGCGATGACATAGGCACAGACGGTCAGGGAGAACGCGTGAAGTCCGAACATCGCGTTCGAGAAGGCGTCCTGAACGAACCCGGCGAGAACTCCGGCCACGATCGCGCCGAGGATGTTGCCGCCCATCGAGTAGTAGGCGACGAGAATCACGTATGGATTGAAGAACGCGAGCGCGTTCGGATAGAAGCTGTCGAGCAGCGAGTGAAGGGTCAGAGCGATCAGCAGGCCGATCGAGAAACGAAGCCATCTCAAGGTGCGTACCTCACGACTCCCGGTGGGATCTTTCGTGTATGAATCACGATCACTTCCTCAATCGACCGGAAGTCGGCAGCCGGCCGGACGACGATTTCCTTGAACAGCGACTGCCCGGGCTCGGCAGTCACCACGGTGCCGATCGGGATTCCGCGAGGGTAGATCCCGTCGATTCCGGCGGTGAGTACGCGATCTCCCGGCTGGACGTCCGCCAGCGCGGGGATGTCGTACAGCTCGACGGCGGCTCCCCCCTCACCCCGGACGATTCCCTGACGGCGGGTCCTCTCGACCAGTGCTCCCACCGAACAGTTGCTGTCGGTGATCAATTGCACTTTGGAGAGGTCGCGCGTCGTGAGTACGACCCGCCCCACCAGACCGTTCGCATTCGCGACCACGTCGTTGACTTCCACACCATCCGTCGATCCGCGGTCGATGATGATCGACTTGAAGCGCCCTGAGGTGTCGAGCATGATCGTCTGCGCCATCGAGGTTTCCATCTCGAAGCGCTCGGCGTAGGAGAGCAGGCCACGCAGCCGGCGGACGTCTCCATCGGATTGTCGGAGACGGAGATTCTCGCCGGTCAGCGTGGCGACCTTCCGCTTCAGCTGGACGTTCTCGTTCACGGCGCCCCTCATGTCGACGTAGCCGTGATGCATGTCCTGCGCGGTTCGGCCGATCCAGTTCACGAACTTCGGAACGGGCGAGAAGATCGTCATCACGGTGCGTTCGAACATCGTGCGGGTCTCGCCGATGTAGCGGGTCTGGCTGCTGAAGCTCATCAGAACGAAGAGCAGGGACAGCACCACGATGAAGAGGAGCGTTGGGCGGCGCGGAATGACGTCTGTCGGGACTGCCATGATTGTCGCAGCAAACGAAGAGCAGGTTCTGCGCCATCGCGGCGCGGGGTTTCCGTTCGGGTTCTGGTGCGGCTGCCTCTCCGCCGGACAAACCGTCCCATCGACGGTCTGTCCGGAAGGGATTGAGCGGTTTATTCGATCGAGATCTTACGCAGGAGATTGAAGTCCGTCAGCATCTGCCCGGTGCCGAGTGCGACGCAGGCGAGAGGATCCTCGGCGAGTGTCACCGGCAGGCCGGTTTCCTCCCGGAGTCGCTGGTCGAGGTTCTTCAGCATCGAGCCTCCTCCGGCGATGATGATTCCCTTGTCCATGATGTCCGCGGAGAGCTCCGGCGGCGTGCGCTCGAGAGCGACGCGTACCGCTTCGACGATCGTGGCGACCGTTTCCGATAGAGCCTCGCGGATCTCCTCGTCGCTGACGACCAGGGTTTTCGGTACACCCTCGACCAGGTCCCGGCCCTTGATCTCCATCGTCATTTCCTCGTCGAGAGGGAAGGCGGAGCCGATCTCCATCTTGATCTGCTCGGCCGTTCGCTCACCGATGAGGAGGTTGTACTTGCGCTTGATGTACTGAATGATCGCGTCGTCCATCTCGTTGCCGGCGACCCGGACCGATCGGGAGTAGACGATTCCGGCGAGCGAGATGACCGCCACGTCCGTCGTCCCCCCACCGATGTCGACGATCATGTTGCCCGTCGGGTCGGTGATCGGCAGGCCGGCGCCGATTGCCGCGGCCATTGCCTGTTCGATCAGATAGACCTCGGTGGCGCCGGCGCGGAGCGCGGAGTCTTTCACCGCCCGCTTTTCGACCTGTGTGATTTCCGAGGGGACCGAGATGACGATCCTCGGCTTCACCAGAAAACGGCGCCCGTGCGCCTTTTCGATGAAGTACTTGATCATCTTCTCGGTGACTTCGAAGTCGGCAATCACGCCGTCCTTCATCGGGCGGATCGCGACGATGTTGCCGGGTGTACGCCCGAGCATCTCTTTCGCTTCCTTCCCGACGGCTTCGACGTTGTTGTTGATCTTGTTGACCGCGACGATGGAGGGTTCGCGGACGACGATGCCCTTGTTCTTGGCGTAGACGAGAGTGTTGGCTGTTCCCAGATCGATCGCGAGATCGTTCGAGAACATCGAGAGGAGCGATTTAACAGCCATTCGAGTTGTCGTTTCCTTCTTACTTTCAGGGTTCGCGGCCGAGCCGCCGCGGTGCAAAAGACTGACCAGCCGGGGTGTAACGGCAGGTATGTGGCGTGAGCATCGTACTGTCGATGCCGGGAAAAGGGCCGCTGCTCCTTCTACTCCTCCACGATCACAGTCTGCGATTGTATCGTGTGATTGCCGGCCGGATCGACCGCCTTGACGGTAACGGTGTTCCGGCCCATCCGCTCGAACGCCACCAGTTTCTGGAATGCGCCCTTCGAGTCGACGTCGGTCTCCTGGTCGTTAATGAAGATCGAAGCGCCCGGTTCGGTCATCCCGGCAATGGTGTAGTACTGACCTCCGACGTGGAATGGCTGCTTGAGCGCCAGTGGCGGAGGCGTCCGGTCGGAGGTGGCAACCTTTCCTCCTCCGATCACCCGAAAGCGGCGGTAGGGCGAGAAGGGGCCGACTTCACCATCCGGACCGACCGACGCGACGCGCCAGTAGAACGCCCCTTCCGAGGTGACCCGTGCGGTAGCGCTCGTCTTCTGCCGTCTCGTGTTGATTTCGTGGGTCGAGAAGAGTCTCGATCGGGAGACCTGGAGGACATAGGTCGCGGCGCCCTGTTGCGGGCCCCACAGCAATTCCACCCTCAGATCGGGGGCGATCTGGAAAACCTGGTTGTCGCCGGGCGAAAGGAGCGCTGGGGAAGGTGTCAGTTTTCGGACGGGGGCGAGGGAGCCCTCGGGAGTGGTCCGTACTTTTTCTCCTGAGGCGAGACGGATCGTGTCACCGCCGGCGGCGGGAGTTACCGACGCCGCGCCGCGGGTGGCGACGATCGACGTCGCATTCGCTTCATCCACACCTACCTGGGCCGTCGATTCGGACTCGACCAGTACCTGCGTATCGGGCGTGCGCACCGCGGAGGTATCGCCGAGGGTGGCGACTTCGACCGTTCCGACGCGCATCTGAACCGCGTTGGTCTTGCGCCTCGTAGCTGGATTCACCGCTGAATAGATCTCCAGCAGAGCGTTCGGGCTGACCGTGTAGAGCGAGCCGTTGGAGAAGATCAGCTCCGCGGAGGCGCGGTCTCCGGTCCTGACCCAGTCGCCGTTGGCGAGCGAGAGACGCGGCTCGGCATCCTTCCATTCGCTCGCACTCCCTTTCTGGTATTTGACGTCTCCTTCGATGGTGAGGAACTGAGCGTCGCTCTCGAAGTCGCCACCCCCGCTCATTGCCGCCTGGCTGATGGTCTGGGATTCGACCGCGGCATCGTGTGCTTCCACGTAGCGGGCAGCGAGGAGGTGAGAGCTCGCCTCATCGAGTTTCTGTTGAGCACGGTTGAACTCGTTTCGATGGCTGCTGAACTCAGGGGAGGCCGCCAGGGCGTTGATGGCCTGTCGGGCATCGGAGATCGCCGACTCGGCGTTCGTCTTCGGATTGCCTTTCTGGTTGTGCCAGAACCAGTATCCAGCCCCTCCGAGCAGGAGAAGGAGCAGCACCAACCCGATCTGCTTGAGCCGCTCGATCGAGATGAGGTACCAGTCGAGCGACGCAGCCGTGTTGACTTTTTTCTTCTTGGTAGCCATGGGCCGGGCGTTTGAGTTATAGCACAGGCAATTGCGCCCAGTGGCGGTTCATCTCGGGAATAGGTAGACTGCCGCGCTTTTTCTGCAACGTTTGCGGGTTCCATCCATAGCCTCCGAAAGGTAGTCTCCTTCAATGCTCAAAGTAATGCGCGAGAGTTTTCAGCAATGGAAGTGGGCGCTGATCGCCATTGTGGCGGCCGTCATCCTCGGGTTCGTTTTCATCGATACCGGAATGGGCGGTGGTGCCGTAGGTGAAAGGGCCGGGGACTTTGCATTCGCCGCCCGCGTGAACGGCGAGACGATCACGTTCAACGATTACCAGCGTTCGCTGAAGAACATCGAGGATATGTACCGCCAGATGTATGGGCAGCAGTTCACGCCCGAGATGGCGCAGCAGATGGGTCTTCAGCAGCAGGTGCTCGAGGGTCTCGTCGACCAGCGTCTCCTGGTGCAGGAGGCCGCCCGTCTCAGGATCGAAGCGACGCCTGACGAGATCCGCAAGCGGCTTCTCTCCATCCCGATCTTCATGCAGGATGGAAAATTCGTCGGCATGGAGCTCTATACGCGCTACGTGACCGGTCCTCTCGGTTATCCCAGCACGGCAGCGTTCGAGGAAGATCTGGGACGCGAGATCGCGCTGCAGAAGATGGAAAGCGCGCTTCAGAACTCCGTCCTCGTTTCGCCAAAGTCCGCCGAAGCCGAGTACCGCCGGATGAACGAGAACGCTTCGATCCGCTATGTCCTGCTTCCGGCTTCGCAGCAGCCGGCTGCTGCCGCGGTCAGACCTGCCGAGGTCGAGGCGCACTACCGGGCCAATCAGACGAAGTACTCCCATGGCGAGCAGCGGCAGATCCGTTACCTCATGGCCGACTACGCGAGGATCCGTTCTCAGGTCGTTCCTGGCGATGAGGAACTGAGGCGCCGCTATGAAGCGACGAAGGAGAGCTACAGCCAGCCGGCGTCAGCCTACGTTCAGCACATTCTCGTGAAGGTCGATCCGGGCGCTACCCCGGAGGTCGAGGCGGCGATGAAGGCCAAAGCGGACTCGCTGGTCCAGCAGATCCGCGGCGGAGCCGATTTCGCGACACTCGCGCGCCAGCATTCGGAAGATCCCTCGTCATCCCCAGCCGGTGGCGTGATGGGCTGGATCGATATGGGCCAGACGGTCGAGCCGTTCGAGCGGGCGATCTTCTCGATTCCGCTGAACACCGTCGGCGAGCCGATCCGTTCGGAGGAGTATGGGTACCACATCGTGCGAGTCAGTGAGCGCCGGCAGGCTGCCATCCGCTCCTTCGAGGAGGTGCGCCGTGAGCTCGTCGAGCGCGTTTCCGACGACATGGCGCGAGACGTTGCACGGACGGAGATCAACCGGATCAATGCAGTGATCCGCCAGAACAAGCCTGCTTCGGCAGATGCCTTCAGCGCACTGGCCAACGACAAGGTCACATCGAACGATGGAGGCTGGGTCGGACGTTCGGATCAGATCGGAGGCATCGGGTCGAACCAGCCTCTGAGTCAGTGGGCGTTCTCGGCCAAGCAGGGCGATGTCACGCCCGAGCCGGTCGGAACGGCGCGCGGAATCGCCATCGCGTACATGGCCGGGACTCGTGATGCAGGCATTCGGCCGCTCGAGGAGGTCCGCGAGCAGGTCGAGGCCGAGATCCGCGACGAAAAGGGGCGTGAAGCTGCGCGTGAAGCCCTGGCACAGATGATGGCTGGAGCCTCCAGTATCGATCAGGTGGCGGGTAAGCTCGGGCAGGAGGTCCGCGACGCCACTGTCAATCGGCAGGGAGGCATCGCCGGCATTCAGGGCGACGCGAGTCAGGTCGTCGAAGCCGCGATCGCAGGCAACGTCGGTGAGTTGAAGGGACCCATCCTGGTCGGTGAAGGCGCGGTGGCCATTCAGATCATTGATCAGAAGAAGGTGACCGCCGAGCAACTGACGGAAAGCCGCGTCAGTATGATCAGCACCGCCCGGGAGCAGCAGGCCCGCAATCTGCGCGCCGTTCTGCTCGCGCGGCTTCGCAACGCTGCTCGCATCGAGCTGAACGACGAGATCACGCGTCCGGTATCACGTCCGGCCGGGATCTGATGATGGAAGGGGTGCCGTCGCCGAAGTGGGATGAGCCCGCGATCCGCGTGCTCATGATGCCGCGGGACACGAACGCCCACGGCACGATCTTCGGCGGCGTCATCATGTCTTACATCGATCAGGCCGGCGCGATCGAGGCGCGACGGCAGGGATGCGAGCTGATCGTCACGGTTTCCATGGATCGAGTCGTGTTCCACTCGCCCGTGTTCGTCGGTGACCTGGTGAGCTTCTGGACCGAGACGCTGAAGATCGGGAAGACGTCGATCACGACGAAGGTCGTGGTCGAGGCGATCCGTGCGGCCGCCCCTGCGACCCGCATCACGGTGACGGAAGCCGAGGTCGTCTACGTGAATCTCGACGAGAATCGCCGCCCGACGCCCATCCGCCGATAAGAAAGGACCTCTCATGCGGATGGAAAACCAGGTTGACGGCGCGGTTGTGGACGCGGGGTCGAATCTTCTCGTCCGCAGGGTGCTCGACGACCAGTGGGGCCGCCCTCTCGACACCGCGATTCACGTTGATGACGAAATGCTTCTCCATGGCTACGAGCTGTATGGAGGAAGCCGTGACCAGGCGCTGACGCGATACTTCCTCTCGGGACTGAACGTCATCTCTGCGCTCAATCAAGTCGCGTCGTGGCGATGGGGCAGCCTCGCCGACGCGGGGCGAATCCTCGATTTTGCGAGCGGCTTCGGTCGAGTGACGCGATTCCTCGTGGAGCTTACCGGGAGAGAGCGTGTGACGGTCTCCGATCTCTATCCGAAGGCGATGGAGTTTCAGCGCGACCGCTTTGGCGTGGAAGCGATCGCATCGACGACGCGGCCGGAGGCTCTGCCGATCAACGGTCCGTTCGATCTCATCAACGTCACGTCGCTCTTTACACATCTGCCCGGTCCGAGGTTCGAAGCCTGGCTGCGACGGCTGCTGGACCTCCTCAGTACGGGCGGCGTGCTTTGCTTCACGGTGCATGACGTGGCTCTGCTCGAGGGAAGGGTGAACGTCCCCTCCGAGGGAATTCTCTTCTCACGAGACAGCGAAAGCCGAAGCCTCGACCCGGATGAATATGGCTCCACCTGGGTGACCGAGAAGTACGTTCGCTCGGTGCTGCAGCGGGTAGCGCCGCAGGTTTCACTGACCAGGCTTCCCAGGGCCATCGGTGACTATCAGGATCTGTACGTCGCCGTGAACGAACCCGACGTTTCGTTCGAACGATTCGACTTCGACGCCGGCTGCACAGGCTTTCTTCACACGTTCGAGGTCCAGGACGATGGGCGCTGTCACACGTTCGGATGGGTTGCCAGCCGGACCGGGACGCATCCTCCTGCGCGCGTGGAGATCTCGATCAACGGCACACTTGCCGCGGCGGTCGACCAGTTCTACCCTCGGGACGATGTCGCCGCGCTGCTGTCGATCCCGTCGACACGCAACTCGGGATGGGGTTGCACGATCGACCGTCCCGCGCCGCGCTCGAACTCGTTCGACATCTGTACGATCAAGGTCATCAGCGACTCCGGGGTCGAAACGATGTTGAACGTCGATACGATTGCCGGGCTCGCTCTCTCGAACGCGAACAGCGAGCTGGGAGTTCTCCGATCGCAGGAGCAGCAGCCCGCTGCCGAGGGCGGCTCACTCGTTTCGAGGCTTCGCCGGCGCCTTGCCCGCTTGCTCGCGCAGTAACTGACGCTCCCTTCTGAGAGTGTCGAGCCTTTCGGCGATCGCCTTCTCACGACCCGACTGGCCCGGCGAATAGAAGCGTTTGCCGGCCAGCGATTCAGGCAGACAGTCCATTGCGGTGGTTTGCTGTTCGAAGTCGTGCGCGTACTGGTAGCCCTGCCCGTAGCCGAGGTCTTTCATCATGCGCGTCGGTGCGTTGCGGATGTGGAGCGGGACCGGAGGGTTATCGCCCTGACGCACCTCGCTCACGGCTGCTCCATAGCCTTTGTACACCGCGTTCGACTTGGGTGATGCCGCGAGATAGGTGACGAGTTGCGCGAGTGCGACGCCCCCTTCCGGCATTCCGATGAAGTGGACGGCATCCTTCACGGCGACTGCGAGGACCAGCGCGTGAGGATCAGCGTTGCCGATGTCCTCGGACGCGGCCCGGACGAGGCGGCGCGCCAGGTACAGCGGGTCCTCTCCTCCTTCGAGCATCCGCGCGAGCCAGTAGACGGCCGCGTCAGCGTCTCCGTTTCGAATCGACTTGTGGAGCGCCGAGATGATGTTGAAGTGCTCGTCGCCGGCCTTGTCGTACATCAGGGAACGGCGCTGCAGGATCTCTTTGACCTTCACCACAGAGACGGGGCTGTCGGTCGCTGATGCAGTCTCGATCACGAGCTGCAGGCTGGTGAGTGCCTGACGGGCATCTCCAGCCGATGTGGCGGCGATGAAGTCGAGGGCCTCGTCGCTGATCTCAATCTCGAACGCTCGAACACTCGGGTGCTCAGTCGCACGTCGGAGGATTGCGAGGACTTGAGATCGCTCGAGCGCAGGAATGACGACGACTTTCGATCGCGACAGAAGCGCCGAATTGACTTCGAATGACGGATTTTCGGTCGTCGCCCCGATCAGCACGATGTCTCCCGCTTCGACGTAGGGGAGAAAGGCATCCTGCTGCGCTTTGTTGAACCGGTGAATCTCGTCGATGAAGACGATCGTCCGGCTGCCGCGGCTCTGCCGGGTCCGCCGGGCCTCCTCCATGAGGGTTCGTATGTCCTTGATCGAGCTGCTGGTGGCAGAGAAGGTGACGAAGCGTGCCCTCGTCGACTTCGCGATGATCCGCGCCAGGGTCGTCTTGCCGGAGCCGGGTGGACCCCAGAAGATCATCGAGGGGATGCGGTCGCTCTCGATGGCGTTGCGCAGAAACCGTCCCTTGCCGAGGATCTCGTCGAGGCCGACGATGTCGTCGATCGTTGAAGGGCGGAGCCGCTCGGCGAGAGGCGCGTCGCCTGCCGGGTCAGGTGGGGGAGGAAAGTCGTCGAAGAGGTTGCCGGTCATGTCGTGTGAGCCAGGTGTAGCCGATCATTCGTACACCCGGCGGGGCGGCAGCGCAATCAGGCGAGCAGCCTGAAGTCGAGATTCCCGCCGCTGATGATGATCGCAACCGGGCCACGCGGGCGGATTGCGCCGGTCAGCAGCGCTGCGATGCCGAGGGCTCCCGTAGGTTCGATCACCAGCTTCGTCCGGTACATCGCCCATTTCAGACACTCGAGCAGCGACTCGTCGTCCACGCTGACTACGTCGTGGACGCGCGCCCGGATGATTGAAAAGTTTCGCACTCCGATCGCCAGGGTCCTTGCCCCGTCGGCAATCGTATCGGGCGGATCGATCGTGACGATCCGGCCGCTGTGGAACGATTGCTCTCCGTCGTTGCCGGCGGCAGGCTCAACTCCGAAGACCTCGATGCCCGGCTTCTCGGAAGTCGCCGCGATGGCTACGCCCGAGAGAAGTCCGCCCCCACCGAGCGGCGCTACGATCGAGGTGACGTCAGGCCATTCCTCCATCACCTCGAGGCCAACGGTTCCGGCACCGGCGATGATCCGCTCGTCGTCGAACGGGGGGATGACCGTGGCGCCGCTCGACTCGGCGATCTCCCGCGCGACGGTGTCGCGTGTGGCCGCTGTGACGCCAGCCTGGACGACCGTCGCGCCGTAGTTCCGCGTCGCCTCGACTTTCGAGAGGACCGAGTTCTCGGGCATCACGATCGTGGCCGGGATGCCGAGGAGGCGTGCCGCGAGGGCGACCCCCTGTGCGTGATTCCCTGAGGAGAAGGCAACGACCCCGTTCTGCTTCCGTTCCGCGGGGATCTGCAGCAGGGCGTTCATGGCTCCGCGCGCCTTGAAAGAACCGGCACGCTGGAGGTTTTCACACTTGAGGCGCACTTCCACCCCGAGACGTTCGGAAAGGGAGCGGCTCGACAGCAGGGGGGTGCGGTGAACCCAGGGCCGGATCCTTTCGGCCGCTGTCCTGACGTCCTCGATGCCGGGAAGGTGTGGGATCTCTGGCGAACTCACCCTTCGTAGTATAAACTCGAGCCCGATTATTTGATTTTTCCAGGATAGCGGAGTATGTTCGGCTCTATCCGCTTGCATTAAAGGCACATTCGGGTTGGAGGTTGGGGTTATGTGGAGATGGGTTACCCGCGGCCTGATTCTCAGCACTACGGCGCTCCTCGCGCCATTGCTGGTGGCGCAGTTGAATTTCGCCGGGAGCGTTGATGCGCCTGATCCCGGCTTAGACCACTCCGGGTTGGTCCTCGTCCAGGGCTGGGCGCTGAATCCGCACCAGATTTCGAAGATCGAGTTGTGGGTCGATGACCAGTTTCAGCACGAAATGGTCATGTACCTGCCGCGGACCGACGTCGTCAAGGCGCATCCCGACTGGCCTGGCATTCACAACGCCCGCCCCGGCTTCATTACCGGATTCCTCGCCAGCCGCTTCCCGAATGGTCCGCACACGGTAGAAGTGCGGGTCTACGGGGTGGATGGTGTGATCCACTCGCTCGGCCGGCGGACGATCAACATCAACAACACGATCAATCAGTCTCCGTTCGGATTCCTCGAGAGTCCTGGACCGGGAAGCATCGTGAATGTTTCGGGCGCGTTCCCGGTGGCCGGCTGGGCGTCCGATACGGATGGGATCCAGAGGGTCGAAGTGATGGTCGACGGGGGCATCGTGCAGGCCGCGATGTACGGAGACGCCCGTCCCGATGTGGCGATCACGTTCCCGGACTTCCCGGCCGCCCTTCATAGCGGCTTCGTCGCCAACCTCGACTCGACTCGCCTCCAGAACGGCGTCCACACCATCACGGTACGGGCGATCGACAAGACAGGAATGCCGCGCATCATCGGGACGCGGACCGTTCAGGTCATCAACAACGACAACTTCCTCCGGCCGTTCGGATTCCTCGAGTCGCCGCAGCGAGACGCCGTCATGTACGGCACCTCCTGCGGACCGGAGGACGCTCTGCCGACGGTCTGGCCGCCGATCCGTCCCGCGGAACACCTGACCCCGATCCGCGGCTGGGCGCTCGACCTCGGCGTCCGCGAGGGCAGTGGTCGCGTGACGTATGTCGAACTGCTGGTCGACGGCTCCCGATGGCTCTCCTCGGATGATTGCGGAGTCGTCGGTGGCAAGTATTCGAATTGCTACGGTCTGCCGCGCTACGATGTGGCCCGGTACTTCCCGACGTTCCCCGATTCACCGCGCTCCGGCTTCCTCTTCACGCTCGACGTCGGCGCACTCATGAAGCTGGGTGTTCGGCCCGGCAGTCATCAGCTCAGCGTGCGCGTCGGCGACAACGACCAGACCTTCGCAGAGCTCCCGGGGAGTGAAGGCGTTCGCGTCTGGTTCCAGTGCGCGGACAACGGGTTCGACTTCCCCGCGGTCGGCTTCATCGAGAATCCCACCCCCTTCGATTACGTCGGTGGCGATGTGACCTTCTGGGGATGGGCGCTCGAAGACCAGGACACCATCGCCGCGATCGAGATCATCATCGACGGCAACCTCGTCGGTCAGGCGCAGTACGGTTATCCGCGTCCCGATGTTGCGGATCACTACCCGCACATTGCCAACTCACTGTACTCCGGCTGGGCCTTCACGATGGACACCCGCAAGCTGGCCGACTCCCGTCACAGGCTGACTGTACGAGTGATCGACCACCAGGGAAGCGGTACCGAGATCGGCTCGGTAGACTTCCACGTGGCCAACGGTAACGTCCAGCCCTGATCCGGATTCGCGTCAGAGAGAACCAAAGCCCGGCGATTCGCCGGGCTTTGTTGTTTCTGGGGGGAGACCGAGGAACAAGCACGTTTTACGAAATGACAGAGTGGTGCCTCGCGTGCGCGCTTCGGCGCTGGCTGCCGCCCGAGTGTGGGTAGTGTCGCCCTTCTCCCCCCGCGCTTTTTGCGGGGGGAGAAGGTGCCGAAGGCGGATGGGGGGGTGAACAGTCGCCCTGCACTTGCGACGCAGCTTGCTCGTGTGTGGCGTGTGGCGAAGCCCTCACCCGGCCCTTCGGCTTCGCTCAGGGCCACCCTCTTCCCGCTAGAATCGCGGGGAGAGGGGCGACAGACATCATGTTTGGCAAAGCTCCTGGGACCGACCCGCTCGCCGCAAATCTCTCGCCTTTTCCCGCTCCTGCCGAGTGTGGGCTCTGAAGCGAGATGTCACGGCTCTCCTCGACTCGTCGGGTCGCTGACGCTCGCTCAAGGCTCCGCCTCAGAACAACTTCAGAAACACCACGTTCGCCACGAATCCGTCCTGCGCATTCCGGCCGATCATCTTGCCGATGTCGAGGCGAAGGAGCGTTCCGAACGGGCCGATGGTCTGACCGGCGATGCCGATCCCCTGGAACGGTTCACGTCGGATCTGTGCGCTACGGTCATCGAGGACTGCGTGGTCGTAGAAGAGCTCGAGCCGGAACTGGTCGGAGAAGACGAAGCCGTACGAGAGGTGTCCGATGACCCCGCGCTCCGCACGTACCGATCCCGATCGAACCCCATGCACGCGCTTCGAACCGAAGAAGCCGAGCTCGTACTTCGAGAAGCGGTCGAGCCGCTGGCCGTCCATGTAGCTGACGTCGATGCCGATGCGTTGGAACTTCGGCAGATAGAAGCTCTTGCCGATCGAGGCGCCGAACCTGCTGAAGCTCTTCTGGCTCGCGTCGTACTCCGAGAGGTCGCCCCACGGCTCCCATGAACTGCGGCGGTTGTAGTCGTAGGATGCCGAGAAGCTGTAACCACGCCGTGCGTAGCGGAACTCGATCCCGGGAGTGAAGGTGAAGGTGTCGCTCGGAATGATGAAGTTCTCGCCCGTTTCTTCCGCGCGCTGGAAGTTCTGATACGCGGCGCCGAATGAGACATCGACCTTTCCGAACTGGAAGATCGGACGACCGGCGCGGAGGAACAGGCCGAGCGGCAGAGCCTTGACGGCTTCTTCCGGCCGCTCGACGTCATTGCGGTACATCGCATTCGAAACGGGGATCGCGAGGGCGAACAGGTCTGCACCGAGGTTCGTGCGTGTGCCTCCGACATTCGGGTGGGTGGCGTTGGCAGCGAGTACCACTCCGGCGAAGAAGACGTTGGTCTGGATGCCTGTATTTGCGAGATTGAAGTTGAAGTAGTTGATGCCGCCGAGCGGTATCACAGGAAACTCGAGCCCGTCGTCGTGATGAACGCCACCGAGCATGAAGAGCCTTGCGGTGTCGAATCCTTCTTTGACGACGCGCTCGTCGCCGCGGCGTTCCAGATAGCGGAGCCCCGCGGGCGTCTCGCGAACCATCCGCGCATCGGAAGCAGACACACGTGCGAGAAGCGCGTCGTACTCCTCGGGATTGATTCGGAACGAATCGAACTTCGTGCCGCGCTGGATGACGGTGGCACGTCCAGCCGCCGAGATGACCTGCTGGGCGGTGACTTCGACCGGCAGCCAGAGCTGCGCGCGTGGGTCGGTGTTCCTGCTCTCATCCGCGGATAACGGCGTACGCGTCTCGCGCGAGAACGGCACGAAGTCGACGCGCTCTTCATTGGAGAGGATCTCGCCGGTCAGATTCAGCTGCACCATCGAGATCCGGACACGCGCCCAGCTGCGGCTGTCGATCCAGACGGTCCCGCGGTAGAGCGGAAGCTCGACCGGAGCGTTCGGTGGCGGCTCGAACCGCACTTCGTAGACCGGGTATCCGGCGAGGTTCGTCTGCCGGACCAGCGTGTAGCGGTACTCGTTCGAGAGATTGATATCGAGCGGGAGCTGCGTGACCTTCTCCGGCTGAATGAGCGGGAGCTCCGGGATCCGTCCGTACTTCCAGCGGACGCCGTTGATGTAGAACTCCTCCCACACCCAGTCTGCGCGTCCGGAAGGATCGGAGAAGTAGTCACCGGCGATTGAGGCTTCGAGCGACTCCGCTCCCCCCCCGATGTCGAACCGAAGCGTCGTCACGTTCCGGGCGATGAAGCGCGGCTCGATCGAGTCCTGCCAAGCCTCGTAGGACTGATGGTTCCGAATGATCTCCTCGACGGAGATGCCACGTTGCGTCGCGATGTCGATCGTTTCCCGTGTGACGCTCGCCTCGGGCAGCTCGACGTAATCGAGTGCGATGGCGAAGGGTCCGGATGGCGCCGGGGTTCCGATCAGCAGCCGTCCGCCGCGCTGCCCTGTGTCGGTGATCGCGCGCTCCGCCTGCGGCCCAAGCAGTCGTGGTCGCGAGAGACGGTCCGCAGGGACCGAGATGATCGACGGAGCCGCATCTATCGCGCGAGGAACGAGGATCGTCCGGAGGTCCTCGCCTCTCACGAACGCGATGACCGGCATCGACACACTCTGCCCCGCTGCGTTCAGGACCAGCACGTCCGACGTCGAATCGTGCGCCCAGTCTCCGACCATCGCGACGTTGAAGTGCGAAAATGCGGCGGCGGTCTCGGGCGAGACCTCTGCCTGCAGGTAGGCGTGTCTCGCGCCGCGTGCTCCAGCGGAGGCGAGATCGTGCAGCGTATTCGGCGAAGCAGCGGGAACGAGTGCGAAAAGCTGCTTCGAGGGGTCACGCTCGGCAAGCCAGAGATAGACGTCTGCGATGTCGTCTGCATCGACGAGCACGGCATCGAAATAGGCGTTCGTACCGCGATCGAAGAGCTCTGCGAGCTGTTGTCTTGAAGGATCGGAGGTTCTGGTGGCGTCGATGACGATCGCAGGAGCCGCGCCGAGTCCCTGGGCGGCGACGGCGAGCCGGCGCACGGCGTAGGAGGCGATCTCCGGCGAAGCATTCGACAGGTGGACGCCGAGCGCCTCGAACGGCCCGCGCGCTCCTGCCCATTCGAGGATCGCCTTCGTTTCACGCTCGACCTCGAGCAGCGGATCGGCCGCGGGGTCGAGTGCGTAGCGGACGATGACTGTCGTGCGCGCTGGTTCTTTCGCTTCGAAAGCGGCCAGCTCGCTGCTGTCGACGAAGGAGAGGACCGGTACCCCGGCGGCCGCCGGATCGGTGACGCCGACGCGGAAGGTGTATCGTTGCTGCGACTCCTCTGCCGGGGCAGTGACTGCCGGAATCAGGAGCAGGATCAGAAGAAGGATGAAGCAGGCATTTCGCATCAGATCCTCGACGGGAGATTTCGTGGCAGGCGGAAGCATGGACGGCGTGAGGAACGCCCTGGCCGAAACCGAAATTGCCGGATTGGAATCTGATACGGAAGCGTCACCTCGGAGGCGCGTCCGGCCGGCACCTGTCGCGAGCCGAAATCTCCAGCCGAATGCGGCCACCCATAACGGGCCGCCACGCAGAGGGGATCTGGCAGCGGAGCTGCACGATTCTCGAACCGGACTGAGGTAATGCCCGGCATATTCGACAACGTTCTCGACGCCGACATCCAGGCGCTGCTCCGCCGTGAACAGCGCCTGCTGGTGGAACTCCGCGAGACATTCGACCGGGAGCAGGTCGACGACTACAGGCGAGTCGACGAACTGCTCGCGACGCTCGAGGACCTTTTCACGCTCGTCATCGTCGGCGAATTCAATGCCGGCAAGTCTTCGATGATCAACGCTCTGTTCGGCCAGCGGCTGCGCGTCGAAGGTCCCATCCCGGTCGACGACGTGATCTCGATACTACGCTACGGCGACGAGGCGTCGCAGAAACAACTCTCCGACTACGTCATCGAGCAGTTCTATCCGGTCGAGTTCCTGAGAAACATCACCCTCGTCGACACGCCGGGAACGAATTCGATCGTCCAGCGACATCAGGAGATCACCGAAGACTACATTCCGCGCGCGGACCTCGTGCTGTTCGTCACCTCGATCGACCGGCCGCTGTCGGAGTCCGAACGGCGGTTTCTCGAATACATCCGCGAGTGGGGGAAAAAGGTCGTCTTCGTCCTGAACAAGGTCGATACGAAAACCGACGAAGAGATCGAGCAGGTGATGGCCTACGTGAAGTCCAACACGAAGGCGATGTTCGGGTTCGAGCCGACGATCTACCCGATTGCGGCGAAGCTCGCACTCGAGTCGAAACTCGGCACGGCGGCTCCTCGGGAATGGACACGCAGCCGGTTCGAGGCGCTGGAGGACTACATCTTCCAGGTGCTGTCCGAGAAGGAGCGGATACGAATCAAGCTCGCGGCTCCACTCGACACGATCCACAGTCTGGCGAAACGGCAGTTCCGGATGATCGAGTCGCGGCGCGAGGTTCTTGCGGCCGATAAGGCACGGATCGCGTCGCTGACCGAGCAACTCGAACGCGCGCAGACGGACCTCGTCGGCAACTTCGGCCAGTTCGTCGTCCGGATCGACAATCTCCTGATGGATCTCGAGCGCCGCGGGCTCGACTTTCTCGATCGCTATGTCCGGATCCAGCACGTCATGATGCTTCGCGACGCGACCCGCTTCCGGGAAGAGTTCGAGAGACAGGTCTTTCAGGGTTGGCGGGGCAACATCGACACGACGATCCAGGAGGCGGTCGACTGGCTCGTTCGCGAGAATATGAAGCTCTGGCAGGGGACGGTCGAGGCGTTTCATCGCCGCGCTTCCGCCGATTCGAAAGATGAGGAGATCGTTGGCCGCGTCGGCCGCGAGTTTGCCTACAACCGCGAAGAGGTCTACGCACGCATGCGCCTGCACGCGGAACAGCGCCTCTCTTCCTACGATGTCAACATCGAGAGCCGCCGGATCATCGACAACGCGATGCGCGCCGTCCTCCACTCCTTCGGCCTGGGAGCCGGCGCCCTCGGCCTCGGCTATCTCCTCACGACCGCCGTCAGCAGCACGGCGGTCGATGTCACCGGCCTCACCGCCGCCACGATGCTCCTGGTCACCAGCTTCC
Source organism: Thermoanaerobaculia bacterium (assembly GCA_036385045.1). Lineage (GTDB taxonomy): Bacteria > Acidobacteriota > Thermoanaerobaculia > Gp7-AA8 > Gp7-AA8 > QHVT01. The sequence goes on along the minus strand of DASVLC010000419.1, from coordinate 4,053 downwards.
TGATCCTTCCCTACAAGCGCAATAAGGCGAAGGAAGAGTTTCGGCGCAGAATCGAGGAGTTGCGCGCTCACCTGCGCGATTCTCTCGCGCGGGAGTCCGCCACAGAGATCGATCGAATGCTCCGCAGCATCACGTCAGCCTTCGAGCCCTACCAGCGCTTCTACGAGGCGGAATCGGCGAAAGTCGAACGCTTCGCGACGAAGCTCACCGGCATCGAGCAGGAGGCGAGGGAGATCGCGGGGGAGATCGGGTAGGGAGGGGTAATTATGGTCGTCTTGTTCGCAGCGCCACAGACGTCGCGCGAAGCGCTTTGGAGTGCGGCGGCCTCAGACGCCGCTTTCCAATCCCGCACAACCACCCCGAAACGATATTGAAACGCCAGGGCAGGGCGTCAGGCGACCTTTCGGGCCGCGGCTCGCGGTGTGAAAGCGGCGTCTGAGGCCGCCGCACTCCAAAGCGCTTCGCGCGACGAGTTGACGGCCGACGCGGCGTCTCGCCCCTCGCACCTCCCTGCACCGTTATAATCCGCCGCCTTATGGCTACCACGCTTCGAATCAAAGAGTTGCCGCAGCACGTCGGCGAGACGGTCACCGTGAACGGGTGGCTCTACAACAAGCGCACCTCGGGGAAGCTGCAGTTCCCAATCATTCGCGACGGCAGCGGCTACCTCCAGTGCGTCGTCTTCAAGAAGGAAGTCTCTGAGGAAACGTGGGAGGCTTCCGATGAGGCGACACAGGAGTCGACGATCCGTGTGACCGGGACGGTGCGTGCCGAGCCGCGTGCGCCGGGCGGTGTCGAGCTCGGCGTCGAGACCCTCGAGGTCCTGCAGCTGACTCAGGATTACCCGATCACGCCGAAGGAACATGGAACCGCGTTTCTGATGGATCAGCGGCACCTCTGGCTCCGCTCTTCGAAGCAGCACGCGATTCTCCGCGTCCGGAACGAGATCGAGAAAGCGATCCGCGACTTTTTCTACGAGCGTGACTTCGTTCTGATCGACTCCCCGATTCTCACCGCCAACGCGGCCGAGGGAACGTCGACACTTTTCGAGACCGACTACTTTGGCGAGAAGGCGTATCTGTCGCAGTCCGGGCAGCTCTATCTCGAGCCGGCGGCGGCGGCGTTCGGCAAGGTGTACTGCTTCGGACCCACGTTCCGTGCAGAGAAGTCGAAGACCCGTCGCCATCTGATGGAGTTCTGGATGGTCGAGCCGGAGGTCGCGTTCCTCGAATTCGAAGGGCTGCAGGATCTCGCCGAGGAGTTCGTCGAGTACATCGTCGTGCGGTGTCTCGAACGATGTCAGGAAGAGCTGAAGACGCTCGAAAGGGATCTCTCGAAGCTCGAGAACATTCGCAGACCGTTTCCGCGGATCACGTATCGCGAAGCGATCGAAGTGCTTCAGAAGAACGGCGTCGATGCGAAGTTCGGCGACGATTTCGGGGGAGACGAGGAGACGATCATCGCCAACTCGTTCGACAAGCCGGTGATGATCAGCCGCTATCCGGCGTCGATCAAGGCGTTCTACATGCAGCCTGACCCGGAGGATCCGTCACTTGCCCTCGGCCTCGACATGATCGCTCCGGAAGGCTACGGAGAGATCATCGGAGGCTCGCAGCGTATCCATGACCACGATCTGCTCCTCCAGCGGATCAAAGAGCACGATCTGCCGGTCGAGGCATTTCAGTGGTATCTCGACGTCCGCAAGTACGGGACCTTCCCGCACTCGGGATTCGGCATGGGAATCGAAAGGTGCGTGGCCTGGGTGACGGGAGTCCCGCATCTTCGCGAGACGATTCCGTACCCGCGCATGCTCAACAGGATCTACCCGTGAGGATGTCCGTCTGCGCGACAAGCCGATGAGCCAAGAGATTTCGATAGATCCACAGACAACGCCGGTCGACGTACCGTCCATTCGCGCCATCCCGCTCGGAGGTCTCGGTGAGATCGGGATGAACCTCATGGTCTACGAGTGTGGCGATGAAGCCATCATCGTCGACTGCGGAATGATGTTCCCCGATGCGGCCACGCTCGGGGTCGATGTCATCGTTCCCGATATGACGTACCTCTTCGAGAACGCCTCGAAGATCCAGGCGTTGTTCCTGACTCACGGCCACGAGGATCACATTGGAGCAGTCCCTTTCCTCGTCGAGAAAGTGAGGGTTCCGGTCTACGGGATGCCGCTCGCGCTCGGATTCGTGGCCGACAAGCTGGAGGAGTTCGGCATCGACGGGGTCGAGCTCCGACCGATTGCCCCGCGCGAAACGGTCGAGGCAGGCTCGTTCCGCGTCGAAGCGATCCGCGTGACGCATTCGATCGTCGACGCTCTCGGCTTCGCGATCCAGACGCCGGGCGGAACGATCGTTCATACCGGCGATTTCAAGATCGACCACACACCGATCGACGCGAAGCCGACCGATGTCGCGCGTTTCGCATGGTGGGGCGAGCAGGGAGTCACCCTCCTCGTCAGCGACTCGACGAACGCTCTGGTACCGGGCCACTGCCCATCCGAGAAGACGGTCGGCAGCGCCCTCGAGCGTGTGTTCGCCAAGGCAGAAGGGCGGATCATCGTCACGACGTTCGCGTCGCACATTCACCGCGTGCAGCAGGTCATCGACCTCGCACGCAAAGTCCGCCGCAAGGTGCTCCTGATGGGGCGTTCGCTCGTCGGGAACGTCGAGACAGCGGAGAAGCTCGGCTACCTGAAGTTCCCTCGCTCCGCGCGCGCCTCTGCCGCCGACATTCCGGCTCGCGACCTCCTGATCATGACGACCGGTACGCAGGGCGAGCCATCCTCGGCTCTCTCCCGCATGGCAATCGGCGAGCATCGTCAGGTGACGATCGAAAAGGGTGATGTCGTCGTGATCTCCGCGAGAACCATTCCGGGAAACGAACGTGCGGTCAACCACGTGATCGACAACCTCTATCGCCGCGGCGCAGAGGTCGTGCATCACGAGCAGCCAGATATTCATGTCTCCGGACACGCCTGCCAGGAAGAGCTGAAGCTGATGCTGAACCTGACGCGGCCGAAGTTCTTCATTCCGATGCATGGGACGTTGAGACATCTGATCCACCACGCCCGGCTTGCCGAAGAGGTCGGTGTACCTCACGGCGTCGTGATCACCAATGGCCAGGTAGCCGAGGTTGGCGGCGGGGCGATTCGCGTGCTCGATTCGCGCGTGCCGCAGGGCAAGGTGTTCATCGACAGCGAGGCCGAAGAGGTCCCGAATGTCGTGGTTCGCGATCGCCAGCACCTCGCCGAGGATGGTTTCGTCATCGTCGTACTGGCGATCGACAGCGACGGCCGGATGATTCGAGAGCCGGAGATCATCACCCGAGGCCTGGTCCATGTCGATGCGAGCGGAGACGTCCTGGCGGAAGTGAAGGCGGCCGTGGTTGGCATGGTTAACGAAAGTCCCACCGACGTCGTACGCGATTCCGATCTGCTGCAGGAGAAGATTCGCGCCATGCTCAAGCGCTACTTCCGCAAGAGCATGGGCAGAAGACCGATGATCCTGCCGGTGATCTGGCAAATGTAAGGAGAAGCAGAGGGGAAATTGAGAATTGAAAATTGAAAATTGAAAATGAGGTACTGAAACGGCTCCTTGTTTTCAATTTTCAATTTTCAATTTTCAATTCCGATTCTCACCAATGTCTATCATCGAAGCCATCGTCCTCGGGCTGGTCCAGGGACTCACGGAATTCATCCCTATCTCTTCCACCGGTCACTTGAAGATCGTTCCCGAGCTGCTGGGCTGGGGAGATCCGGGGGCGGCCGTTTCGGCGGTGATCCAGTTCGGAACGATCCTCGCTGTGATCATCTACTTCTTCCGCGACATCGTGCGGCTGACGGTTGGATTCTTCCGCGGGCTCATCGCGCGCAAGCCGTTCGGTGAACGGGACTCGGTCGAGGCGTGGTACGTCATCTTTGCGACGATCCCGATCGTGGTGATCGGTGTGCTGCTCAAAGATCAGATCGAAGGGATCTTCCGAAGTACCTGGGTGATCACGTTTCAGCTGATCTTCATCGCCTTTCTTCTGCAGGTGGCAGAGGCC